>JALHNV010000006.1 GCA_022843325.1 Pseudolabrys sp. | reverse complement strand
GCGCGGCCGAAAATTTTCGCCAAGCACATCGTCAAACCCGAACTTTTGTACGAGCGCGTGGCGGAAGTCGATGAGCGCGTGCTGGCCGACGGCAAGGTCGAGCGTGAACCCGATCTCGGCGCCGTGCGCGCCGATCTGGAAGCGGCGAAAGCCGACGGCATCGACGCCGTCGCGATCGTGTTCATGCACGCTTATCGCTACCCCGAGCACGAACAGCGCGTCGCCTCGATCGCGCGCGACATGGGATTTGCCCAAGTCTCGGTGAGCCACGAAGTCTCGCCGCTGATCAAGCTGGTCGGCCGCGGCGATACGACGGTGGTCGACGCCTATCTATCGCCGATCCTGAAACGGTACGTGAGCCGGGTGTCGAAGGAGATGCAGGGCACTGCAGTCTTACCCTCCCCTGGAGGGGAAGGTGGTGAAGAAGAAATCCGCCTGATGTTCATGATGTCGTCTGGCGGACTCACCGCGGCCGAGCTGTTTCAGGGCAAGGACGCCATCCTCTCTGGCCCGGCCGGCGGCGTGGTTGGCATGGCGGAGACCGGCCGGCAGGCTGGCTTCGACCGGCTGATCGGCTTCGACATGGGCGGCACCTCGACCGACGTGTCGCATTTCGATGGCGAATACGAACGCGCCTTCGAGACCGAAGTCGCCGGCGTGCGCATGCGAGCGCCGATGATGCTCATTCACACCGTGGCCGCCGGCGGCGGCTCGATCCTGCATTTCGATGGCGCACGCTTCCGCGTCGGCCCCGACTCGGCCGGCGCCAATCCGGGGCCGGCCTGCTACCGCCGCGGCGGTCCGCTGGCCGTCACCGACGCCAATGTGATGGCCGGCAAGCTGCTGCCGGACTTCTTCCCGAAGATCTTCGGGCCGCAGCAGGACCAGCCGCTCGACGCCGACGCGGTCAAGCGTGACTTCGCCGAACTGGCCCAACAGATCGATGGCAAGTCGGCGGAGGAAATCGCCGACGGCTTCATCAAGATCGCGGTCGAGAACATGGCCAATGCGATCAAGAAGATTTCGGTGCAGCGCGGCTATGACGTGACCCGCTATGCACTTAATTGCTTCGGCGGCGCCGGCGGCCAGCATGCCTGTCTGGTGGCCGACGCGCTCGGCATGACCAAGGTGCTGATCCATCCGTTCTCGTCGCTGCTGTCGGCCTATGGCATGGGGCTGGCCGACATTCGCGCCACCCGCGAACAGGCGATCGAGCTGCCGTTCGGCGCCAAGGCGCTCGCCTCCCTGAAAAAAACCGGCGCCACGCTCGGCCGCGCGGTCAAGGCCGAGGTCGCCGGACAGGGCGTGGCGGCGGCCAAGATCAAGGTCATCGTTCGCGCCCACATCCGTTACGCCGGCACCGACACCGCTTTGGTGGTGCAGGCCGGCGCCCTGCCCGCGATGCAACGCGCCTTCGAGAAGGCGCACAAGGCGCGCTTCGGCTTCATCGACCGCAACAAGCAGATGGTGGTCGAGGCGGTTTCTGTAGAAGCCGTCGGCGGCGGTGCGAGGTTCAATGAGAAGAAGGCCCGGCGCACGGCGGCAAAACTGCCGACGCCGGCGCGGCGCACCCGCTTCTTCTCGCAGGGGCAATGGCACAAGGCCAATGTCTATACCCGTGACCAGTTGAAGATCGGCGCCAAAATCAAGGGCGCAGCCATCATCATCGAGCCGCACCAGACCATCGTCGTCGAGCCGGGCTGGCAGGCCGAACTGACGGCGAAAGATCATCTGGTGTTGACGCGCGTCAAGGCGCTGAAGCGCACGTATGCGATCGGAACCCACGCCGACCCGATCATGCTGGAGGTGTTCAACAACCTGTTCATGTCGATCGCCGAACAGATGGGCGTATCGCTGCAGAACACCGCCTACTCCGTCAACATCAAGGAGCGGCTCGACTTCTCCTGCGCGGTGTTCGCAGCGGACGGCACGCTGGTGGCCAACGCGCCGCACATGCCGGTGCATCTCGGCTCCATGGACCGTTCGGTCGAGACCGTGATCCGCGACAACAAGGGCAAGATCAGGCCCGGTGACGTCTACGTCATCAACGCGCCCTATAACGGCGGCACGCATCTGCCCGACATCACCGTCTGCACGCCGGTGTTCGACGACAAAAAGAAAAAGATCCTGTTCTGGGTGGCGTCGCGCGGCCATCACGCCGATGTCGGCGGCATCTCGCCGGGCTCGATGTCGCCCAATGCCACGACCATCGAGCAGGAGGGCGTGCTGTTCGACAATTTCAAGCTGGTCGATCGTGGGCGCTTCCGCGAGAAGGAATTGCTGGCGGCGCTGCTGGGGGCAAAGTATCCGGCGCGAAACCCGGTGCAGAACATCAACGACATCAAGGCGCAGATCGCCGCCAACGAGAAAGGCGTGGCCGAACTGCGCAAAATGGTGACGCTGTTCACCATGCCGGTGGTGACGGCCTACATGCAGCACGTCCAGGACAACGCCGCCGAAAGCGTTCGCCGCGTCATTGACCGGCTGCACGACAGTGAATTCAGCTACGAGATGGACCAGGGCACCGTGATCAAGGTGAAGATCACGGTCGACAAGAAGAAGCGCGAGGCCACCGTCGACTTCACCGGCACCTCGCCGCAGCAGCCGACCAATTTCAACGCGCCGGAACCTGTCACGCGCGCCGCCGTGCTCTACGTGTTCCGCGTGATGGTCGACGACGACATTCCGATGAATGCCGGCTGCCTGCGGCCGATCAACATCGTGGTGCCGAAGAAGTCGATGCTGACGCCGGAATATCCCGCCGCCGTTGTCGCCGGCAATGTCGAGACGTCACAGGCGGTGACCAACTGCCTGTTCGGCGCGCTCGGCGCCATGGCCGCCGCGCAAGGCACCATGAACAACCTGAACTTCGGCAACAAGACCTATCAGTATTACGAGACCATCTGCTCGGGTTCGCCGGCCGGCCCCGGCTTTCCCGGCACCGATGCCGTGCACACGCACATGACGAACACGCGGCTGACCGATCCCGAAGTGCTGGAATTCCGCTATCCGGTGGTGCTGGAGGACTTCCACATCCGCAAGGGCTCCGGCGGCAAGGGCAAGTGGAGCGCGGGCGACGGCATCCGCCGTACCATCCGTTTCCGCGAGACCATGGAGTGCACGTTGCTCACCGGTCACCGCCGCGTGCGACCGTTCGGTCTGGCCGGTGGCGAGGACGGCCAGATCGGCGAGAACTGGGTGCGGCGCAAGGACGGGCGGATGGAGCGGCTGCAAGGCTGCGACGCCACCACGATCGATACCGATGAGGCGATCATCATCCAGACGCCGACGGCGGGAGGGTATGGCAAGGCGTGAGGCAAAGAAAACAAGCGGTTAATTCCGCGCGATGATCTCGCGCTCGCCGCGATGCACCGGCGTGGCCGCCGTCAGACCACCCATCGCCCGGCGCAGCGGCATGGTCGGCCGCCGGCGCTTCAGCGCACTGCGGCGGCGGCGGCGCGGCTTGACAGCCTCCAGACGCATCTGGCCGAGCCGTGCGAAAGGCTCGGTGAGGGCGCCGTCTTCTTCCACCAGCAGCGGCAGGCCGAGGACCTTGGCCCAGGTCCGCCACTCGGCGAAGGCCTCGTCGGTCTCCCGGGTGACAAACAGCGGCAGCGCCAGCGCCGGGTCGCGGTGCTGCAGCACGACCCAAACGGTGGCGCCATTGTCGCCCTCGCCCGCTTTGACCTTGATGGCGACGCCGGTGAAAGCCTTCACCGGCAGGTTGAGCGCCATGCGCATGCCGGACAGCGAACGCCGCACCACCACGCGTTCGCGGTGCAGTTCCACGTGCCTGACCCGCTCGTCGGCCGCGGCGTCGGTCGCCGCGAAACGCACGGGGAGGCTGAACGGGTCGAGTCGCATTGCGCGACCCGACCCGCCGGGGTATCCGCCACTTCTCATTTGACGCCTCAAACTCTCCCGCGCCAGGCTTATGTGCCCGGTCGCAGGGGGATGATGGCGGAATGACGTCCGAATCTGCTTAAAGTTCGCGGTTAATCGCCGTTAGCAAAAATGGTATCGCCCTCCATGATTGACGACGCGTTGCGAACCATGATTGACGAGGTGTTGCGATCCGCCGCCGAATTGTTCCGATCCGCCGGTTGAACCGGAGCGCCACAAGCGCCATTTGAAAGCCATCATGCTCGCCCCCACAGCCTCCCTGTTCGACCAGTCCGCCCTTACCGACCGTGCCGAACGGCTGGTGAAAGCCGCCCGTGCGGCCGGCGCCGATGCCGCCGACGCTGTCGTGGTGCGCGGCGTCTCGCTGTCGATCGAGGTGCGCGACGGTGCGGTTGAAGAATCGGAAAATTCCGAAGGCGACGATCTCGGTCTGCGCGTTCTGGTCGGCCGCCGCCAGGCGGTGGTCTCGACCAATGACCTGTCCGGCGACGGCAGCCAGGCTTTGGCCGAGCGCGCCGTGGCAATGGCGCGCGTCGCGCCGGAAGACAAATATGCCGGTCTGGCCGACGAAAGCCTGCTGGCCCGTCAATTCGCCGATCTCGATCTCATCGACCGCGACCTGCCGACGGTGGCGCAGCTTGAAAAACTGGCGCGCGACGCCGAACAGGCCGCGCTCGCCGTTAAAGGCGTTTCCAAATCGGGCGGCGCTTCGGCGTCGGCCGGCATCGGCGGCATGGTGCTGGTGACCAGCCACGGTTTCCGCGGCGCCTATCTCGGCTCGCGGCACGGGGTATCGATGACGGCCATCGCCGGCGAGGGCACCGGCATGGAGCGCGATTACGATTTCTCCTCGGCGCTGCACGCCGCCGATCTCGACAGTCCGGAGAAAATCGGCCGCACCGCCGGCGAGCGCGCGGTCGAACGCATCAACCCGCGCAAGGTGACGACCCGCAAGGTGCCGGTGGTGTTCGATCGCCGCGTCGCCAGCACGCTGGTGTCGCATCTGGCCGGCGCCGTGAACGGCGCGTCGATCGCGCGCAAGACCAGCTTCCTGCGCGAGAAGATGGGCGAGAAGCTTTTCGCCGACAACATCCGCATCATCGATGATCCGCTGCGCAAGCGCGGCCTCCGCTCGCATCCGTTCGATGGCGAAGGCGTCGCGGGCCGGAAGCTCTCTTTGATCGACGGCGGCGTGCTGCGCTCCTGGCTGCTCGATTGCGCCACCGCGCGCGAACTCGGTCTCGTCACCACGGGACACGCGCAGCGCGGCGTCTCGTCGTCGCCCTCGCCCGGGGCCAGCAACGTGCATCTCGAGCCCGGCACCACGTCGCCCGAACAACTGATCGCCGACATCGAAGATGGCTTCTATGTCACCGACCTGATCGGCATGGGCGTCAACATGGTGACCGGCGACTACAGCCGCGGCGCCTCCGGCTTCTGGATCGAGAACGGCCACAAGACCTATCCGGTCAGCGAGGTGACCATCGCCGGCCATCTGTTCGACATTTTCCGCAGCATGACGCCGGCCAACGATTTGGAATTCCGCTCGACCATCAATGCGCCGACGGTGCGACTGGAGGGCCTGACCGTTGCCGGCCAGTGAATGCGCGCCGCTGCGCGCGCCCCTTGAAGCGGTGATGCGCGAAGCCGGCGCGTTGGCGCTGGCGACGCGGCGGCTCGATTACAAGCACTGGACCAAGGGTGAGGACCGCTCGCCGGTCAGCGATGCCGACATTGCCGTCAACAATCTGCTGCAGACGCGGCTCACCGCGCTGGCGCCGCACGCCGGATGGCTATCGGAAGAGACAGAAGACAGCCTCTCCGGCCGGTCCATGCGCACGGCCTGGATCGTCGACCCGATCGACGGCACCCGCGCCTTCATTTCCGGCAAACCGGACTGGACCATTTCGGTGGCACTGGTCGGCGATGGCAGGCCCGAACTTGCCGCGCTTTATGCTCCGGTCACCGACGAGATGTTTCTCGCCGTGCGCGGCGCCGGCGCCACGTTGAACGGTATCGCGATCGTGGCCAGCGGCGGCGACGCGCTCGACGGCGCCAGCATGGCCGGGCCGAAGCGCTACCTCGATCGCCTCGCCGACCGCCATCCCGGCATCCTCGCGCAGCCCAAGGTGCATTCGCTGGCCTTGCGGCTTACCCGTGTGGCGCATGGCGGACTCGATGTCGCCTTCGCCTCCTCCGGCAGTCACGACTGGGACCTTGCCGCGGCCGACCTTTTGGTGCACGAAGCCGGTGGCGCGATGACCGACTTTTTCGGCCGCACGCCACTTTATAATCGTCCGCAAGTGGTGCACGGCGCGCTGATCGCCGCCGGTCCCGCCCGCCACGGCGCATTGCTCGAACAGATGCGCAACCGCCAGGCCGATTTCGCTTGAAGCGAATTGGCATCAAGCCAGGGTTTGCATAAACCCGGGTTCTGCCGCTAAATCTTCGCTTTCGTCGTCCATATGGGTCCGCCGGGGCTTCTCCGAACATCAAGCCAGGAATCGAGCCATGTCCGATATAGTACCCGGCAAACAGTTGCTGCATCTCGTCATTGGCGGCGAACTAACCGAACTTGGCGGCAGCGAGTTCAAAGACCTCGACGCGGTGGAAACCGTCGGCATCTACCCGAATTATGCCAGCGCTTATGTCGCCTGGAAGGCGAAGGCGCAGCAGACCGTCGACAACGCGCATATGCGCTACTTTATCGTTCACCTGCATCGCCTGCTCGACCCCGACAATCCGGCAAAGCCGGCGCGCTAGCGTTCAGAACCCGAAAGGGACCGATGCCGACGTTCTCCCGGATCGCCGCCTCGCCCGCATTTCTGGGCGCCGTTGGAGCGACAGCGGCGTCTTATTTGCGCTTCGTCTGGCGCACCAGCCGGGTCACCCTTGAGCCGGCGGATATCTATGAGACCATCCAGATGCCGGTCATCATCGCGATGTGGCATGGTCAGCATTTCATGGCGCCGTTCATCAAACGCGACCATCCCAGCCACCGCACCAAGGTGCTGATCTCGCGGCACCGCGACGGTGAAATGAACGCGCGCGCCGCCGAGCGACTGGGCATCGGCACCATTCGCGGCTCCGGCGCGCATAATGGCGAATTTCACCGCAAGGGCGGTGCCACCGCCTTCCACGAAATGCTGGAAGCGTTGCATGACGGCTATAACGTCGCGCTGACCGCCGACGTACCGAAGATTTCACGTGTCGCCGGCATGGGCGTCGTCAAGCTGGCGCAGCGCTCGGGACGACCGATTTATCCCGTGGCCATCGCGACGCAGCGCCGCAAGGTGCTCAACAACTGGGATCGCAGCGCCATCAACCTGCCATTCGGCCGGCTGTCGATGATTGCCGGAACGCCGATTTATGTGGCGGCCGATGCCGACGCCGCCGTGTTGGAATCCGCGCGGCAGCAGGTGCAGAACGAACTCAACACCGTCACGGCGCGCGCCTATGCGATCGTCGATCGGGGACCGGCGCCGTGAGCGACAAACTGACCGCACCGTTGCGCGCCTATCGGCTGCTGTCAGCTTCGGCACGGCCGCTGGCACCGCTGCTGCTGGCGCGGCGGCTCAAGCGCGGCAAGGAAATTCATTCACGGCTTGGCGAGCGGCGCGGCGAAGCCGGTTTCGAGCGTCCGGCAGGACCGCTGGTCTGGATCCACGGCGCCAGCGTCGGCGAACTGATCTGCGTGCTGCCGCTGATCGCGCGGATCGCCGCCCGCAATATTCGCGTGCTGGTGACGTCCGGCACCGTCACATCGAGCGCAATGGCGGAGCAGCGGCTGCCGCCCGGCGTCATCCATCAATTCGTGCCACTCGACGTGCCGCGCTATATGCGACGCTTTCTCGAACATTGGCAGCCGGACCTGGCGCTGTTCGTCGAATCCGACCTGTGGCCTAACATGCTCATCGAGACTGCCCGGCGAAACGTGCCGATGATCATGGTCAACGGGCGGCTGTCGGAGCATTCATTTCAACGCTGGCGCTATCTGCCGCGCTCGATCGGCAACCTGCTGCATCGTTTCGATCTGTGCCTGGCGCGAACGCCGGCCGACGCTTTGCGCATCGATGACCTCGGCGCACCACGCATCGTCACCACCGGCAATCTCAAGTTCGATGTCCCCGCACCGCCCGCCGACACCGCCAGCCTGAACGCGCTCCGCGACGCCATCGGCGACCGGCCGGTGCTGGCCGCAACCTCGACCCATCCCGGCGAAGAGGATTTCATCGTCGCCGCGCATGCCCGCCTGCGGGCGAACTTCCCCGGCCTGTTGACATTGATCGCGCCGCGCCATGCCGAGCGCGGCCCCGGCGTCATGGATATCGCGGCGGCGGCAGGCCTGTCGTCCACGCTGCGCTCGACGGGCAACCTGCCGAAGCGCAATACCGATGTGTACATCGCTGATACGATGGGCGAGCTGGGGCTGATCTACCGCCTGGCGCCGGTCGTGTTCGTCGGCGGCTCGCTGGTGCGGCATGGCGGACAGAATCCGATCGAGGCCGCCAAGCTCGGCGCCGCCATCCTGCATGGGCCGCATGTGTGGAATTTTGCTGAAATCTATCGCGCGCTCGACGAGGCGCACGGCGCCGAAACGGTGCTTGACGCCGACCGCCTCACCGCCGGCCTCGCCGCGATGCTGGGCCAGCCGGCGGCGCGCGAACGCATGGCTCAGGCGGCGCGCGCAACGGTCGATACGCTGGGCGGCGCATTGGAGCGCACGCTGCAAGCGATCGAGCCCTACCTGATGCAACTTGCGCTGCGCCAGCGGGTCGGCCATGCGTGAACCCGGCTTCTGGTGGGAAGAACCGGGGCTGCAATCCGCATTGTTGTCGCCGTTTGGCATGGCTTACGGCGCTGTGGCGTCCCGACGCATGCAGAAGTCCGGGGCGCGATGCGGCGTGCCGGTGCTGTGCGTCGGCAACTTCACGCTCGGCGGCGCCGGCAAGACGCCAACCGCCATCATGTTGGCACAGATACTGACCGCCGAGGGGCGCAAGCCCTTTTGCCTGACGCGCGGCTATGGCGGCAGCAACGTTGGCGCGAAGCAGGTCGGTCCGGAGACGGACAGCGCCGCGGCGGTCGGCGACGAAGCGCTGCTGCTGGCGCGGACGGCGCCGACCATCGTGGCGCGCGACCGCGTCGCCGGCGCGCAGGCCGCGATTGCCCACGGCGCCGATGTCATCGTCATGGACGATGGCTTGCAGAACGGATCGCTGGCGAAAGATTTCACCTTGGCTGTAATCGATGCCCGGCGCGGCATCGGTAATGGCTGCGTGTTTCCCGCCGGTCCCTTGCGCGCGCCTCTCATAGCGCAATTACGGCGTACCGATGCACTCCTGGTGATTGGCGATGGTGCGGCCGCCAACACCGTCATCGCCGCGGCGCCTCACCTGACGATGTTCCATGGCCGGCTGACGCCCGACCCGGCTGCGGTCGCGTCGCTGAAAGCGCGCAAGGCTCTGGCCTTTGCCGGTATCGGCGATCCGGAGAAGTTCTTCGCCACAGCGACCGATGCCGGCATCGAGGTGGCCGAGCGCCGCAGCTTCGCCGACCATCATCGCTACACGGGCGAAGAGGCCGGCGACCTGATCATGCAGGCCGAGCGCGACGGCCTGTCGCTCCTCACCACGGAGAAAGACCGCGCGCGGATTGCGGGCGATCCGTTGCTGGCGGCGCTGGCCGCCAAGTCGCACGTGTTGCCGGTCACACTGGCCGTGGATGATGCGGATGCGTTGCGGCGGCTCATTCTGGAAAAGCTGGGTCGCTAGCGCTCGGGCGCCAGCCGCTGCAACACAGCCTCGGGCGAGGCATAGGCCTCCTGCCGGTCGACGCTCCAGTACTTCAGTTCCTCAAGCGGGATCGGCACGGCGGTCACCGCGCAGCGCACGAAGGCGCCCGGCCGCACCACGCGGAAATCGCCGTCAAGGTATTTCACCTCCGCCTCGCCGTTGGTCGGCGGCGAGCGGTCGTAGCGATTGAGCAAGAGAAGCCTCCGTGGCGGCGGGTGGTTCGTTGAAGATAGTCGCTCACACGCAAGAACGAAACCCTGCGCCGGTTCCAACCGTATTGGGCATTGCGCCGGGCCATATCACCGCCGCAGAGAGAGATTGACACCGGCGCCGTTACGTAATGTTATATTGTAACACTACGACAGGGCGACGGTGGGGATGCGCAAACGGCGAACACGAACGCGATGGCTGGCGCTGATAGCGCTGACCCTGCACCTGGCGGTGTCTTTCGGCCATGGGCATGCCGCAGAGGTCGCGGCCACACCGGCGAGCGCGATACAACCAGATACAACCGGAGATGGTAGTCCGGGCGATCGTCACGGGCGCGACGCCTGCGCGATCTGCGCCATCCTGAATATCGACGCGACCCCGTTTGGTTCATCGATACCTGCGCTGCTGCTGCCGGTCGGTACGGCAGCCCGCGCGCCAATCCCTTCCGAAGACAACGTCCAGCGGCACGCGGCGCGGCAGCCGTTCCAGCCCCGCGCGCCGCCGCGGGCCTGATCTCCGCTTCAGTCTCGCCTCATCGCGATCGGTCGCGCCTCCCGCGCCGGCCTGTCCCGTTGGGTTTCCGGATGTTCAGGTTCTCGAGGTTCTCATGTCGTTTCGTATCCGCCGCAGCCTGCTGCTGGCCGTCTCTCCGTTCGTTCTGCTCGCCACGCCGTCAACCGCGCAAGTCGCGCTGCCGGAGATCGTGGTCAGCACGCCCAGCCCGATCCAGCGGCCCGCCACCGCACCCGCGACCGGCGAATTGCAGGGCACGCTGCCGGTGGTGACCGACCAGTTCGCCACCGTCACCGTGGTGCCGGACGCCGACATCCGCCGCAGCGGCGCCGCCACTCTTGGCGATCTGCTGTTCGGCATGCCCGGCATCACCGGCTCGGGCTTCGCCCCCGGCGCCTCAAGCCGCCCGATCATCCGCGGTCTCGACGTCAACCGCGTGCGTATTCAGGAAAACGGCATCGGCGCCAACGGCGCGTCCGATCTCGGCGAAGACCACTTCGTCCCGGTCGATCCGCTCAGCATCGACCGCGTCGAAGTGATCCGCGGCCCGGCCTCGTTGCGGTTCGGCCCGCAGGCGATCGGCGGCGTGGTGGAAACCACCAACAACCGCATTCCGACCGCAATTCCGAAGCGCGGCATATCAACCGAATTGCGCGGCGCGGCCAGCAGCGTCGACAGCGGCCACGACGGCGCGGTGCTGCTGGATGCCGGCGCTGGCAATGTCGCCATCCACGCCGACGCGTTCGCGCGCAACGCGCAGGACTACCGGATTCCCGGCGGCCGTCAGGCCAACTCCGCCGCCCGCGCCAACGGACAGTCGGTCGGCGGCTCCTACATCTTCGACAACGGCTTCGTCGGCGCTGCCATCATGCAGAACAACGCGCTCTATCATATCCCCACCAGCGAGGGCGCTGAGGAGAACGCCCGCATTGACGCCAACCAAACCAAGATTCTGACCAAAGGCGAATGGCGCAGTCCGGGCGGCGCCATTGATGCGATCCGTTTCTGGGGCGGCTTCACCGACTACAAGCACGACGAACGCGGCCTCGAGGACACGGCCGATCCCGGCTCCGACACGGTGCACCAGACCTTCACCAACAAGGAGCAGGAAGGCCGCGTCGAAATGCAGCTCGCGCCGTTCAATCTGCGCTTCGCGGCGCTAACCACGGCGATCGGCGTGCAGGGCGGCCACCAGAAGCTGACCGCGTCGAGCCCGGACGGCATCGGCCTGTGGGACCCGAACAGCAACCGCCGTATCGCCGGCTACATGTTCAACGAATTCAAATTCACCGACACCACCAAGGCGCAACTGGCCGGCCGCATCGAGCGGGTCGATCTCGACGGCACGGCGCGTTCCTTCGACGTGCCGGGCGTGCTCGGCCAAACGCCGGCCTCGCTCGGTTTCACGCCGAAGAGCGTCAGCCTCGGACTGATACAGAATTTGCCGCTGGATCTCGTCGCCAGCATCACGGGGCAATATGTCGAGCGCGCGCCGAAACCGGCCGAACTGTTCTCCGGCGGAAGTCATCACGCCACCGAGACATTCGACAAGGGCAATATCGGCCTCGGCATCGAGGCAGCACAGTCGCTGGAGCTCGGCCTGCGCCGCGCCACCGGGCCGTTCCGCTTCGAGGCGACGGCTTACGTTACCAAATACAAGGGCTTCATCTACCGGCGGCTCACCGGCAACACGTGCGACGATGCCGGCGATTGCTCGTTGCCCGACGAGGAACTCAGCGAAGCGATTTTCTCGCAGCGTGACGCGACGTTCCGCGGCGTGGAATTACAGAGCCAGTGGGATCTGCTGCCCGTGGCAGGTGGCGTCTTCGGTGTCGAAAACCAGTTCGACCTGGTGAGGGCGACGTTCAGCGACGGCACCAATGTGCCCCGCATTCCGCCGATGCGGCTCGGCGGCGGAGCTTACTGGCGCGATGCCAACTGGCTGGCGCGGGTGCGTCTGATCCACGCCTTCGCACAGAACGACATCGCTGCTGTCGCCGAAACCACGACGCCGGCTTATGACGACCTGCGCGCCGAGGTGAGCTACACTTGGAACGCCGTCAATCCGCGCCGCGACCAGCTCAGCGCGATCACGGTCGGCATCAATGGCACCAACTTGCTCAACCGCACCATCCGCAACAGCGCGTCCTATTCCAAGGATGAGGTGGTGATGCCGGGGTTGGGGGTGCGGCTGTTCGCGAGTGTGAAGTATTAGGCCCCGAACAGGCTGCCCTGCCCGCCAGAACCCTCGCCGCCGCCTTTGGCGCGCGGCCTGGGCTTCGGCGGCGCCTCGACGACCACCGTCCGGGTGACGGCTGTCTCTCTGACAACGACGGCGGCGCCCGCGCCATCGGCCGTGGCGCCGATGCGGCCATCGGCAAATTCGATGTCGAGCGGCATGCCTGCCGAAACGCCCGCAGCGCCGCGCAGCGGCCGGCCCTCGCCGTCCCGCACCAGCGCAAAGCCGCGCTTGAGCACCTCGCGGTACGAAAACGCATTCAGCAGCCGGTCGGCGCGCTCGATGCGGCCCTGATGGTGTTTGAGCAGCGCCACCGTCGCGCGCTGCGAACGCTCGCCGAACGCAACGACACGCTCCTTCGCCCGTTCGATGCGCGCGGAATGGGCTTGCGCATTGGCGATCAGGCTGGCCTTGAGACGCTGGTTGAGGCTGTCGTAGCGCTCGCGCCGCCGTTCGACCGTGTTCGACAGCAGTTGCGGCGCCAGCCGCGTGGCGACGCGCGAATACTGGGTATGGTGCACCTGCGCGTTGGCGCGGAGCGCGCGCGGCAGCCGTTCGGCCAGCGTATCCAGTTGCTGACGCGGGCCGGCAAGAATGTCCTTGGGCAGCGCCCGCGTCAGCGCCGCCAGTTCCTTGCGGTGTCGCTCAAGCCCGCGCTGCCAGCAGGCCAGCTTGCGCGCGCCGAGCGACGTGAGCGTGCCCAGGAGTTCGGCGCGCACCGGCACCGCCATTTCGGCGGCGGCGGTTGGGGTCGGCGCCCGCCGGTCGGAGGCAAAGTCGATCAGTGTGATGTCGGTCTCGTGGCCGACCGCCGAGATCAGCGGGATCATGCTGTCGGCCGCGGCGCGCACGACGATCTCTTCATTGAATGACCAGAGGTCCTCCAGCGAGCCGCCACCGCGCGCGACGATGATCAGATCGGGCCGGGGCAACGCGCCGCCCTCGGGCAGCGCGTTGAAACCGCGAATGGCGTTGGCGACTTCACCGGCCGAGGCGTCGCCCTGCACCCGCACCGGCCACACCAGCACGCGGCGCGGGAATCGGTCGGCCAGCCGGTGCAATATGTCGCGGATGACGGCGCCGGTCGGCGACGTCACCACGCCGATGACATCGGGCAGAAACGGAATGAGTTGCTTGCGCGCCTCGTCGAACAGCCCTTCGGCGGCGAGCTTCTTCTTGCGCTCGTCGAGAAGCTTCATCAGCGCGCCGATGCCGGCGGGCTCCAGGCTGTCGATGACCAACTGATATTTCGACGAGCCGGGGAACGTCGTCAGCTTGCCGGTGACGATGACGTCGAGGCCCTCTTCGGGTTTCACCCGCATGCGGCCGTAGACGCCCTTCCAGATCACGCCTTCCAGCACCGCCCGGTCGTCCTTGAGGCGGAAATAGCAGTGCCCGGACGGCGCCGCGCCGCGGAAACCGGAGATTTCGCCGCGCACCCGGACGTAGCCGTAATTGTCCTCAACCGTGCGTTTGAGGGCCGCCGACAGCTCGGAAACGGACCATTCCACAACGTTATTCAGGGCGGGCTCTGCCATTCGGACCGAATCTCTTGCGGGGGTGAGGCACCATGCTACACCACCCGGCGATGATCCCCTAAGGCGGCCCTTTCATGAATATTCTGATCCTGGGTTCCGGCGGTCGCGAGCACGCGCTGGCGTGGAAAATGGCGGCGAGCCCGCTGGCCGACAAGCTCTACTGCGCGCCCGGTAATGCCGGCATCGCGGCCGAGGCCGAATGCGTGGCGCTGGACCTCGCCGACCATGCGGCGGTGATCGCCTTCGCTAAGGACCGAAAGATCGATCTGGTCGTGGTCGGCCCGGAAGTGCCGCTGTGCGCCGGCATCGTCGACGATCTGGAAGCTGCGGGCATCAAGGCGTTCGGCCCAAGCAAATGGGCGGCGCGGCTGGAGGGCTCCAAGGGCTTCACCAAGGACCTGTGCAAGGCCAACAAGATCCCGACCGCGGCCTATGAACGCTTCAAGGGCGCCGAGGCCGCCAAAGCCTATGTGCGCCAGCAGGGCGCCCCGATCGTGGTGAAAGCCGATGGACTCGCCGCAGGCAAAGGCGTCGTGGTCGCCGAAACGGTGGCCGAGGCCGAAGCGGCCATCGACATGATGTTCGATGGCGGGCTTGGCCAGCCCGCCTGGGAAATTGTCATCGAGGCCTGTCTGGTCGGCGAGGAAGCGTCGTTCTTCGCGCTGTGCGATGGCGAGACCGCCATCGCACTTGCCTCGGCGCAGGATCACAAGCGCGTCGGCGACGGCGACAAGGGGCCGAACACCGGCGGCATGGGCGCCTATTCGCCGGCACCGGTGATGACGCCGGAGATGAACCAGCGTGTGATGGACGAGATCATCCATCCGACGGTGCGCGCCATGAAGGCGATGGGCGCGCCGTTCAAGGGCGTGCTGTTTGCGGGCCTGATGATCACCAAGGATGGCCCGCAACTGATCGAATACAACGTCCGCTTCGGCGACCCCGAATGTCAGGTGTTGATGCTGCGTCTGATGTCAGATCTGGTGCCGGCGCTGATGGCGGCACGCGACGGGCAATTGAAGAACTTCGATCTGCGCTGGTACCCGGACGCGGCGCTGACCGTGGTGATGGCGGCCAACGGCTATCCCGGCGATTACCAGCGCGGCTCGCCGATCGCAGGCCTCGACGCGGCCGCGCAGGTCGAGGGCGTCGAGATTTTCCACGCCGGCACCAAGGCCGACGGCGGGCGAGTTCTGAGCAATGGCGGCCGCGTGCTGAATGTCTGCGCCCGGGGAAAGACGGTCGCCGAAGCGCAGCACCGCGCGTATCAGGCGGTCGACAAAATCGACTGGCCGGGCGGCTTCTGCCGCCGCGATATCGGCTGGCGCGCCATCGAGCGAGAATCCTCCTAGCGGTGGCGGCAGGACTACGTATATACTTTCGTACGTTGAGTATATACGGAGGTGTCGATGGGCGTGTTTATCAAGAACCCTGAGACCGAAGCGCGCATTCGCGAACTTGCCGCCCGCACCGGCGAGACCTTGACCGATGCCATCGACCGTTCGGTGGCCGAGCGGCTGGCCAAACTGGAGCCGCCGCATCGCCAGGGCCGGGTGGATCGCCTGAAGCTGGCCGAACAACTGGCCTATTTCGGTTCGCTGAAGAGAATCAACGACGATCTGACCGACGACGATATCATCGGCTACGACGACAACGGCCTGCCGCGATGATGGTGGTCGATAGTTCCGCGGTCGTTGCCATTGTGCGCGACGAGCCTGACGCCGCGGATATGATCGCCGCCCTCGATTCCGCCGATGGCGCAATTATGTCGGCTGTCTCGCTGGTCGAAACCAACCTGGTGGTGATTGGTCGCCGGATCGATGCCGATCCGCAACGGATCGCACAACTGCTCTCAGCGCTCGGCATCGAGACCGTCGACGTAACGGTGGAACAGGCGCACATCGCCGTCGAGGCCTTCCTGCGCTATGGCAAGGGCCGCCATCCGGCGCGTCTGAATATCGCCGACTGCTTTACCTATGGCCTTGCCAAGTCGCGCAACTTGCCGCTGCTATTCAAGGGCGCCGATTTCTTGCAGACCGACATCGCCGCCGCGCGGCGGGCGTGACCGCCATTCCCGGGTACACCGGAAGACGCACAGGTAGGAGACAAAAAAGACATGCATCCCGTGTTGCGGCTTTACGAAGACGTCCTTTCCAGCGCCGAAAATGTCGAGTTCCGGCTGGCGCCTTTGCCGCGTTTCATCTTCGTCGTGCATGGCACCGCCACCATCGATGGCAAGCCGCTGAGCGAAGGCGAAACTTGGCATGGCGAAGGCGCCACCGCGGTGAAGCCAGGTCCTGACGGCGTCACCTGCTGGCGCTGGGAACTGGCGCGCGGCGACCAGGGCTCCACGGTCGCCTGCGCGCCGGGCATGATCACGCGCGAGAAATTTTCGGCCTTTCTCGATTCAATGCCGAAAGGCGATTTGCTGCTGCGCGGCGACAGCGTCGCCTTTCCGCCCGGCGGCTGCGCCCTCCTGCACCGCCACCAGGGGCCGGGCATCCGCTGCCTGATCGAGGGCGGCATTCGCGTCGATACGCATGGCCGGTCGACCTCCTATGGACCCGGCGGCGCCTGGTACGAGGCCGGCCCCGATCCGGTATTCGCGCAGGCCGCCGCCGACCGGCCGAGCCGTTTTATCCGGGTCATGATTCTGCCGCGCGGACTGATCGGCAAAAGCTCGATCGAATACGCCAACGACGAGGACAAGGCGAAGCCGAAATCGCAGAGCTACAAGATCTACGCCGACGCACCCATTACCTTCGGTGCCGTCCGCAAATAGGCCCGTTGCATGAGCGGCATCGACAAGCAGCAGGCGTTTTCCGGCACCAAGGAGGTGACGGAGGCGCTGCGCATTGATGAGACGCGGCTCGACCAATATATGGCGGCGAACATTGCCGCCTATGCCGGCCCGCTAACCGTGAAACAATTCAAGGGCGGCCAGTCGAACCCCACCTATCTGCTCGGCACGCCGGCGCGGCGCTACGTGCTACGGCGCAAGCCGCCCGGCAAGCTGCTGCCGTCGGCGCATGCGGTCGACCGCGAATTCCGCGTCATCAGCGCGTTGCACCGCCAAAGTTTTCCGGTCGCCGAACCGCTGGCTTACTGCGCCGACGACAGCGTCGCCGGCACGCCGTTTTACGTCATGGATTTCGCCGACGGCCGGGTGTTCTGGGAGCCGCACATGGATGGCTCCAACCCGGCCGAACGGGCCGCGGTGTACGACGCCATGAACGACGCCATCGCGCGGCTGCATGCGTTCGATCCCGTGCAAATCGGCCTTGCCGATTTCGGCCGCGGCGAAAACTATGTTGCCCGCCAGGTCGAGCGCTGGTCGAAGCAATACCGCGCCTCGCAGACCGAACCGATCGAGGCGATGGAGAAACTGATCGACTGGCTGCCGTCGCACATTCCGCCATCCAGCAGCCCAAGGCTGGTGCATGGCGACTATCGCATCGACAACCTGATCGTGGCTCACGACTCACCGAAAGTCCTGGCGGTGCTGGACTGGGAGCTGTCGACGCTCGGCGATCCGCTGGCGGATTTCACCTATCATCTGATGGCGTGGCACATGCCGCATTCCGACAGCGCGGCCGGCACCGGCTCTCTGGTCGGGCACGACCTCAAGACCCTCGGCATTCCGTCGATGGCCGATTACGTCGATGCTTATGTGGCGCGCACCGGGCTCGACCCGCGCCCGGCACTGCCGGTCTATCTCGCCTATAATTTCTTCCGTCTCGCCGCCATCCTGCAGGGCATCGTCGGCCGCGTCCGCGACGGCACCGCGACCTCCGATTTTGCCCCGGCCCGCGCCGACACCATCCGCCCGCTCGCCGACAAGGCGTGGGAATTCGCCCGCGCCGCCTGAGCCGTTACGGCTAACGAAGCCTTAAAGACGACAGCCGGATTTTTCGCGTCGGAGTTCCATTATTTTGACACCTGCGCGGTAAGGTCCGCGCATGGTGAACCGGGCAACCAACCGCGACGGAAGGCGTTTCGACATTCGCGCCATTGTGCCGAAGCGCAGCGCGTCGCCGCAGCGGACGCTTGAGCAGCGCGCCGAACAGGACGTGGCCGACGAGAAACCGCACGACCGCGCGCCGCCGCCGCCCGGCATGGGCAAACTGGTCGACCGGCTGGCATAAGCGCGCCGCCGCTACCGCCGCGCCGCGAAGAATTCCTTCAGCAAGGCAGCACCCTCGCTCTCGTTGATACCGCCGTAGACCTCGGGCCGGTGATGACAGGTCGGCTGCGAATAAAACCGCGCACCGTTCTCGACCGCGCCGCCCTTCGGATCGGCGGCGGCGAAATAAAGCCGGCGGATCCGGGCGAAGGAGATCGCCGCCGCGCACATCGCGCAGGGCTCCAGCGTGACGTAGAGATCGCAACCGGTCAGCCGCTCGGAACCCAGTACGGCTGCCGCTTGGCGGATCGCCAGCAGTTCGGCATGCGCGGTCGGGTCGCGGTCGGCCAGCGTGCGGTTGCCGGCTGCCGCCACCACCGCGCCGTCGTGCACGATGACACAGCCGACCGGCACCTCGCCGCGGGCGCCCGCCGCGCGGGCCTGATCGAGCGCGAGTTGCATGAAGCTGGGTGGGGGCATGGTGTCCGCTATTCGTCGTGCCCGGCCTTGTGCCGGGCATCCACGTCTTTATACACGGTCCCGCAGCAAGTCGTGGATGGCCGGGATCAACCCGGCCATGACGCCGATAGGCCGGAATGTCCAAACCGATCAAAACCGAAATCCCCGGCGAGCGCATCGCCAAGGTCATCGCCCGCGCCGGGCTGGCGTCGCGGCGCGAGGCGGAGGCATGGATTGCCGCCGGGCGGGTGTCCGTCAACGGCGCCCTGATCGCCTCGCCGGCGCTGAACGTCACCGCCAGGGACCGCATCGCCGTCGATGGCGCGCCGCTGCCGGGCCATGAGCGCACCCGGCTGTTCCGCTGCAACAAGTTGCGCGGACTCGTCACCACCCATGCCGATCCGGAAGGCCGCCCGACCATCTTCCGCGCGCTGCCGAAAAACCTGCCGCGGCTGATCAGCATCGGCCGCCTCGACATGAACACCGAAGGCCTGCTGCTGTTGACCAATGACGGCGGGCTGGCGCGGGTACTCGAACTGCCGGCCACCGCCTGGGAGCGGCGCTACCGCGTGCGCGCGCTCGGCCGCGTCACGCAGGAGACGCTCGACGGCCTCAAGGCCGGCATCACCATCGAAGGCGTGCGCTACGGACCGATCGAGGCGACGCTCGACCGCGAACAGGGCGCCAATGTCTGGCTGACCTTTGCCATCCGCGAGGGCAAGAACCGTGAAGTCCGCAAGGTGCTCGAGCATCTCGGGCTGAAGGTGAACCGGCTGATCCGCGTGTCCTACGGTCCGTTCGAACTGGGCGACTTGAAGGACGGCGCCGTCGCCGAGGTCGAAACCGAAGAGCTCAAGCGGCTGCTCGGCGACGCCATCATCGCGCAGGCGGAAGCGGATTTCGACGCGCCGCTCGGCGACGACGAGTTGCGCACGCGTCCGGCGCGCCGTCCCGAGGCACCAACAGACGCACGCGGACCGGGCGCCACGCGGCGCGGCCGTCCCGTCAGGGAGGAGAAAGCGCCGCCGCCGAAGCGCGAGCGCAAGTCCTACATCGGCAAGAACAAGAAGGTGCGCCGCGACCGCACCGGCGGCCCGCGGCCGTCGAGGCCGCGCTGATCATGCGCGTGGTCGGCGGACGCCTGCGCTCGCGCCCCATCGCCGGGCCGAAATCGGAGGGCTTGCGCCCGACCGCCGACAGGCTGCGCGAAGCGCTGTTCAATATCCTGATGCATGCCTATGGCGATCCGGTCACCGATGCGCGCGTGCTCGACCTGTTCGCCGGCACCGGCGCGCTCGGCATTGAGGCGGTGTCGCGCGGCGCCGCCTTTACGCTGTTCGTCGACGATGGCGTCGAGGCGCGGGCACTGCTGCGGCAGAATACCGAGACGCTCGGGCTCGGCGGCACCACGCGCATCTTCCGGCGCGACGCCACCACGCTCGGCCCGGCCCATCCGATGGAGCCGTTCTCGCTGGTGTTTCTCGATCCGCCCTACCGCAAGGGCCTTGCCGAAAAGGCGCTGACCGCGGCGCGCGACGGCGGCTGGCTGAAAGCGGACGCGCTGGCGGTGGTCGAGGAAGCCAAAGACGCCGGCTTCAAGGCGCCGGCGGGCTTCGAGGAGCTTGAGCGGCGGGCGTACGACGATACGGAGCTGGTGTTTTTGCGGCATTCGTAAACGCCGGCCTATCGGCTGTCATGCGCGGGCTTGACCCGCGCATCCCGCTCAGGTGGTCACAGTACGTCCCTCAGCGGGATGGCCGGGACAAGCCCGGCCATGACAATCATCGCCGCCCGAACAACCGCTCGATATCCGTCAGCTTCAATTCGACATAGGTCGGCCGGCCGTGATTGCACTGGCCTGAATTCGGTACATCTTCCATCTCGCGCAGCAGCGCGTTCATCTCCTCGGGCCTGAGTTTGCGGCCGGCGCGCACCGAGCCGTGGCAGGCCATGGTGGCCGACACGTGCAGCAGCCGGCGCTCCAGCGGCAGTTCGTCGTCCCACTCCGCCATGTGCTCGGCGAGATCGCGCAACAGGCCGTGCACGTCGACCTCGCCGAGCATCGACGGCGTCTCGCGCACCGCAATGGCGCCAGGACCGAAGGCTTCGATGCCAAGGCCGAAGCGCGCCAGATCATCGGCCCGCGCGGCCAGCCGCGCCGCGTCGGCCTCATCGAGTTCGACGATCTCCGGGATCAGAAGCAGTTGCCGCGCCACGCCGGATTTCTCGATCGCCGCCTTCATGCGCTCATAAACGATGCGCTCATGCGCGGCATGCTGATCGACGATCACCAGCCCGTCGCGGGTCTGCGAAACGATGTAGGTCTCGTGCACCTGCGCCCGCGCCGCGCCGAGCGGCCGTTCGATCAGGTCCGTGGCGGGCTCGAAGCTTTCGATGCGCGCATCGGCGGAGGGATGGCCGACATCGAACGCCGCCTGCTCCGCTTCGGCCAGACCGAACGCGGCGCCGCCGCGGGCCGGCACGAAGCCGCGCGGATCGGGCCGCGCCGGCGAGCGCCGCCAGTCGAATATCTCGCGCCGGGCTGCGCCGAGCGGCCGGAAGGCGGCAATGGTGGCGCCTCCGCCCGTCGTTGCGGCGCGCTGGCCGTCGCGCGCCAGGGCCTCTTTCAACGCGCGCACGATCAGGCCGCGCACCAGCCCGCCGTCGCGGAAACGCACCTCGGTCTTGGCCGGATGAACATTGACGTCGACCTCGCGCGTCTCCAGCGTCACGGACAGCGCCAGCAGCGGATGCCGGTCGCGCGGCAGATAATCGGAATAGGCGGCGCGCACCGCACCGACCAGCACCTTGTCGCGCACCGGGCGGCCGTTGACGAACAGATACTGGCCGAGCGAATTGGCGCGCGACAGCGTCGGCAATCCGGCAAAGCCCTCGATGCGCACGCCCTCGCGTTCCGCCTCGACGCGCACGGCATTGGTGCGAAAATCCTGGCCCAACACATCGCCGAGCCGGCCAAGTTCGTCGGCCGCCGCCGCCCAGGTCACCGGCGCGCGCTCCTCGCCGGCCAGCGTGAAGGCGACGTCGGGCCGGCTCATCGCCAGGCGCCGCACCACCTCGCGCACGGCTTCCGCTTCGCTGCGGTCAGTCTTGAGAAATTTCTGCCGCGCCGGCGTGGCATAGAACAGGTCGCGCACCTCGACCGTGGTGCCCTTCCCGAGCGCTGCAGGCTTCAGATCCGACTTGGCGCCGGCATCGACGGTGACGGTCCAGGCATGCGGTTCGCTGGCGTGGCGGGTCGCGATGGTCAGCCGCGCCACCGCGCCGATCGACGGCAGCGCTTCACCGCGGAAGCCGAGCGTGTGGATCGACAGCAAATCGTCACCGGACAGTTTCGAGGTGGCGTGGCGTTCGACGCACAGATCGAGGTCGGCCCGCGTCATACCGTCGCCATCGTCGGTGACGCGGATCAGGCGGCGGCCGCCGCCGTCGGTCAGCACGTCGATGCGGCGGGCGCCGGCATCGAGCGCGTTCTCGACCAGTTCCTTGACCACGCTGGCCGGGCGCTCGACCACTTCGCCGGCGGCGATGCGGTTGACGGTGGCCTCGGAAAGCTGGCGGACGGGCATGATGTCTCTTTCCACCCCTGCCCGCGCGCAGGGCGAGGGATAGCGGCACGATTCGATGGCCTGTGACAGTAGCGGGGCGTCATGGCCGCCGCGAGGCGACGGCGGTGCCTATGCCCGCTATTCCAGCCCGGGCCGGCCGCCGCGCATGCTTTTGATGGCGGAGCGGTGCTTTTTGCCCTCGACCCGCTTCTTTTTCTGCGACTTCGGCACCTTGGTGGCCCGGCGCGGCACCGGCGGCACCGCCGCCTCGCGGATCAACTCGAACAGCCGCTCTCGCGCCTCGGTGCGGTTGCGCTCCTGCTCGCGGTACGATTGCGCCAGGATGACGATGACCCCGTCCTTGGTCAGCCGCCGCCCGGCCAGCTTCATCAGCCGCACCGCGACGTCGTTTGGCAGCGCCCGCGACCGGCGCGCGTCGAAGCGCAGTTGCACTGCCGACGACACCTTGTTGACGTTCTGCCCGCCCGGCCCGGACGAGCGCACGAAGCTCTCGATCAGTTCGGAATCGTCCAGGGCGATTTTGTCGGTGACGCGGTGCATGATTCCCATCATGCGCCATCAGGCGGCGTTCCCCAAGACCCGCTCAAACCCGCGCAAGCGGGAATCCAGGGCCAAGATCACGATCACGATCGAATGTGATATCGATCTGGGTCCCCGCTTGCGCGGGAACGAGCGGTGCTAGCTGCTCAGATACTTCTTCGCCAGCACCTTGCCCTCTTCCACCGCCGGCTGGTCGAAGGCGTCGACACCCAGGAGATGCGCGGCGATGATGGTCTCCAGCATGAAATGCATCATCAATTCGCCCAGGCTCTCCTCGTCGAGCTTGTCGAGATGCATGGTGCGCACCGGGCAACCATTCTTGGCCAGCGTCTCGGCGGTGGCGCGGCCTTCCGCCGCCACGAGATCGCCGAGGGTCTTGCCGGCGAAATCCGGCTCGCCGGCGAGTTTCGACAGCGCGGCATCCATCTTCGGTCCGAGCCCAGCCGCGGCCAGCGTGATCACCGTGAACAGCTTGTCGCGTGGTCCGCCGAGATAGAGCTGTACCTGGCTGTGCTGATCGACCGGCCCGAGCGCAGCGACCGGCGTGGTGCCCTTGCCGTTCTTGCCGAGGCTTTCGGCCCAGAGCTGCACATACCAGCGCGTGAAGCGCTCCAGCCGGTCGGTATAGGCCATCAGCACGCTGATGCTCTTGCCCTTGCTCTCGGCCAGCGCCACCGCCAGCGCGGCGCCCAGCGCCGCAGGGACCTCGGCTGCCGGCTTCTTCGCCAGCACCGGCGCCAGCGCCAGCGCGGCGCCCGCGCGCACGGCGGCGATATCGAGCCCGAGCATCGAGGCCGGCAGCAGGCCGACATTGGTCAGCGCCGAGAAACGTCCGCCGACGCCGGTGTCATGATCAAGGCACGGCACCTTGTGATGCGCCAGCAGTTCGCGCAGGCCGTTGCGCTTGCCCGCCTTGGCCGGCTCGGTAAGGCCGAGGAAGATATCGGGAATGCGCGGGCCGAGGTTCTGCGCCTTCAGCGCCGACAGCGCCGCGATGGTCTGCATCAGCGTCTCGGCGGTGCCGCCGGACTTGGAGATGGCGACAAAGCGGGTGCTCGCATGCGGCAGCCGCTTCAGCAGTTCGGCGTAGGACTCCGGATCGATGTTGTCGAGGAAATGCAGGCGCGGCGGATTGCGGAGCGCGCCGACGCCCGGCACGCCGTGCCAGGCCAGTTGCGCCAGCGTCTGGCCGCCGAGGCTCGAGCCGCCGGTGCCCATGATGACAACATCGGTGGCGCGGTCCGCCAGTTGCCGGGCCTGATCCTTCAGCGCCGCGACATCGTCACCCTTCTGCGGCAGTTGCAGCAGCGGCAGGCTGCCGTCGGCATACTGCTTGCGCAAGGTTTCGAGCGCGCCTTCGGCGCGGGCCAGCGCCTGTTTCAGGACGCTGCCGTCCACGCCGTGCGCGCCGATGTTTTTCTCAAGCGCATTATCGATGGATTGCTGAATGGTCATCGGGCCCCGTCCATAAAAATATGAGCGACAATATCGCTGCTAACGTCTGGCCCGCGCAACGGTTCACTGGCCGGTGGAAAGCACCCCGGCCGGCCGGCCGACGACGGTCATCAGGAGGCCGCCGTCATAGAGCCGCTTGGCGGCCCGCTTGGCGTCGTCGAGGGTAATGGAGTCGATCATGGCGCCGCGGCGGTCGATGTAATCGATGCCGAGATTGTCGAGCTGTATCTGCGTCAGCTGCGCGGCGATCTTGGTCGAGGTGTCGAGGGACAGCGCATAGGAGCCCTTGAGGAAGGATTTCGCCGCCGCCAGTTCGTCGGCGGTCGGTCCTTCTGCGGCCATGCGTTTGGTTTCCGCCTCGATGATCGCCAGCACGTCGCCGGTGCGGTCGGCCCGGGTCGCCGTGCCGCCCAACAGGATGGCGGCGTGATTGAACCACACAAGATTGCTGGACACGCCGTAGGCGAGCCCGCGCTTTTCGCGCACCTCACGGTACAGGCGCGACGAGAAACTGCCGCCGCCGAGGATATGATTCACGACATAGGCCGCCATGAAGTCAGGATCGTTGCGCGCCAGCCCATTGCCGCCAAAGGTCACCACGGCCTGCGGCACATCGAGCGTGATGACGTTGCGGCGGCCGAGTCCGGCCGGTGTGACGGCGGGAACGGGCTTGAGGTCGTTCTTGGCCGGCAATTTGGCGAAGGCGCGGTCGATCAGTTCGCCGGCCGTCTTGGCATCGATATCGCCGACGATCGAAATCGTCAGGTCGTTGCGCGCGAAGACGCGTCGCACATAATCGCGCAGGTCGGGGACGCCGATGCGCGGCACGGTTTCGAGTGTGCCCTTCGCGTCGCGGCCGTAAGGATGGCCCGGGAAGGCCGTCTGCCACCAGTTGTCGCTGCCGATATTGTTCGGGTTGGTGGTGTCTCGGCGCAGGCCTGAGAGTATCTGGCCGCGCACCCGCTCGACATCGGCGGTGTCGAAGCGCGGCGCCGTCAGCGCCAGCCGCAACACGTCAAAAGCCTCGGTGCGATGCTCGTTGAGCACCCGCAGCGAGCCGCGGAAATAGTCGCGGCCGACGCTGAAGCTCAGTTCGATGGCCTTGTTCTCAAGCCGCTCGTGAAAGGTCTTGCTGTCGAGATCGCCGGCGCCCTCGTCGAGCAGGCTGGCGGCCAAATTGGCAACGCCGCCTTTTTCCGCCGGATCCTGCGCGGAGCCGCCGGAAAAGGCGTAATTAAGCGCGACCAGCGGCACCGCCTGCTCGCGCACCAGCCACGCCGCAATGCCCGATGGACTGGTAATCCTTTCGATCGTCACCGCTGCGGCGGGGGCCGCCGTCAGCAGCGCCGCTGCGGCGATGGCAATCGGAGCGAACCAGCGGCTCATGAGCGCTTCTCCGGCGGTACGCTGACATCCTTGATCAGATAGCCGGTA
This sequence comes from Pseudolabrys sp., assembly GCA_022843325.1. GTDB lineage: Bacteria > Pseudomonadota > Alphaproteobacteria > Rhizobiales > Xanthobacteraceae > Pseudolabrys. The sequence continues at coordinate 58,796 of JALHNV010000006.1, read as the reverse complement.
ACCGAGCGCCGCTTGTCCAGCCATTCGCGCGCCGCTTCCTGGACCTGGGCGGCGGTGACCGCGCGGATGCGCTCGGGCCAGCGCTGCACGTCGGCGACGGTGGCGCCTGTGGTCAACGCCGCGCCATACCAGCGCACCATGCTGGCCTGATTGTCTTGGGCGTAGATCGCATCGGCGATCAACCGCGACTTGCTGCGCTCGAGTTCTTCGGCGGTGACGCCGTCGGCGATCAGCCGCGCGATCACGGCATCCATTTCACTTTCGAGTTGCGGAAGCGTGACGCCATCGCGCGGCGCGCCATAAACGGCGAACTTGGACATGTCGAGCGCCGAACTCTGGTACCACGCACCCGCCGCAACGGCGACGCCCTTCTCAACAACCAGCGCACGGTAGAGCCGGCTGTTGGAGCCCGCGCCGAGGATGTGGGAGAGCACTTCCAGCGCCTCCGACTGGCCCGGTTTGGCGGTGGCAAAAGACGGCGCCAGATAGGAGCGCTGCATCGCCGGCTGCTCGACGCGCGGGTCGGCCAGCGTCAGCGTGCGCGGCGACGCCGGAGGCGGCTCCTGCGGCCGCTGGCGCGGCGCCAGCGAACTCTGGCGCGGTATTTTACCGTAGGTCTCTTCGGCGAACTTGAGCGCCTCGGCCGCCTTGACGTCGCCGGCGATTACCACGATGGCGCCGTTCGGCGCATAGAATCGACGGTAGAAAACGACGGCATCGTCGAGCGTCAGCTTTTCGATCTCGTGGCGCCAGCCGATCACCGGCCGGCCATAAGGGTGGTTGAGATACAACGCGGCATCCATCTGTTCGCCGAGCCGCGCCCGCGGATTGTTCTCGACGCGCGAATTGCGCTCCTCAAGGATCACGTCGCGCTCCGGCAGCACCACCGCGTCGGTGAGTTGCAGTCCGGTCATGCGGTCGGCTTCGAACTCCATCACGTCCTTGAGCTTCTCGCTCGGTACACGCTGGAAATAGCCGGTGTAATCGCTGGACGTGAAGGCGTTCTCCTGCCCACCAAAGCGGGCGACCTCCTGCGAGAAGCGGCCGGCCGGGTGCCTCTCGGTGCCCTTGAACAGAAGATGTTCGAGGAAATGCGCCAGTCCCGACTTGCCCGGCGTCTCGTCGGCAGCGCCGACCTTGTACCAGATCATGTGCGTAACGACGGGCGCGCGATGATCGGGAATGACCACCAGTTCAAGACCATTCGACAGCGTGTAGGACGCCACGCGAGAGTCGCCTGAGGGGGCTGCCGACGCCGCCACACTGACTAGCGCCGCAATCGTGACGCAGAGGGCGCGAGCGACGGAAGCGGTCGTGGCGATCACAGGCGATGCCTCAATATGTTCGGGGTTGCTGCCGCAAAACCTGAATCGCGGGAGCGTGCCGCGGCATCGCCGCCGCCCCACGCATCAGCCCAATAGCGCTGGCGCTATCGAGCCTCGTGCCGCGTGAGCATGTCATTGACCGGCTTCGGCGCAGTCGTACCGCTGGACAGACCGTAGGGCTGGTTCGGCGACGGCGTCTGGTAGCCCGGCGGCGGATCGGTCAACGATGAACGCGCCGGCTCGCCGGTGAATCGGACGGTTTCGTTCTTGCCGCCACCGAATATGTTGCTGAACAAACTGCTGCTGCGGCTGCGACCGAGATCGTCGAATTGGCTGCCGGAACCATAGGCCGACACCGGGTAGCCGCCGTCATCGACCGGCGCGCGATTGCGCGACGGGGCTCCGCCGGGCGTCAACTCCGACGGGCTCAACACACGCTGTTCTTTTAGGATAACGTCCGACGCAAAGGTACGACGCCGATCGCGCTCGAGCCTGGCTTCGGTCCGCTGCTTGGCAACATCAGGATCGTTCGGCCAGGCCGGATTGTTGGTCGCAGCCGCACCGCTGACTTCCGGCGGGGGCAGCGTCGCGGTCGGCGGAATGACCAGCGGGGCCCGCTCCTGGTACACGATGCCATTGCCGCCGCGCTGCAAGCCGAAGCCTTCCAGAATGCTGCGGAAAATCTTGGTATCCCAGGCGGGATTTTCGTCGTCGGCGAAGGCCGGAACAGGCACCGATACCAGGGCGGCACCGAGCGTCAGGCCAAAGGCCGCGCAGAGGGAAAGTCGGGTGGACTGGCGGGTCGGCAACATGGTGCTCATCCAAATCTGGCCGTTAACCGTAAACTGCTGCGGCATTCCGGCATCGACAGAGTGGGCGCATCTTTTCCGAGGCGCTAACCCTCAGTTTATGGTCGCGGATCAGGGCGCTTTTGCGGCGCGGACGCCGACCAGGGACTCATACAGCAGACCGACCACCCCGGCAACGATGGCGACATCGGCGAGGTTAAAAACGTACCAATTGAACCGCCAATCGGCGGTCTGAATGTGAAAAAATACGAAATCAACCACCCAGCCATGGGCCAGCCTGTCGATGGCGTTGCCGACCGCCCCGCCGATGATGAGGCCCAAGGACAGCGCGGTGAGACGATTTTCCGCCCGTGCCAGCCAGACCCACAGGAACGCCACCGCCACCACCTTGAACCCGAGCAGCAGCCACCGCACCAGCGCCCCGTCGGACTGGAACAGGCCGTAGCTGATGCCGGTATTGCGCGCCAGCACCAGATCGAGAAACGGCCCGAGGCGCACAGGATTTGCGCCGAGGTCATGCACGAACAGCAGATACAGCTTGCTGGCCTGATCGAGCACGCCGACGACCGCTGCGATAGTCAGGCCGAACAGGGTCAGGGGGCCCCATAGATACGCGTTGCTTTCGGTCATCGAGCGTCGATCACTCCGCCGCCTTGCGCAGGGATTCCCATTCGCGCAACGCCTTGGCGTCGCGCGGCGAGACGTCCGGGTAGGCGGGGTCGGCGCCGATATTGGTGAGGATCTTCCACGACCGCGCGCACTTGGTGCCCTCGGCAAGGTTCGGCACCACCGCGACGCCGTTGACGTCCGGCGCCCGGAACGCATTCGCCGGCCCCTCGTCTTCCACCAGCGTCGCCGCCGACGTGATACAGATTTCCGCGAGATCGATATCGACCACCGCCTCGAACAGTTCCTGATTGGAGACATGGACGATCGGATGCGCCTCCAGCGACGAACCGATGCGCTTCTGCGCCCGCTCGATCTCCAGCGCGCCGGTGACCACGCGGCGCACCGTGCGCACCTTGCGCCACTTCTCGGCCAGTCTGTCGTCGCGCCATGCCGCCGGCAATTCCGGAAACTGTTCGAGATGCACCGACTTGGCATCGGCGCCGTAGCGGGCCGCCCAGCTCTCTTCCGCGGTGAAACAGAGCATCGGCGCCAGCCACACCACGGTGCAGCGGAACAGATGATCGACCACCGTCAGACACGCCTTGCGCGTGACTGACGAATAGGGATCGCAATACAGCGCGTCCTTGCGGATGTCGAAATAGAACGCCGACAGGTCCGACGTCATGAAGGCCGACAGCGCCGCGAAGATGCGCTTGTAGTCGAAATCGGCATAAGCCTGCCGCACCAGGGTGTCGAGTTCGGACAGCCGGTGCAGCATCAGCCGCTCGAGCTCGGGCATGCGCTCGAACTTGACGCGATCCTCCTCGCGGAAATGGCTGAGCGTACCCAGCATCCAGCGCAGCGTGTTGCGCAGCTTGCGATAGGTATCGGCGGTGGTCTTGAGAATTTCCGGTCCGATGCGAAGGTCGTCGGCATAATCGGAAGCGCAGACCCACATGCGCAGGATGTCGGCGCCGGACTGCTTGATGACGTCCTGCGGCGCGGTGACGTTGCCGGTCGACTTCGACATCTTGCGGCCCTGCTCGTCGAGCACGAAGCCGTGCGTCAGCACCACGTCGAAGGGCGCGCGGCCGCGCGTGCCGCAGCTCTCCAGCAGCGAAGAATGAAACCAGCCGCGGTGCTGGTCGGAGCCTTCCAGATACATCACGGTATCGGCGCCGCCGACCGCCTTGCGCTTGATGCCGGCAAGCTGCGGGAAGTGCACCGGGTCTTCGAGCACGAAGGCGTGCGTCGAGCCGGAATCGAACCAGACATCGCAGATGTCGTCGACTTTCTTCCAGGTCTCGCTGGCGAGCTTTGGCCCAAGGAAGCGCTCGCGCGCGCCGTCGGCATACCAGGCGTCGGCGCCTTCCTGCTCGAAAGCCTCGAGGATGCGGCGCTCGACCTCCAGGTCCTGCAGGATTTCGACCGAGCCGTCCGGCTTTTCCTTGATGAACACGGCGATCGGCACGCCCCAGGCGCGCTGCCGCGAGATCACCCAGTCGGGGCGGCCTTCGATCATGCCGGTGATGCGGTTCTGGCCCTGCTCCGGCACCCAGCGCGTGACGGAGATCGCCTGCAGCGCCCGCGCCCGCAGCGTGTCGCCGGACGTATCGACATCCTTGTCCATGGCGATGAACCACTGCGGCGTGTTGCGGAAGATGATCGGCTTCTTCGAGCGCCACGAATGCGGATACTGATGCTTGAGGCGGCCGCGCGCGATGATATTGCCGGCTTCCGCCAGCGCCTTGATGACGGCGTCGTTGGCGTCGCCCTTCTCGCCCTTGTCGTTGATGACGCGCTTGCCGGTGAAACCGGGCGCAGCCTCGGTCAGCGCGCCGTTCTCGTCGACGGTATAGGGGATGGCGGGGTTGATGCCGCGTGCTTCAAGGGCGCGCGCATGCGCGGTCCAGACCTCGAAGTCCTCGCGGCCGTGGCCGGGCGCGGTGTGGACGAAGCCGGTGCCGGCGTCGTCGGTGACGTGATCCCCGGGGAGCAAAGGCACGTCGAAGTCGTACCCGCGTCCGTGGAGCGGATGACGCAGCGTCATCGCAGTCAGCGCGCCGGCGGAGACGTCCTGGATCAGATCGTAGGCCGCGACCTTAGCCTGCTTGAACACCTCCCCGGCCAGATTCTTCGACAGGATGTAATGTTCGCCGACCTTCGCCCAGTTTTCGGGCGGCGCATCGGTGACCTTGTAGAGGCCGTATTCGACCTTTGGCGAGAATGAGACGGCGCGGTTGCCCGGCAGGGTCCACGGTGTCGTCGTCCAGATGACGACGCTCGCCACACCGTCATGGCCGGGCTTGTCCCGGCCATCCACGTCTTTGTTACGCAGCAAGTCGTGGATGCCCGGGTCAAGCCCGGGCATGACGGAGTCTGTTGCACCGCCGTTGGACAACTTAACCGGAAACTTCACCCACACCGTATCGCTGGTGTAGTCCTCGTACTCGATCTCCGCCTCAGCCAGCGCGGTCTTTTCGACCACGCTCCACATCACCGGCTTCGAGCCGCGATACAAAAGGCCGTTGGCAGCGAACTTCATCAGCTCGCGCGCGATCTGCGCCTCGGCCGGGAAGCTCATCGTCGTATAAGGATGGTCCCAGTCACCCTCGACGCCGAGCCGCTTGAACTCGTCGCGCTGCACGTCCAGCCACTTCTGCGCATAGGCACGGCATTCCTGCCGGAACGCCACCATCGCCGCCGGATCGGAGAAGTTCGGCTTGGCCTTGTTCTTGGAGCGGTAGTTCTCTTCCTCGATCTTCCACTCGATCGGCAGGCCGTGGCAGTCCCAGCCCGGCACGTAGTTCGAGTCATAGCCGAGCATCTGCTGGCTGCGCGTCACCACGTCCTTGAGGATCTTGTTGAGCGCGTGGCCGATATGGATATTGCCGTTGGCGTAAGGCGGGCCGTCGTGCAGCACGAACTTCTCGCGGCCCTTGGACGCGGCGCGCAACTGGCCGTAGAGATCGCTCTCCTGCCAGCGCTTCAGCAGTTCGGGCTCCTTCTGCGGCAGGCCGGCGCGCATCGGGAATTCCGTCTGCGGCAGGAACAGCGTTTCGGAGTAATCGCGTTCGGTTTTCGGTGTTTTGGGGTCGGACATGGGCCGCTATGTAGCAGGCCGATTCCGTTGCGGAAAGGCCGCGCCGACGGCTGAAAAGCCTATATTTCCCGTAGGATCGGAAACGCCTCGCCCGCGGCCTTCAGCACGGCGCGGGCTTGCGCCACATCCCCGTCCATCGCCTGTTTCAGCGCCGCGATCGACTCGAACTTCTGCTCGGGACGGATCCAGCCGATGAAGGCGACGTCAATCTCGCGGCCGTAGAGGTCTCCCTTGAAGTCGAACAGGAACACCTCGAGCAGCGGCGCGCCGTCGTCGAAGGTCGGCCGGCGGCCGAAACTGGCAACGCCGTCATGCAGCCGGCCGTCCAGCCGCACCTGCAAGGCATAAATGCCGTGCCTGAGCCCGCAGGACGGATCGAGCTTGAGGTTGGCGGTGGGGAAACCGAGTTCGCGGCCGCGCTTCTCGCCATGGATAACCTCGCCGGTGACGAACCAGGGCGCGCCCAGCAGTTGGGCCGCATCCTCTACTTTCCCCTCGGACAAGTCCTTGCGAACCTCACCGGAAGACACAGGCCGCCCGTCATCCCGCAGCGGCGGCACGACATCGACGGTAAAGCCGAGCCGGGCGCCCTGCTCCGTCAGATATTCCGGCGAGCCAGCGCGCTTCTGGCCGAAATGAAAGTCGAAGCCGATGACGGCGCCGCCGATGCCGAAGCGGCCGACAAGGATCTGCTCGATGAAATCCTGCGCCGAGGTGGCGGCGAGTTGGGCGTCGAACGGCATGACGATGGCGCCGTCGAGACCCGTCGCCGCCAGCAGCCGCAATTTGTTGTGCTCGCTGGAGAGTTGGAACAGCGTGTCCTGCGGGCGGAAGAACAGCCGCGGATGCGGCGAGAAGGTCAGCGCCGCCGCCTTGCGGTTCAGCTTGGCCGCGCGCGCCTGCGCCGCCGCGATCACCGTGCGGTGGCCGCGATGCACGCCGTCGAAATTGCCGAGCGCCACCACGGCGCCATGCAGCGCGCCGATGTCGCCATCGCGGACGACGGTAAAGCTCTTGGCCGGCAAGGTCTGTTCGTTCATCGCGTCACATTGCTCAAGTTAACGGCACGCTCACCGTCTCAGCGGGCAAAAGGGTTACCGCGCCGTAAACAAAGTTTCAAATTAACCGGTTATTCAAGCGCCATGGGTACGGTCCACCGTACTCCAGGAAGGGGCGCCCCTCATCGGGGCGAAAGGGCATGGCCATTGACGTCTCGACGCCGGTTCTGATCGTCGACGATTACAACACGATGATCCGCATCATTCGCAACCTGCTGCGCCAGCTCGGGTTCGAACACATCGACGACGCCAGCGACGGCTCGGCAGCGCTCAACAAGTTGCGGACGCGGCCCTACGGCCTGGTCATCTCCGACTGGAACATGGAGCCGATGACCGGTTACGACCTGTTGCAGGAAGTCCGTTCCGATCCGGGCCTCGCCCGCATCCCCTTCATCATGGTGACGGCGGAATCCAAGACCGAGAACGTGATCGCCGCCAAGAAGGCCGGCGTATCGAATTACATCGTCAAGCCGTTCAACGCGCAGACCCTCAAGAGCAAGATCGACGCGGTGTTTCCGGACGCGGCCTGAGCCGCCCGCCCTCACCACACCAGATCCCGCATCACCGCTTTCGGCAGCGCGCCGGCGGCGCCGAGCACCGTCCTGATCGCTTCGGGATCGGGGCCATCGCGCCCGCCCAGTTCCTCGGCGTGTATCCCCGCGGTGATGAACAGGAAATCGATGCCGGCGTCACGGGCGCCACGCAAATCGGTGCGCACCGAGTCGCCAATGCACAGCACCCGGTCAAGCGGGACATTGCTTCCCCGCACCTTTTCGGCGCTCGCCAGCGCCATGTCATAAATCGGCTTGAACGGCTTGCCGGCGTACAGCACCTCGCCGCCCATGGAAGCGTAGAGATCGGCGACTGCGCCGGCGCAATAGACCAGCCGGTCGCCGCGATCGACCACCCGGTCGGGGTTGCCGCAGATCATGAACAGGTTGCGCGCCCGCATGATCTCCAGCTCGCGGCGATAATCTTCCGGCGTGTTGAGATCGTCGTCGTCGAGGCCTGAGCAGACCACATAATCGGCGCTATCGACCGGGGCAAAGCGCACCGGCGTCTTCATGTCGGTGAAGATCGACCGGTCGCGCGCCGGGCCGAGATGATAAAGGCTCTGCCCCGCCCGCGTCTCGATCACGCCGCGCGTTACATCGCCGGAGGTGACAATGTCGTCATAGGTCTCGCGCGGCACTTTCAGGCCCTCAAGCTGTCCCCTGACGACAAGGTGCGGCCGCGGCGCATTGGTGATGAACACCACAGTGACGCCGGCCGCACGCGCGCGCATCAGCGCATCGCAGGCCTGCGGAAAGGCGGCGACGCCGTTATGCACGACGCCCCAGACGTCGCACAGAAGAACGTCATAGTCGGCCGCGATGGACGCAAAATGCGAGATGAGATTGGGCAATGGATCAGCCGGTCGGAGCGGCCGCGGCCATCAGCCCCGGCGTCATCGGCTGGCCCGCTTCGCCGGCCGCGGTGGAGAGAGCCTCGGCGCGTACCGGGCGCGGCGGCGAGAACAGGAAGCCCTGGCCGAAGCGGACGTCGTAATCGAGCAGATCGAGTACCATGCTCTCGCTTTCAATGCGTTCGGCAATCAGGTCGATGCCAGAGCGCGCCAGGAGATCTGCGAGATCCTCGGGGTGGATATCGCTGTGGGCATTGGCTGCCTTGTTGAGCAGCAACTTGGCCGGCACTTTCAGGTAACGGAAGTGGCGGTCGGCCAGTTCCTTCGGCTCCATGCGTAGATCGGTGACGTGGTCCATCGAGAAGCGGAAGCCGCATTCGGCGAGCGCCGACAGGCTTTCCTGCTCGATCGGACCGAAGGCACGGTAGGCCTCCTGCGTGAACTCGAACATCAGCGCCGAGCCGAGGGCGCGGTTGGCACTGGCGAAGTCGAGAAACTGCCGGAAGTGCGCCGCATCGGTGAGCGTCGAAGCGCTGACATTGCAGAACAGGCCGACGTCGCGGCTCTTGAGCTGCAGGCGGCGGGTGACCTGCACGCAGCGGAACACCAGCATGTTGTCGATCTTCGGCATCAGGCCGAAGGTTTCGGCGTAGTCGATGAAGTCGCCGGCCGGGATGATGTCGCCGTCCTCGGTCCGCAGGCGCGACATCGCTTCGTAATAGCGCACCTTGCGCTGCGGCAGCGTGACGATCGGCTGCAGATAAAGATCGATGCGGTTGGCGTCGGCGGCGCGGCCGATCATGTCGGCGATGCCCTCGCGCGACAGGCCCTGAAAGCGCCGCGCCCCGGTGACGGCGTCGTTCTCGCTCAGCGCCAGCGGCATGTCTTCGGACGCCGCAGAATTCTGGGCCGCGGCGGATGGCCGGGATGCCACGCCGGTGCCGTGCAACGCCGCCTCGTGCATGGCGACGGTATCGGCGAGCTGGCGCACCAAGCTGCCCAGTTCGCCGATTTCGGCCGCCAGCGGATCGACCGCGCCGCGCGCCCTGTTGATGGTGGCGTTGACGTTGCCTTCCAGCGCGTTGAGACGGCGTGACGTCTCGGCCACCTGACGGGCGAGGTCGGCGGTGCCGCGCGACAGGTCGGCGATCTGGTCGCCGAGTTCGCTGCGGTCGCGCAGGCGATTGGCGATGGTGTTGTACAGCGCCATCACGGTGAGCGCGCCCAGCGCCGCCACCGCCGACAGCGTGGCGTCGATGCCGAGGCCGAGATACAGGCCCGCGCCGATCGAGGCGGCGACGATCACCATGCAGACGGCGATGAAAATGGCACTGATACGACGCATGATTGATCCCGGGCGGAGTCCCGCCGGCCGCTGCAACCCCTGATTCGCAACGGCTGGGCCCAATGTCCATGAGGCGGCGGTTCCGCGCAACCTCGAACACCTGCTATGGTAACGACAAATCGCCCCTTATTCGCAGGAAGTTAACGCGTTGGAACTCGGCCGTGCTCGCGCCCCCCTCCTCAATCGCATCGCCACCGCGCCGGGACGCGCTCTGGCCGTCATCCTGCTGCTGCATGCGGCGGTGTGGACCGCGCTGCCGGCGCTGTTCTACCCGAATTTGCCGCTCGATTTGATCGAGGCGCTGATTTACGGCCGCGAATGGCAGCTGGGCTATGACAAGCTGCCGCCGCTGCCGTGGTGGCTGGTCGAGATCGTCTACCGGCTGGTGGGGCAGGATTTCGCCTATTACCTGCTGGCGCAGCTGGCGGTGGTGGCGGCGCTGGCGCTGGTCTGGCGCACCGCCACCCCTCTCCTCGGCCCGCTCGGGGCGCTGGTGGCGGTGCTGATCGTCGACGGCCTGCACTACCTCAATTACACCGCCGCCAAGTTCAACCACGACGTCATCCAGCTGCCATTCTGGGCACTGGCCGGCTTTGCCTTTCACCGCGCGCTGAGGGAGCGGGCGCTGGGCGAATGGATCCTGCTCGGCCTGGCTCTCGGCATCTCGCTGTGGGCGAAATATTTCGTGATCATGCTGGCGGCGCCGATGGCGCTGTTCCTGCTGCTCGACCGCGATGCCCGAAAGACATTGGTGACGCCGGGGCCTTACGTCGCCGCTGCGGTGGCGCTGACGACCATGGCACCGCACCTGATCTGGCTGGTTCAGAACGATTTTCTGCCGCTGGCTTATGCCGAGCAGCGCGCCGTGCAGCCGCGCGGCCTGATCGATCATGTCTGGCGGCCGCTGCAATTCGCCGCCAGCCAGTTCTTCTTTTTGATTCCTGCATTGCTGATCGCGCTGCCGCTGTTCTGGCCCCGACGTCGCGACGACGAGACGCCCGTGGCCCAGCCCGACGCCTTCGACCGCCGTATCGTCACGCTGCTGGCCTTCGGCCCGGTGGCGGCGGTGCTGGCGCTGTCGGCGCTGAGCGGTCGCGGCACCGTGGCGATGTGGGGCTATCCGCTGTGGCTGTTCATCGGCGTGTGGCTGGTGCTGGCGGCGCGCCACACGCTCGACACGGCACGCTTCGGCCGCATTCTGACGACGTGGGCCATTGTGTTCACCTGTCTGGCGCTGGCCTTCATCGGCAATTACGCGGTGCTGCCGCAGTTCGACCAGCGCTACCGCGCGGCGTTTTTTCCAGGGCACGATCTCGGCCGCGAACTGTCGCAACGCTACCGCGCCGTCACCGGCCAGCCCATCCCATACGTCATCGGCACCATGTGGGACGGCGGCAATACCTCGCACTATTCGCCAGACCGCCCGCGCGTCCTTATTGACGGCAAGCCCGAGCGCGCGCCGTGGATCGATCTCGCCGATCTCAGGAGCCGCGGCGCTGTGGTGGTATGGACCGATGGCGATCCGAATATCCTGCCGCCGCAATTCCGGGCGATTGCCGCCGACGCCGCGATGCAGCCGCCGTTCACGCTGAAGGACCGCCGCGGCGCCACCAGCCGCACCGTCGGCTGGGCGATTTTGCTGCCGCAGCCGGCCTTCGCAGCGGTGCGGTAGGCGTCAGGCGGCGCGGCGCACCGGGTTCGGCGCCGCGGCGGTGCAGATCGCCGACAGGATTTCGTCAACCGACTGCTCGGCGAAGGCGTGCAATTCGGCCGTGGTCTTGTTCTGCATCGGATGCGGCACATAGATGGACGCGGCGTCAAAGCCGATCGCCGATTTCTGCTGCTCGAAGGCCTGGCGGAATTCCTCGGTCAGGACGCTCACGCCCGCCAGCCCTAGCTTGTCGAGATCGGACAGATCGTGCGTTGAGCAGGACGTGCACGAACCGCAATCCGACAGCGCGATGATCACGGCCTCGCAGTGCGCGGCAATGTCGGCGATCATCTCCCTCGGTGCGACGCGGGTGTTGGTCGGCTTCTTGTAGCGCCGGGTCGCGACGCCGCGGTCGTGGCACAGTTGCTCCAGCCGGTCGATAAATTCGTCGCCGCGCATCTTGCCGATGTCCATCAGCGCGACAGTGCGGCCCTTCAGCGTGTCGAGCGGATTGGCGCGCTGCCGCAGCACCGAGGCGGTCTCGGCGGTGGGGTCGCGCATGGTGATGCCGCTCTTCATGGCCGGATCTCCCTGGTGACGGGTTTGGATTCATGGCGGAAGCGGCCGCCGGTCCAGCCGGCGCAGATTGCCGAGAACAGCCCGGCCTGACCGCCGGCGTGGACGATAAGCAGTCCTTCTGGCCAGAACTTGTTGACCGCCGTCTCATCGCGCCGCTTTGGATCGATGCCTTCGCCGATGCCATGCGCGCCCTGCACCACGTCGGCGCCCGACCGCACCATGGCGGCGTGAAGTTCGCGGGTGATGCGGTCACGGTCCCAGCCGGCGTCGCGGAAGATCGCATAATGCTCGGGCACCAGCACCAGCATGGCGTTGGTGAATTCGCACAGTTTCGGATGGCCCACCGCCAGCAGCGCCATCGCGAGAGACTTGGTCAGTTGCTCAGGCGTGCGCGACCGCTGGTCGATGAAGCCCTGGATGCCATCCCCTTGGAACAGCGTGATGGCGTTCTTGCCCGGCGCGATGCCGCGCGCCACCGACAGCGGCATCCACGTCTTGTCGCTTTCGTCCTCGGCAAAGCAGAACGTCAGCTTGCCGGGACCGCCCAGCACCGCGCGGTCGAGTTCGCCGGGCCGGCCGCCGCCGACATTGCGGATGATCAGTTGCAGCGCGCGGCCGATGGTGGCGTTGGCGCGGTTGCCCTGCCCCAGACAGTTGATGCCGGAGTTCATGCCGATCTCCCGGGCGATCGGCCCGTTGACGACGAGGATCGGCCCGGAGAAACAGGTGGTGCACAAGACGCCGTGCATGGTCGCTTCCGGCTCGAGGGCAGCTTCCAGCGCCGCCAGCACCACCGGCATGTATTCCGGCTTGCAGCCGGCCATCACGGCATTGATGGCGACCTTCTCAACCGTGATCGGCAGCAGATTCGGCGGCACCAGGCCGATGACTTCGTCGGGCCTGCGCGCGGTGCCGCTCAACATGCGGATGATGCGGGCGTCGGTCGGTGGCACGACGGGCAAGCCGTCGCTCCAGCCGCGGTCGAAGCAGGCCTCAATGTCGTCGTCCCAGGCGCCGATGGTAATGCGGCGCGAGGCGAAGCCCGTGTCACCGAAGCGCGCCACCAGTTCTTCGTAGACGCCGGGCTCGCGGGTCTTGGAGCCGCAGCCCGGCCGCATATCTGGCAGGCCCGCGCCCAAGCCATCCACGCCGCTGACGCGGCTCCACTCGGCCCTGTTCCAGCCGAAGGTGCGCGCCACCTCCTTGCCGTTCTCCATCCGGATGACTGTGGGCACCGCCTCGATGTCGAAGCGGAACGAATGCTCCAGCGCGGTGTCGTCAATCGGCGCGAGGCTTTCGGGAAAGGTCGGATCGTCCTGGGTCAGCACCACGATGGGCTGGCCGGTGCGCGCCAGTTCGCCCAGCACCGGCTCGACCATGGCGCAGGTGTCGCATTCGCGCTTGGCGAAGATCAAAAGGCCGGATTCGGGAAAGGCTGCGTGCACGGCATGTCTCCTGAACGGGAGACAAGGAATAGCTGAGATGCTGGCAGGCTGTCTATCAGCGCCGGCACCGCTCAGTCTATCGCGCGATACATCCGCTCGTCGTAAAGGCTGCCGGTCAGCGGATTGAGCAACCGGGTTGGATCGCCCGCCACGCCGCTGCCCGGTGCGATGGCCGAAAGCTGGTCACGGAAATCTTTCACGCCCTTCGATACCGTGTGCCTCTGCTGATCCTCCGCCGACTTCCATATCTCGACGACCTTCATGTGGTTAGGGCGATTGGCCTGGGTCAGCGCATCGAAGCGAATGTTGCCCGCACTCTTGCGGCCCGCTTCAACCAATTGCCTCACCAGCGCCAGGCCGCAGGGGCCGTTTTCGCTGACCTGGCGCTTGCAGGGCGGTATCTGTTCGGTCGGAATGATATCGACATGGGTGACGACGTAGACGGCACGCTTCCCAGGCCTTAAAGCTTTCGGCGCATCGCCGACGACCATCCCCACGTGCACCCGTTCGTCGAATGGACTGTAAAGCAACGGCTGCAACGCCTTGCGGAAAGCCTGCGTGTGCGCGGCCTTGGTGTGGGCGTCACGGGCCGCCGGGTCGGACCAGACTTCCATCAGCACGAAATGATTCTTGCGCTCGCTGCGCTGCAGCGCCTGAAAACTGACAGCGCCGTTGTCCTGACGGCTGTCCGCGCTGTGCTGCACGATCAGCTTCCTGACCTTTTCCGTCGCCCGCGGGTCAGCCTCCACATAAGTGACAATGTAGAAAGGCTTGTCACCGAGCACGGTGCCGTCGGCCAGCTTCACCTCAGCAGCCGGTGCCGAAGACGCGGAAAGGATGACGGCAAAGCATGCAGCAACGACCCGCGACAATCCTGACATGGCTTCCTCCCCCGTGGCGCCGCGTTGGGCGCCTCATTTTTTATTGAGGAGAAGACGTTCCTGCCAAAGCCGGGGGCTTGTCAAACGCCAATTGGCTCTGTCTCACGCCACCGCCTTGATGATCCTGCCCACCTTGTCGAATATCTCGCCGATCTGGCTCTCGCTGACGATCAACGGCGGGCTCAACGCCAGCGTGTCGCCGACCGCGCGGAACATGATGTCGTGGTCGAAGAAACCGGCGTCGAGGGCCTCGAAGCCACGCTTACCGGCCCCGTCGGGCCGCGACGCGAGGTCGATGCCCACGGTCATGCCGACCGGGCGGATATCGAGCACGTTGGGTAGGCCCTTGAGACCGAGGGCCGCATCCGCCCACGGCTTCTCCAGCTTGCGGGCGCGCTCGAACAGGCCCTCCTCGCGGTAGAGATCGAGCGTGGCGAGGCCAGCCGCGCAGGCCAGCGGATGCGCCGAATAGGTGTAGCCGTGAAACAGTTCGATGATGTGCTCGGGCCCCTGCATGAAGGCGTCGTAGATGTGCTTGCGCACCAGGACGCCGCCCATCGGCACGCTGCCGGAGGTGATACCCTTGGCGAAGGTAATCATGTCCGGCACGACGCCATAGCGTTCGGCGGCGAAGGCATAGCCGAGCCGGCCGTAGCCTGTGATGACCTCATCGAAGATCAGCAGGATGCCGTGCTTGTCGCAGATCGACCGCAGCTTCTGCAGATAGCCCTTCGGCGACGGGATCACGCCGGTCGAGCCCGCCATCGGCTCGACGATTACGGCGGCGATGGTGGAGGCATCGTGCAGCGCCACCAGCCGGTCGAGTTCGTCGGCGAGGTGGCCGCCCCACTCCGGCTGGTCGACCGAGAAAGCCTGTTCGGCGCGGTTATAGGTATGGGACAGATGATCGACGCCGGCCAAAAGCGCGCCGAACTGTTTGCGGTTGTTGACGATTCCGCCGACGGCCACGCCGCCGAAGCCAACGCCGTGATAGCCGCGTTCACGCCCGATCAGCCTGACCCGCGATGCGTTGCCCCGCACATTATGATACGCCAGCGCAATCTTCAGCGCGGTATCGACCGCCTCGGAGCCGGAATTGCAGAAAAACACGTGATCGAGGTCGCCCGGCGCCAGAGCGGCGATGCGGGAGGCCAGCTCGAAGGCCTTGGGATGCGCAAACTGGAACGGCGGCGCGTAGTCCATCTCGGCCGCCTGGGCCTGGATCGCCGCGACGATCGGCGCGCGGTTATGACCGGCGTTTGTGCACCAGAGCCCGGCCGAGCCGTCAATCACCTGACGGCCATCGGGGGTGACGTAGTGCATGTCCTTGGCTGAGGCGAGCAGGCGCGGGCGCTTCTTGAAGGCCCGGTTGGACGTGAACGGCATCCAGAACGGCTCAAGATCGTTCGGGGCATTCAAGGCTGCGCTCGACGGCATCGGCATCGATCTCTCCTGCAAACGCGACATGACGGCAATTCGGCCCTGCGCGACTATACGACCGGTCCCATTCCACGCCCAAGGGCCGGTTTGGCAGGGGACGGCTTGCCGGACGTCGACCCACCCTATTGCCGCGACTGGCCCCCGCAACGACAACACCGCTTACCCATCAGACCGTGCAGCGGAATTGTTATGCCGTGTACCTGACATCGTTCGGATTGGCGACTTCTTCGGCGAGGGCTGCCTGAACGGTCATCCGCGCCGCATGGCCACGGTCGCCGGGGGGCCGGCCGCACGCAGAAATCAGCCGGGAATTCCGCACCGATCGTGCCGCGACAGACCGGCCAGTCTGGCTTGCCGCCTGCCGGGGTGGCTGCTACCACGCGGCCATTACCTCCCAAAGCAACCGTTCAAGCGCCATGGCCGATCCCACCGTCAATAAGAAATCCGGCGCCAAGCCGCAGAAGCTCAAGGCACGCCTGCCGCGCGGCTTGGCCGACCGCGGCCCGGCCGAGATCGCCGCCAACCGCGCGATGGTCGAGGCGATCCGCGTCGTGTTCGAGCGCTACGGCTTCGATCCGGTCGAGACGCCGGCGATGGAATACACCGACGCGCTCGGCAAGTTTCTGCCGGACCAGGACCGGCCGAACGAAGGCGTCTTCTCGTTCCAGGACGACGACGAGCAGTGGATCTCGCTGCGCTACGACCTGACCGCGCCGCTGGCGCGCCATGTCGCGGAGAATTACGGCACCGACCGGCTGGTGCTGCCCTATCGCAGCTATCGCAACGGCTACGTCTACCGCAACGAGAAGCCCGGCCCCGGCCGCTTCCGCCAGTTCATGCAGTTCGATGCCGACACCGTCGGCTCCGCCTCGATGGCGGCGGATGCCGAGATGTGCATGCTGGCCGCCGACACCATGGAAGCGCTCGGCGTGCCGCGCGGCAGCTATGTCGTGAAAGTGAATAACCGCAAGGTGCTGGATGGGGTGATGGAGGCGATTGGGCTTGGTGGCGATGAGAATGCCGGCAAGCGCCTCACTGTTTTGCGAGCAATCGATAAGTTGGATCGGCTCGGCGCTGAAGGCGTACGCCAATTGCTTGGCGAGGGCCGCAAGGACGAGAGCGGCGATTACACCAAAGGCGCAGGGCTCGATAAGAAACAGTCAGAAAAGATCATTGTTTTTACACAGCTTCAGTCTGGGCGGGTGACTCCGCTCGAAGATGTAACAAATTTGTCCCAGGCCGAACGGGCGACTAAAGGCGAAACACTCAAGTTTAATTCGCTTGACGAAGATGCTGACTATTATGCCGAAACGAACAAGGGTGTGATTGATGGCTTGATGACCCATTTCGGTTCAGACACGACTTCACGTGAAGGCGTCCAAGAACTGGAGCAAATCGCGAACTTGGTCCAATCCGCCGGGTATGACCGAGACCGCATCCGCATCGACCCGTCCGTCGTCCGCGGTCTCGAGTACTACACCGGCCCGGTCTACGAGGTCGAACTGACCTTCGAGATCAATGACGACAAAGGCCGCCCGGTGCGCTTCGGCTCGGTCGGCGGCGGCGGGCGTTATGACGGGCTGGTATCGCGCTTTCGCGGCGAGCCTGTGCCGGCGACCGGCTTCTCCATCGGCGTATCGCGGCTGCAGGCGGCGCTCACCGCGCTCGGCAAGCTGGACAGCAAGCCGGTCCCCGGCCCGGTCGTCGTCACCGTGTTCGACCGCGACCGCATGGCCGACTATCAGCAGATGGTGTCGGCGCTGCGCGCCGCGGGCATCCGCGCCGAGCTCTATCTCGGCAACCCGAAGAACATGGGCAACCAGCTCAAATACGCCGACAAGCGGCACAGTCCCTGCGTCATCATCCAAGGCAGCGACGAAAAGGCGCGCGGCGAGGTCCAGATCAAGGACCTGATCCTCGGCGCCGAGATCGCCGGGCTCACCGCCGACCGCGACGACTACCTGAAAAAGCAGGCCGAGGCCCAGTTCGCGGTGGCCGAGGACGGCTTGGTGGCGGCGGTGCGCGGCATCCTGACCAAACACGGCATCGGCTAAGGCGCCCCGGCGCGGCTTACCCCGTTTGTCCCCGCGCGGCGCGGCCCTACCCCGCTCGTCCCCGCGAAAGCGGGGACCTAGGGGCGTAAACCTCCGAACCCGCGGCTCTGGATTCCCGCTTGCGCGGGAATGAGCGGAGGAAACAGCCCGCGCTCGGATGCTGCACAATCGCTCGGCAGCGATGGAACTTATCGCTGCGTTCGCGCGTTCTCCCCGCATAAGCCCATAACAAGAAAAGGCGCCGGGGTCGTGGACGAGCGTTGGCCGTTCCCAATTCAGATGTTGATGCAGCGGCATACCGGCTGCCGTTTTCCGCTTGTGCCGGCGCTCAAGCCCGGTCCGCTGGAAGAACCGGCCGAACCCGCCGGCACACGAGGGGATGCCCATACCGAGGCAGCCGCCCCGCCCGACCAAGCCCCGGAGCGCAAGCCCCGCCCCCTCTAAGCGCAACATCGTCAGGCCTCATCCCCATGAAATATCTGACGGTGCGCCACGAGACCCGCTACAGGTATTCCAACCCCGTGCCGTTCGGCGCGCATCGCCTGATGCTGCGGCCGCGCGACAGCCACGACTTGCGGCTGGTCGGCGCCGAACTGACGCTGTCGCCGCCCGGCGAGTTGCGCTGGATGCATGACGTGTTCGGCAACTCGGTCGCGCGCGTCGAATTCGCCAACGAGGCGGCCGAACTGCTGATTGTCAGCACGCTGCATCTCGAACATTACGGCCTGGCGCGGCCGAATTTCCCGATTGCTGCCGAAGCGCAGGTCTACCCCTTCGTCTATTCGGCCAATGACCGCAGCGATCTCGGCCGCCTGCTCGACCGCCATTATCCCGACCCCCAGAGCTTGGTGGAGACCTGGGCGAAGCGCTTCGTCAAAGGGCGCTTCATGTCGACCTATAATCTGCTGGCCAACATCAATTCCGCCATCAAGGCCGAGTTCATGTACGCCGCGCGTTACGAGGAAGGCACGCAAACGCCGATCGAGACCTTGCAGCGGCAGAGCGGCACCTGCCGCGACTTCGCGCTGCTTTTCATCGAGGCGGTGCGCAGCCTTGGCTTCGGCGCCCGCTTCGTCACCGGTTATCTCTACGACCCCGCGCTCGACGGCGCCGATGGCGCCATGCAGGGCTCCGGCGCAACGCATGCCTGGGCCGATGTCTATCTGCCCGGTGCCGGTTGGGTGGAATACGACCCGACCAATGGCCTCATCGCTGGCGATAACCTGATCCGCATCGCGGTGACGCGCGATCCCTCGCAGGCCATCCCCATCTCCGGTGTTTTCGACGGCACCAAGGGACAGTTTCTCGGCATGACGGTCGATGTGACGGTGCATGCCAGCGAGACACCGCACGCCGCTCAGGCGCCGGTCGAAGCCGTCGACGGTGCCGCCGCACCGCAGTCGATGCAGACGGCGGCCGAACCCGAGGAAACGGTGTTGCCGGGACAGGACGTGCAGCACGTCCAGGACGTGCAGCAAGTCGACGAGGTTGAGCCCGCGGCGTAGAAGCTTGTCAGACCGCGACCAGGTCGCAGTCCAACGCCGCATCGCGGGTGTCGTGCACATCGAGCGGATGACCGATCACCTGCTCGACCGCGTCGAAACTGTCGATCAAGGACAAAATCTCAGCCACCTGGCCGTTGCGAAAGCGCATGAAGTGCGCGAGCCGGTAGCTGATCACGCGGCCGTCGGAATTCCGCCAGGCCGAGAGGCGATTGAGCGTCGAGGCGCGGTCGCCATCGACCAGCATGTTTTCGGTGACAAAACTAAAGACACGGAAAACTGCCGGCATCTGCCGTTCGATCAGATCGAGCACGGCCACCTTGCCATGGCGGACGCCGCAAAATGGCAGCACATCGACCGGCCCGCTAATGGTGAACTTGATGTCGTCGTCGAGGAACGGCGCGATTAATGCGATGTCGCGCGCGGCGTAAGCCCGGTAAAAGGCCTCGACCACGTCGCGCTGGATTGGCTCTGTATCGGGGTGAACTGGCTGTGTCTGTGACATCGTGAAACTCCATCAAGTTATACTCAATACTGGTTGTGTTGATATTGTCTTACCCGCGTACCGCAATGCGGAATAGCTCCCGCGCGCACCGGGATTCGTTAACGACGCCAGTCATTTGCACCGTGAGGGCGTTAAGGGCAGCGGCGAAACGCCGTCGAATCCTTAAGCGGGACATGCTAAAGGCCGCCTTTGTTGAAGGACAAAGGCTGACGGCACGATGGACGCAAGCGCAACCAAGCAGACGACGGGACCCGGCGCACGGGCGGAGGCGCTGGTCGCCTCCTATGAGCGCGCCGGCTATGGCCGCGTCACGCCCGCCATCCTGCAGCCCGCCGAGCCGTTCCTCGATCTGTCCGGGGAAGACATCCGCAGACGCATGTATCTGACGACCGCGCCCGGGGGGGCCGAATTCTGCCTGCGTCCCGACCTGACCATTCCGGTGTCCCGCGATTATCTCGCCTCAGCGGCTGCCGGGCGTCCGGCCGGGTTCAGCTACCTCGGCCCGGTTTTTCGCCACCGCACCGACCAGCCCGCCGAATTCCTGCAAGCGGGCATCGAATCCTTCGGCCGTACCGACAAGGCGGCCGCCGATGCCGAGATGCTGTCGCTGGCGCTGGAAGCGACCGCGCATTACGGCCTGAACGCGCCCGACATCAGCACCGGCGACGTGGCGCTGTTTGCCGCGCTGGTGGCCGGGCTCGATCTGCCGTCGGCCTGGAAGCGACGGCTGATCAAGGACTTCAACCGCAAGAGCAATCTGGCGCAGGACCTCGACCGGCTGGTGCTGGGCGGCAACAGCACGCGCCCTGAGTACCAGGGCGTGCTGGCGGCGCTGGCCGGCTCCGACCCGAAGGGCGCGCACGCGCTGGTCACCGACCTGTTGTCGATTGCCGGCATCACCGCGGTCGGCGGCCGCTCCGTCGGGGAAATCGCCGACCGTTTCCTCGAGCAGTCGGCGCTGGGCGCCGGCGCCAAGCTGCCGGGCGATGTCCGCGGCCTGATCGAACGCTTCCTCGTCATCGGTGGCGATCCCGACCAGGCGGCGGCGGCCCTGCGCGCGCTCGCCGCCGACGCCAACATGGCGGGCGCCCTCGCCCCGGCGCTCGACCTGTTCGAAAGCCGCACCGGTTTCCTCGCCGCGCGCGGCGTCGATCTCAAGCGGATCAAATTCGCCACCGCCTTCGGGCGCGGTTTCGACTATTACTCGGGCTTTGTGTTCGAGCTGACCGATCCGGCCCGCGTCGGCGATCCGCTGGTGGCCGGCGGCCGCTACGACGGCCTGCTGACCCGTCTCGGCGCTCGCGAGCCCATTCCCGCGGTCGGTCTTGCAGTCTGGATCGAGCGGCTGGCGATGTACGGAGCCGCATCATGAGTTCGCCGCTGGTTCTCGCCGTGCCGGCCAAAGGCCGGCTGCAGGAAAACGCCGAGGCGTTCTTCGCCCGCGCCGGGCTCAATCTGGTCAAGCCGCGTGGCGCGCGCGATTATCGCGGCGCGATTGCCGGGCTCGACGGCGTCGAGGTCGCCTATATCTCGGCGTCGGAAATCACCGCACAGCTCGCGGCCGGCGCCGTACATCTCGGCGTCACCGGCGAAGATCTGGTGCGGGAAATGATTCCCGACGCGGACACGCGCGTGGTGCTGATCGAAGGCCTCGGCTTCGGCTTCGCCAATGTCGTGGTCGCCGTGCCGCAGGCCTGGATCGACGTGCGCACCATGGCCGACATCGACGACGTCGCCACCGCGTTCCGTCATCACCACGGCCGCAAGATGCGGGTCGCGACCAAGTACATCAACCTGACGCGCGAATTCTTCTCGGCGCACGGCATCATCGACTATCGCATCGTCGAAAGTTCCGGCGCGACCGAGGGTGCGCCCGGCGCCGGCACCGCCGAATTGATCGTCGACATCACCACTACCGGCAACACGCTGGTCGCCAACGGCCTGAAGATCGTCGATGACGGCACCATGTTGCGCTCGCAGGCCAATCTGGTGGCGGCGCGCGGTGCCAACTGGGGACCAAGCGAACGCGAGACCGCACGCGTCATCCTCGATCGCATCGCCGCGCAAGCACGCGCCCGCGCCTTCCGCGAAGTGCGGGCACGGTTTGCCGCCTGCGATGCCGCGCTGGTCGAGAATGCCAAACAGAAATTCGGCGTGGCCACGCCGTTCGGCGGTCCGACCTCGTCGGGCATGCTGACGCTGCACTGCCCGCCCGGCCAGGTCTATGCGCTGACCAGCTACCTGCGCGACAACGGCGCCGAAGCCGTCGCCGTCGCCGATCTCGACTACGTGTTCGCGCGCGACAACCCGCTCTACGCCAAGCTCGAGGCGGGGTTATAGATCAGGTCGGCCGCTATACGCGCTTCTTGAACACCACGAAGTGCGACAGCGAGAAGTTGACCACGAAGCTGACCAGGATCGATATCAGCTTGGCCGCCAGCACGGGCAACACGTAGGACAGCAGCACCAGCGTCGTGGTGCTGGCGATCATGCCGGCGATGCCCGAGGCGACGAAGGTGCCGTAGTCGCGCCAGCGCAGCACGCGCCCGGATTCCGGACCGAAGGTGGTGAAGGAATTCATGGCGTAGGAGAACGACACCGCCACCAGCCAGGCGAACACATTGGCGGGCACCAATGCCCATTGCAGGAAGTTCACGGTGGTCCAGAAAACACTGAGATCGATCAGCGTATTGACGACGCCGACCATGGCAAAACTGATCGCCTTCAGGGCAATGGCACGCTCGTGCCAGGCCACTGTGAGACGGTCGATGATGTTCTTGAGAGGCGCCGGAATCATCGTCCTTCCTACCATCTCGCCGCCACCGGATCGACCCGGTCTGCCCGGCAGGCTGTGCGACTTTGGTGGCGGGCGGTGCAGGCGACAGCGCTGCCCCGGTGCGGTATAGATCGGCGTCACGGAGAGCGACAGGCAAAACAATGGCGGTCAAACCGGCAAAATCTGGCACACGCATTTCGCGGCCGCGGAACTCATCGCCCGCTTCTCCCGGATTGTCGATCGTGGTTCCTGTCTTCAATGAAGCCAAAGGCCTCGCCGGCCTGCACGAACGCATCGCCGAAGTCGCGCGCTATCTGCAAAGCAAATACGGCCTCGCCATGGAGGTCGTCTATGTCGACGACGGCAGCCATGATGACACCAGCCGGATCGCGCAGTCGCTGCCGGCGCTGCCGCTCGACGTGCAGGTTGTCACGCTGTCGCGCAATTTCGGCAAGGAAGCCGCCTTGCTTGCCGGTCTCGAACACGCGCGGCTCGGCGCCGTGCTGTTCATGGACGGCGACGGCCAGCATCCGCCGACCCTGATCCAAACCCTGGTCGGGCACTGGCTCGATGACGGCTATGACGTCGTCTATACCGCCAAGGCCCATCGCGAGACCGAACCGCGGCTGCGCACCCTGGGCGTCAAGGCATTCTACTCGCTGCTGAACTGGCGGGCGCGGCAGAAAATCCCTGAGGATGCCGGCGATTTCCGTCTGCTGTCACCGCGCGCTGCGGCGGCGTTGCGGCAAATGCCCGAGCGCAACCGTTTCTTCAAGGGCCTGTCGAGCTGGATCGGTTTCCGCCAGATCCGGGTCGACTATGAGCCGGCGCAGCGCGAGCACGGCACATCGACCTGGAACATCTGGACGCTGATCGGCCTGTCGATCGAGGGGCTGACGTCCTTCTCGGTGGCGCCACTGCGCGTCGCCAGCCTGCTCGGATTGCTGCTGGCGGCAACGGCGCTGTTGTTCGGCGGCTGGATCCTGATGGAAACGCTGCTGTTCGGACAGGATGTCCCCGGCTATCCGTCGCTGGTGGTCAGCGTGATGGTCATCGGCGGCGTGCAGCTGATCATGATCGGCGTGCTCGGCGAATACATCGGCAAGCTCTTGTCGGAGGCGAAGGCACGTCCGGTCTATTTCGTCGCCGAACACAATATCAAGCGCGCCGATACGGCCGACACCGGCAAGCAGCCGGCTCGGGAAAGCGCGCGAGCGCGGGGCGGCGCGGCGCGCGCCGCCGAATAAGTCAAAACCGATGAACGCAAACCCGCGCCGGATTTGGCTCTGTGCCGACGATTACGGCATCGCGCCGGGTGTCAACGCGGCGATCCGCGAGTTGATTGCGCACGGGCGGCTCAACGCCACCTCGGTGATGATGCCGGTGCCGCATCTCGACCAGGCCGAAGCGGCGGCATTGATCGACGTCAGTGCTAACGGTCGGCGCGCCGCGCTCGGCCTGCATGTCACGCTCACCGCGCCGTTCAAGCCGATGAGCGCCGGCTTCGCGCCGCTGCGCCATGGCGCCTTCCCGCCGCACAAGGATCTGATGCGGTCGGCAATGCTGCGCCGGCTCAGCCCGGAATCCCTCGCTGCGGAAATTGCCGCCCAGATGCGCGCCTTCATCGGCGTGTTCGGCCGCGCTCCCGCCTTCGTCGACGGCCACCAGCATGTGCAACTGCTGCCGCAGGTGCGCGACGCCTTTCTTCAGGTGGTGGCGGAAATGGCGCCGAAGGCCTGGGTACGGCAATGCGGCCGCGCCCGCGGCGCCCGCCGGTTGCCCGACAGCAAGGCGCTGGTACTCGACATTCTCAGCATGGGGTTCCGCGGCAAGGCGGAACGGCGGGGCCTTGCCACAAACCCGGCTTTCGCTGGCGCCTACGCATTCACGGCGGCCGCGCATTTTCCGGATATTTTTCCGCGGTTTCTGACCGGCCTGCCCGACGGTGGCCTTGTTATGTGTCACCCAGGCTTCGTCGACGACGCGCTGAAGCAACTCGACCCGCTCACGACGTTGCGGGAGCACGAATACGCCTACTTCAACTCGGATGCTTTCCCGCGGCTCCTGACCGATCGTGGCGTGGCGCTAGCCAACCCCTCTGGCGGCGGCGGCAAGACACCCTAGATACGGTTTCTAGGCAAAGCGCACACCGCCTTTGGGAGGACGTCATGACGCCGCAGGAACGCCAACTGGTTGATCAGCTTTTTGACCGCCTCGCGCGGCTGGAGCGCGCACCACGCGATGCCGAAGCCGAGCGCGCCATCGCCGACGGTCTCGCGCAGGCGCCGCACGCCGTCTATGCCCTGGTGCAAACCGTGCTGGTGCAGGAAGAAGCGCTCAAGCGCGCCGATGCGCGCATCCGCGAACTCAGCGGCGAAGACGACGACGCCCGCGAAGGCGGCGGCGGCTTCCTCGACACCATGCGCAATGCGCTGGGCGGTGGCTCCGCGCGCGGGTCGGTGCCGAGCGTGCGCGCCAATGCGGCCAATGACGGACGCTGGAACACCGGCGGCGCGCTGGCCTCCGCAGCCCCTGCGGCTCAAGGCACTCCGGGTGCAGCGCCCGGCCAGGGCGGCTCGTTCCTCGGCACCGCCGCAGCGTCGGCGGCCGGCATGGTCGGCGGCGCGCTGCTGTTCAGCTCGATCAGTTCGCTGCTTGGCAGCAAAAGTGCGGAAGCGGCCGGCGGACAGTCGGCAGCCGCGTCGCCGTGGGGTGGTGACAATGCCGCGAGTAGCGATCTTTCGCGCGATGCCGGCGCCGGCGACGTCGGCAATGACCGCAGCGCGGGCCTGCTCGACGATGGCAGTGCCGATTTTGCCGAGATGGATGGTGGTGACTTCGGCGATTTCGGTGATGTAGGCTGACCGCCTACATCACCACCACTTTAGTGCCGACACCGACGCGGGTGTAAAGGTCGACCACGTCCTCGTTCCGCATGCGGATACATCCCGAGGACACGTTCTGTCCGATGGTCCACGGCTCGTTGGAGCCGTGGATGCGGTACAGCGTCGAACCGAGATAGAGCGCGCGCGCGCCGAGCGGATTGGTCGGGCCGCCGGGCATGAACCGCGGCAGATACGGCTGGCGCTCCAGCATCTCCTCGGGCGGCACCCAGCTCGGCCATTCTTTCTTCGCCGAGACCAGATGCTCACCGGACCAGGTGAAGCCCGGCCGGCCGACGCCAATGCCATAGCGCAAAGCGCGTCCACCTTCCTGCACCAGATACAAAAACTTGTTCGGCGTATCGACCACGATGGTGCCGGGCGTCTCGGTACCGGAGTACTCGACCTCCTGACGCAGATAACGCGGGTCGATCGGTGCGTTCCGGTAGTCCGGCGCGTGCTGCATCGGACCGACACTGGCATAGGCAGCGCGCGGCGCCGGCTGCAGTTGCGGTTCGTGCTGATAGAAGGTCGGCGGCGGCGCGGCGTGGCGCGGCGGCTGCGGACCGCTGAACAAAAACTCGATGAACCCGCCGCCCATCTCGGCGCGCATTTGCGGCGGTTGCGCGACCACTACCATCTGCGGCGTCGACGACATCGGCCGTCCGTATGGCGCTGATGTATAGTATTGTGCCGACGCACTGCCGGCACTAAGTGTGACAAACAATCCGGTGATAACTGCGCGGTGCATGAGGCTACTCTCGAAACGCTGGTCTTGGTCCTGTACCCATCGACCCAAACACCGATTGGTAAACCTTGCCTGCACCGCAGGCGCATTGCTGCTTTCGCACGCGCGTTTCGTGGCCCAGCCTTTATTTTGCGTAAAAGGCGCACGGCCATGGTGAATCGGGCGTTTACCTTGTTCGCGCGATTTGGCAGCGGCGCGCTTCGCACTGCAACCCAGCGTTAATTGGCCATGCCGTAAAGCCTGTGGACTGAAACACGGCGTGGGGGCGTGACGTGCAGCGCAAGATTTTTCGCATCGAGCAAACGTTGCCGCTCGGACGTGCAACGTTGCTGCCAACGAGCCCGCAACCCCGGCACAGCCTCGACGAGCGCAGTTCGCTGCACGCGCCGTCAAAAGCCGCCGATCCCCCGCAGCCGCTCAAGAGCGAATTGATGCTGCTGCAGGAAACCGTCGTCCGGCACAAACGCGATCTCATCGCGCTGATCGGCGCCGACAAGGAACGGCGCATGACGCGCGCCTCCGGCGAACTCGGCGCCGCTGTCGAAAGCATGGAGAGAGGCGCCGAAACGATTCTCAGGTCCACTGAATGCATCGACGACAGCGCCAGAGCCTTGTCCGCAGCGCTGACGCGCGACTACGAGCGGGGCCTGGCGCAGGACATTCAGGATCACACCGTTCGGATCTTCGAAGCGTGCAATTTCCAGGATCTCGCCGGCCAGCGTATCGGAAAGGTGATCGCCGCGTTAAACGAGGTCGAGGACCGACTCACGCAGATGCTGGCCCGCTGCAATGGCGCGGCCGGTTCGCCGGCTGCGGAAGCCCCTGCCCGCTGTGGCGGCCTGCTAAACGGGCCCAAGCTGGACGGCGATGCGGGCCATGCCAGCCAGCGCGACATTGACGCGCTGTTCGGCTGAGCACGGTTACGGCCGCCGGATCACGATGAAGCAAATCAGCGCCAAAGCCGCAAAGCTCGCGGCCATGGCCAGCGCCAGGGCGTCGGACGTGCGTTCCAGTACCAGCGCCATCACCAGCGGCGCGGCCGCCTGAACAAGCAGAAACGGACTGGCCAGCCGGCCCATCAGCCGCCCGTAACCGGCCGCGCCAAACAGAGCCAGCGGCACGGCACCGCGCGTAATGGTCACCAGCCCATTGGCGCCACCGAACAACACGGCGAAGGCCGCCGCCACCGGCACCGACAGCCCGAGCACCGCCAGCATCACGAAGGCACATAACAACGCGCTAAGCGCAAAGCGGATCAGCCACAGCGGGTGCAGATTGCGGCCGAATGAAAATTCGATCAGCCGCGCCCCGACCTGGGCCGGGCCGAACAGCGCGCCGATCCACACCACAGTTCCGGCGTCGATGCCGGAGCGGGCGAACATCGCCAGCAGATGTGCCGACAACCCGGACGGCACGAAGGCATAGGCAGCAAACGCGGCCGCCACCAGAATGAACGGCAGCCCGTGCGGCGGCATCACCTTGCCGGGGACCTTGCTGTCACCGGGCAGCGGCGTCACCACGGTGAAGTGGCTGCGCGGCAGCAGAAAGGCGTGCAGCGGCGCGGCGACGAAGGCGAGCAAGGCCGCGTAGATCAAATAGGTGCCGCGCCAGCCGACCGCCTCGAGCAGCAGGTAGGTCACGGGCCAGCTGACGGTCGAGGCAAAGCCGCCGGCCAGCGTCAGCGCCGTGATCGGCCGCCGCGCCGCCGAGCCGAAGATGCGGCCGAGGGTTGCGAAAGCGGAGTCGTAGAGGTTCGCCGACATGGCGACGCCGAGCACCATCCAGACGGCGAGATAGGCCAGCGGATGCGTGGCATAGCCGATCAGCATCAGCCCGGCGGCACCGATCAGCGAGCCGATGGCCATCACAACGTGGCCACCGAAGCGGTCGATGGACCGGCCGACAAACGGCGCGCTCAGGCCAGCCGCGAGAAGGCCGGCGGAAAAGCCACCCATGGCAAAGGAGATAGACCAGCCGCGATCGGCGGCGATCAGCGGCACGATCAGCACCGGCGTATAATAGATCGTGCCCCAGGCCAGAATCTGGGTGACACCGAGTACCGGGACCGCGCGCCAGGGTCCGATTAAGAAGTCGCGGAAGGCGGCCATGCGGAAACAGTCTCAGCGGACGACGCCGACGTCTCTAGCACACCGGCGCCGCCACGCTTATGCGCGGGGCGCCGGGCCGATTTGTATCAGACGCGCCTCAGGTGGCCGGTTTCTTGGTTGGCGGGCGCTTGGCCGCCGGACGTGCGCCTTCGGCCGGGCAGCGGACATAGACCATCGTGCCGTAACGGCCGTGGACTTCCGGATCGACGAAACGCAGCGCCATGACGCGGCCATCGAAGTTCACCACCTCGCGATCCTGCAGGCTGCCCGGCGGTTCGCCATCGAGGCCGATATAGGTCTTGCCCCCGGGCGCGCCCTTGAGACGCAGTTCGGTCGGGACCGCCTGGTCGGCGAGATGCATCATGACCCCGCCGGTCGGACCCATCGAGATCACGTAGGGCTGCCGGCACTGGCCGGCGGCAGCCTTCTCGGTGCGCTCGCGGTCTTCGGCGTTGTGATAGGCGGTCAGGCCCCAGCGCCCGACGATGTCCTGGGGCGGGAAGGCGGGCGGCAGTGTCGGCACCACCGGCGGCGGCGGCGGTTCCGGCGGCGGCGCGGTGGCGCAGCCGGCCAGTCCAAGCGCGAGCATGGCAAAAACCAGGGCGGCCGGCAGGCCGGTGCGGTGGGAGAGGCTCATACAGGGCTCCTGGGGCGCGCGTTTCCGAAAACAGCTTTTGTTGGCGCGATATCTAACACCATAGCGTTAACGCCGTGGCTAAAGCACGGCAGCCGCACAACAATAAGCGTTGCTTGACAGTTTTGGCGAGACACCATATCTCCCCGGAAGCAGCTTGGCACTCTCGAAAAAGAGTGCTAAGGCGTTGCACGATAATCACTTTCAGTTCTGACCGCCGAGGAAACACATGGCCAAGACCAAGTTTCGCCCGCTGCACGACCGGATCGTCGTCCGCCGCATCACCGCTTTGGAAAAGACCAAAGGCGGCATCATCATCCCCGACAGCGCCCAGGAAAAGCCGTCGGAAGGCGAAGTGATCGCCGTCGGCCCGGGCGGCCGCGACGAGAGCGGCAAGCTCATCCCGATCGACATCAAGACCGGCGACCGCGTGCTGTTCGGCAAGTGGTCCGGCACCGAGGTCAAGCTCGACGGCGAGGACCTTCTCATCATGAAGGAATCCGACGTCATGGGCGTGATCGCCTGACGACGTCCCTCGCCCGCGGGAGGCTGCCGAAGGCAGCCGTCTCGAAGGACGACACCAAGCACGAATAACGGCCTCATCCTTCGAGACGCGGCTCCGCCGCTCCTCAGGATGAGGATTGAACCCGATCCAAACGGAGTACCCTGCAATGTCCGCCAAAGACGTGAAATTTTCCACCGATGCCCGCGACCGCATGCTGCGCGGCGTCGACATCCTCGCCAACGCCGTCAAGGTGACGCTCGGCCCGAAGGGCCGTAACGTCGTCATCGACAAGAGCTTCGGCGCCCCGCGCATCACCAAGGACGGCGTCACCGTCGCCAAGGAAATCGAGCTTGAGGACAAGTTCGAGAACATGGGCGCCCAGATGGTGCGCGAAGTCGCTTCGCGCACCAACGATCTCGCCGGCGACGGCACCACCACCGCCACCGTTCTGGCGCAGGCCATCGTGCGCGAAGGCGCCAAGTCCGTGGCTGCCGGCATGAACCCGATGGACCTCAAGCGCGGCATCGACATCGCCGTCACCGCCGTCGTCAAGGACATCGAAAAGCGCGCCAAGAAGGTCTCGTCGTCCGCCGAAGTGGCGCAGGTCGGCACCATTTCGTCGAACGGCGACTCGCAGATCGGCAAAATGATCGCCCAGGCGATGCAGAAGGTCGGCAATGAAGGCGTGATCACCGTCGAAGAAGCGAAGGCGATGGAGACCGAGGTCGAGATCGTCGAAGGTATGCAGTTCGACCGCGGCTACATCTCGCCCTATTTCATCACTAACGCCGACAAGATGGTCGCCGAGCTCGAGGATGCCTATATCCTCCTGCAGGAGAAGAAGCTCTCCAATCTGCAGTCGATGCTGCCGATCCTCGAAGCGGTGGTGCAGTCCGGCAAGCCGCTGATCATCATCGCCGAAGACGTCGAAGGCGAAGCCATCGCCACGCTGGTCGTCAACAAGCTGCGCGGCGGCCTCAAGGTCGCGGCCGTCAAGGCGCCCGGCTTCGGCGATCGCCGCAAGGCCATGCTCGAGGACATCGCGATCCTGACCGGCGGTCAGCTGATCTCGGAAGACCTCGGCATCAAGCTCGAGAACGTCACGCTCAACATGCTCGGCCGCGCCAAGAAGGTGCTGATCGAGAAGGAAAAGACCACCATCGTCAACGGCGCCGGCAAGAAGGCCGACATCGAGGCGCGGGTCGGCCAGATCAAGGCGCAGATCGAGGAAACCACCTCGGACTACGACAAGGAGAAGCTGCAGGAACGTCTGGCGAAGCTCGCCGGCGGCGTTGCGGTGATCCGCGTCGGCGGTGCGACCGAGATCGAAGTGAAGGAAAAGAAGGATCGCGTCGATGACGCGCTCAACGCCACCCGCGCCGCTGTCGAAGAAGGCATCGTTCCGGGCGGTGGTGTTGCCCTGCTGCGCGCCAAGAAGGCGGTCGGCAAGCTCACCAACGACAACTCGGACGTCCAGGCCGGCATCAACATCGTGCTGAAGGCGCTGGAAGCCCCGATCCGCCAGATCGCCGAGAACTCCGGCGTCGAAGGCTCGATCGTGGTCGGCAAGATCCTCGACGAAAAGTCGGAAACCTACGGCTTCGACGCCCAGAACGAGACCTATGTCGACATGGTCGAGAAGGGCATCATCGATCCGGCCAAGGTGGTGCGCACCGCGCTGCAGGACGCCGGTTCGGTCGCAGGCCTGCTGATCACCACCGAAGCGATGGTGGCCGAACTGCCGAAGGATGCGGCCCCGGCGATGCCCGGTGGCGGCGGCGGCATGGGCGGCATGGGCGGCGGGATGGGCTTCTAAGCCCGCTCCTCACGCCAACGACAATCAAGGGCGCGGCTTCGGCCGCGCCCTTTTTTATGTGGGCAACGCTAATTCGTCGCCGTCTTGAAGGTCAGTG
This sequence comes from Pseudolabrys sp., assembly GCA_022843325.1. GTDB lineage: Bacteria > Pseudomonadota > Alphaproteobacteria > Rhizobiales > Xanthobacteraceae > Pseudolabrys. The sequence goes on along the minus strand of JALHNV010000006.1, from coordinate 27,519 downwards.
TCGTCGGCCCTTCCAGGATCAGCGTCGCCTTCTGCGACCGCCACGCCGTCACCTTCGTCAGCGCCGCCAGCAGCTCCGCGTCCGCCAGAATGCGCTCGGGCGTGCACTGGGCGGTGCTCTGCATCGCCGGCAGTTCCTCGGGCAACGGCGCGGCTTCGATCCTGATCGCGGTCGCGGTGACCTCGACCCGCGCCGGCACGCTCTTGCACCACAAATCGAGCACGGCATTGCCGCTGCGCTCCACGGTCACGCCGGGCATGCGCCGCCCCGGCTTCATCGGCGCGGTGTCGAGCAGCAGCTCCTCGCCGAACGGGAATGGCTCGGCGGCGCGGCCCGGCTCAGGCGCCGCCAGCGACAGGCCGGCGGCAAGCACGCCCAACATTATGAAAATTCTCCGGGCCGTCAGGTTTCGATCGATCATGTTGGGTGTCTCCGGATCGCGACGGCCTCAAGCGCGACGCATTGACGCTGCTTAAAAGCCGTCCTGTTGTTCCGTCAAGCCGGACCGCGCCATACCCTCGCGGAGCGCTGTGGTACTGTGGACAGCACAAGAGGAGCCGGCCATGGATCAACGCATCATCGATCTCTACGACACGTTCACCCATGGCGGCATGGATCGCCGCCAGTTTCTCGACCGGCTGGCCACCCTTGCCGGTTCCACCGCGGCCGCCGTCGCGCTGCTGCCGATGCTGCAGAACGATTACGCGCAAGCCGCGATCGTGCCGCCGGACGATGCGCGGCTGGTCACCGAGCGCCTCGCCTTCGAGTCGCCGAAGGGCAAGATCAACGGCTACCTCGCACGGTCAAAAGCCAAGGCCAAGCGCCCGGTCGTCCTGGTCATTCACGAGAACCGCGGCCTCAATCCGCATCTCGAAGACGTCGCGCGGCGGTTCGCCACTGAAGGCTTCCTCGCCTATGCGGTCGATCTGCTGTCGCTGGTCGGCGGCACCCCGGAAAGCGAAGACGCGGCGCGCGAACTCCATGCCAAGCTGAACCAGGACGACGCGGTGGCGGCGCTGGTGGCGGCGGTCTCGTTCCTGAAACAGCATCCGGAATCGACCGGCAAGGTCGGCGCCGTCGGCTTCTGCTTCGGCGGCCTGATGGTCAACCGGCTGGCGGCGGCGAGCGCCGATCTCGATGCCGGCGTCGCCTATTACGGCCGCCAGATTCCGGCGGCTCAGGTGCCGGCGATCAAGGCGCCCTTGCTGCTGCATTATGCGGAAACCGACCCCGGCGTGAATGCCGGCATCGCCGAATACGAGGCGGCGCTGAAGGCCAACAACAAACGCTTCACCGTCCACATGTACCCCGGCGCGCAGCACGCCTTCAACAACGACACCGGTGCGGCGCGCTACAACAAGGCGGCGGCGGATCTCGCCTGGAGCCGCACTGTCGCGTTCTTCAAGGACACCTTGGGCGACCCGTCGAAGGTGTGAGGTGTCGCCGGGGCAGCGTCGCGGCGGCGGGCGTCAGTGCCCGCTGCCGGTAACGCCATAACGCAGGGTGTTCACCCAGTCCCAGATCAGAAGCGCCATGACGCCGGCCATAATGATGGCCAATGGCAGTATCGTGACCCACCACAGCATGATGCCGAGGAAGGCGATCACCATGACAATGCCGATAATGCCGGCGACGAAGTCTTTGCTCATGGCCGCTCTCCTCCCGGTGGGCTGCGCCGTCGGCGCCTAGCCCTCCACATTGTTGACAAGCCAGCGCGCGGTTCGCAAGAGCCGTGCGTCGTTATGGCGGCGTCCCACCAGTTGAACGCCGAGCGGCAGCCCGGCTTCGGAGCGCATGATCGGCAACGTCACAGCCGGGGTTCCGAGATAGGTCCAGAGCGTGGAGAAGATTGGGTTGCCGGTCGCGCTCAAGCCCCGAGGCGCCTCGCCCGGGGCGGCCGGTGTGACGATCGCATCATATTCCTCGAAGATTGAATCGATGTTTTGCGTCAGCGGCGCAATGCCGCCGACCGCCGCCAGGTAGTCGACCGCGGAAATCCCGCGGCCCCGCTCTATCAGCTTGCGCAGCGGGTCGCTGAGCTGCTCTCCGCCCTTTTCGTAATCGCGGTGGAGATTGTACGCCATCTCCACTTCCATGATCTTTTTCTGCCAGTCGATAACGGCGCCGAAACTCTCGCCGAGGTCCACCTGGCTGATCTGGTCGCCGAGCGCTTCGACCAATTCGGCGAAGGCCTCGCGGGTCGCCGGCTCGGCGTACTCATCCCACACTGGCGAGCGCACAAAGGCAAAGCGCGGCGGCAAAGGCGGCTCGCTGGCCGCCACCGCGGCGAGCGGCGGCCGGGCCATGGGCCGGGTATCGAGATCCTCGTCATCATGGCCGGCCATGACTTCGGCCATGAGGGCGACATCCGCCACGGTCCGGCCAAAGACGCCGACATGATCGAGGGTGCGCGACAGCAGCAGCGCGCCAGTGCGCGGGATCAACCCGTGCGTCGGCTTGAAGCCGACCACGCCGCAGAATGCGGCCGGCCGGATCACCGAACCATTGGTCTGCGAGCCGATCGCAGCCGGCACCATATGCGCCGCCACCGCCGCCGCCGAACCGCTCGACGAACCGCCGGGCGTCCGCTCCGGGTCATGCGGATTGCGGGTCTTGCCGGGATGGAAATAGGCATATTCGGTGGTAACGGTCTTGCCCATAATGACCGCGCCAGCGGCGCGCAACCGCGCCACCGCCGCCGCGTCGCGCCGCGGCGTGCGGCCGGCCCAGAGCGGCGAGCCGAGTTCGGTCGGATAATCCGAGGTATCGAAGATGTCCTTGATGCCGACCGGCACGCCGTGCAGCGGACCGGTCGGGTTGCCGTGGGCGCGCCGCTCGTCGAGATCCCGCGCCTGCCTCAACGCATGATCGCGGTCGAGGAAGGCCCAGGCCTGCACTGCCGGCTCGACCTCATCGACACGCGCCAGGCAGTCCTGCACCAGTTCGACCGACGTCAGACGGCCTTCGCGGATATGTTCGGCCGCCTCAGTCAGCGAGAACGCGCATGCACTCATTCATTCCGCTCCGGTATTCGCCACGGTGCCAAATCGGGTGCCGAGCAACTCATTAGTTATACAGGTAATTCGGCAACCACAGCACAATCCCGGGGAAGACGTAGACGATCACCATGGTCATGAACACCATGAACACGAAGGGCAGCGCACCGGCGAAAATGTCGGTGAGTTTGACCCAGGCCGGCGCCACACCCTTGAGGTAGAACGCCGCCATCGCCACCGGTGGCGTGTTGAAGGCGGTCTGCGTGTTGAGCGCCACCAGAATGCCGAAGAAGATCGGGTCGACCTTGAAGTCGTCCAGCAACGGCAGAAAGATCGGCACGAAGATGATGATGATCTCGGTCCATTCCAGCGGCCAGCCCAGAAGAAAGATGATGAACTGGGTCAGCAGCAGGAACCCCGTCGTGCTGAGGTTCAAGGACAGGAAGAACTGCTCGACCACCGTCTGCCCGCCCAGCACGGCGAACACCGAGGCGAACACCCAGGAACCGATAAACAGGTAGCAGACCATCGCGCTGGCGCGGGCGGTCAGGTAGACCGAGTCCCGCAACATGGTGAAGTTGAGCGACCGGTAGGCCGCGGCGAGAATGATGCTGCCAAACGCGCCGATGCCGGCCGCTTCCGAAGGTGTCGCCAGCCCGAACAGGATGGCCCCCAACACACAGCTGATCAGCAAGGCCAGCGGCAGGAACGACGTCATCAGCGCCCAGGCCACCGTGCCGAAGGGAACGTCGGTCTGTTCTTTCGGCAGTTTCGGCGCCAACGCCGGATTTATCATCGCCCGGATGATGACGTAGCCGATGTACAAGACGGTCAGCAGCAAACCGGGCAGGAAGGCGGCGGCATAGAGCTTGACCGCCGAGACGCCGGCCGTCGCCGAATAGACGATCAGCAGAATGCTGGGCGGGATCAGGATGCCGAGGCAGCCGCCGGCACACACGACGCCGGCCGAAAGCCGCACGTCGTAGCCGGCCTTGAGCATCGCAGGGAATGCCAGCAGGCCCATCAGGGTCACCACCGCACCAACGATGCCGGTCGCCGTGGCGAACATCGCGCAGGTGACCAGCGTCGCCACCGCAAGCGCACCGGGGACGTTCTTCATCGACAGTTGCAGCGAATAAAACAGCCGGTCGAGAATACTGGCGCGCTCAACCAGATATCCCATGAAGAGAAATAACGGAACCGCCACCAGCACATCGCTGGACATGACCTCGAAGGCCTTCTGCACCAGCAGCGTGAAGACGCGGTTCGAGAAGAATTCCTGCCCGGGAATGTAATAGGCGTAGTAACCGAAGCCCACGGCCATCGCCATGAGCGTGAAGGCGATGGGGAAGCCAAGCATGATGATGAAGATAAACAGCCCCAGCATCAACATGCCGATTTGCGGATCGGTCATACGCCAGTCCCCTTGTGTCCTGGCAACGGCTCAACCGCGTGGGCATCAGCACCCCTCTCCTGGTTGATCTTCGCCTCTTGGAGAATCAGAGATTCCGTCTCCTCGACATCGTGCAGACGCTGCGGCCACGCGCCGGTGCGGATGCACAGGATGCAACGGATGATTTCAGCAATACCCTGCAGCAGGAGCAGCAGACCGATAATCGGGATCAGCGCCTTCAGCGGAAACACCGGGATGCCGGCCGGGCTGAAAATGCTGACCTCGCGAAACCGCACCGACATGCTGGCGTAATTCCAGCCCGAATACATGAAGGCCAGGATCGCCGGCAGGAAGAACAGAATGTAGAGCGCGAGGTCCATCTTGGCCTGGGTGGCGGGCTTCCACAGCCGGTACAACACGTCGGCGCGCACGTGATTGTTGCGCGCCAGTGCGTAGGCGCCGGCCATCAAGAACATCGCGCCATAGGTGATGTAGCTGAAATCGAAAGCCCACGAGGTCGGCGCGCCGAGGACGTAGCGCATGAAGACTTCGTAGCTGATGCCCAACGTAAGGATCAGGATTAGCCAGGCAAAGGCCTTGCCGACCCACGTACTCAGTGAGTCAATGAAATGCAGAAAACCGGTCATGTGCGATGAATCCGCTCTGATCTTTCCGGATGCGCCCGGCGCCAACAGGTCGGGCGGCGCGTTGGCGCGCCGCCCTTCCCAGTTTCACGGGGCACGCTGTGCCCCATATCGCGCGATCAGGTCTTCAGGACGCCCGGGAAGTGATGATTGAAGGCGCCCTTGTAGTCGGTCGCATTCATCATGTTGTAGTACACGACCTTGCGGACCCACGCTTTCTGCGAGTCCATCACCCTCTTCATGAACGGATCGTTGCCGAGCGTGGCGATCAACCCATCCCACGCTTTGATCTGCGCGTCGAACACGCTTTGCGGCGTGCGGAGCACGTTGACCTTGTCCTTGTTGATCAGTTCCTGCAGATCGTCCGAATACTGCTTCATCGCCAGCCATTCGTTGGCGGACGAGGCGGCCTCGGCGGCGTATTGCAGGATCGCCTGATGCTCCTTGGGCAGCGCATCGTACTTGCTGCGCGTGATCATGATCTCGAAATACTCGGTCGCCTGATGATGGCTGCCGAGCATGTAGTTCTTGGCCACGTTCTGCGCGCCGAAGCGGCGGTCCGAGGTCGGGTTGTTGAATTCGAAGGCGTCGATCACGCCGCGCTCCATGGCCGGCACGATTTCGCCGCCGGGAAGCTGCGCAACCGCCATGCCCATCGCCTGCATCAGGTCGGCCGCGAGACCCACGGTGCGGTACTTCAGGCCCTTGACGTCGGCCGCGCTGGTGACCGGCTTCTTGAACCAGCCGAGCGGCTGGGTCGGCATCGGCATCGCGAAGAAGCTCTTGACGTTGAGCTTCATGATCTTGGTCTGGAGTTCGTCGAACAGCTCCTTGCCGCCGCCGTTGTAGATCCAGCCGAGACCCTCGTTGGCGTTGAAGCCGAACACCGGGCCGGTGCCGAACAGCGACGCCGCCTTGTGCTTGCCGTACCAATACACCGTCACGGTATGCGCCATGTCGATCTGGCCGCCGTGCACGCCGTCGAGCACCTGGAACGGATGCACCACCGCGCCGCCGTGCAGCAGGTCGATCTTCAACCGGCCGCCGGCCATGTCGTTCACGCGGGTGATGTACTGCTGGCACATTTCGGTGAACACGTCGGTCGCCGGCCACGAAGTCTGAAGCTTCATGGTAACGGTTTGAGCGCGCGATACCTGCGGCATGGCAATCGTGGCCACGCCGGCAACCGCGGCGCCGCCGAGAAACTTGCGGCGAGTCGCTGATGTCGTGATCTTGTCCTTTGTCATTCTTAATCCTCCCTTGGATGATCCCTAAAACGCTTCTTTGCCAGGTCTTATTCCACGACCCCGGCAATTTAAGCCCGGATCAGGCAACCCTTGAGCAACAATCGTAGGGGTTGCGGCGACGGGACGCAACAATGGGCAAGGCGAGCACGGGCGGAAATTGACGCTTTTTATCAAACCCCGGTCATTTTTCGACATAACCGGACGCTATTGGCCTTATCGGTTAGGCTGGCGCCCAACTCAGCTTCGCATTCCCTCGACAGGAGACCCGTCCGTGAGAGGCATCGCCACCACGCTCGCCACCGTCTGGCGCATCTCCAGCCCGTTCTTCCGGTCCCAGGAGCGGTGGGCCGGCCGCCTCCTGCTGGCGGCCATTATCGCCATCGAGCTCGGGATCGTCGCCCTGACCGTGTTGCTCAACACCTGGAATGCCGATTTCTACAATGCGCTGCAGGAGCGGAACTGGGACGCCTTCGTCTACCAGCTCGGCTATTTCTCCGTGCTGGCCACCGCTTTCATTCTGCTCGCGGTCTACCAGCTCTACCTCAATCAATGGCTGCAGATCCGCTGGCGGCGCTGGCTGACCCGGCACTATCTCGACCTCTGGCTGGCCGACGCCAATCACTACCGGATGCAGTTGCTCGGCGACGCCGCCGATAACCCGGACCAGCGCATCGCAGAAGACGTCGCCCAGTTTATCCAGTTTACGCTGAACATCGGGCTGCAACTACTCAATGCCGTCGTCACGCTGCTGTCATTCATGGTCATCTTGTGGTCGCTGTCGGCGGCCGCGCCGCTGGTGGTTTTCGGCGTCAACGTCGCGATTCCGGGGTACTTGCTTTGGGCGGCGCTGATCTACGCCGTGATCGGCACCGCCTTGACCCACCTGATCGGCCGCCCGCTGATCGCGCTCAATTTCCAGCAGCAGCGCTATGAGGCCGATTTCCGATTCAACCTGGTGCGGGTGCGCGAGAGTTCAGAACAGATCGCTTTGCTCGACGGCGAACCGGCCGAGCGCGACCGGCTGCTGGTGCGGTTCGGCAGCGTGGTGGCGAACTGGATGGCGATCATGTCGCGGCAGAAAAAACTCACCTTCTTCACCGCCGGCTACGCCCAGGCGTCGGTGGTGTTTCCGTTCATCCTGGTCAGCCCGGCCTATTTTGCCGGCGCCGTTCAGCTCGGCGGCTTGATGCAGACCGCCAACGCCTTCGGCCGTGTGCAGGATGCGCTGTCGATCTTCGTCACGCTGTACCGTAGCCTCGCCGAATGGCGTGCCGTGATCGAACGGCTGTCCGGCTTCGATCGGTCGGTGCAGGCCGCGCAGGCGATGGCGGCGACGCCGCCGGTCATCACCGTCACGCCGGACGACGCCACGGCGGTGACCTTCAAGGACCTGACGGTGCGGCTGCCGAACGGGGTGCCGCTGGTCACCGCCACCGACATTTCCATTGGCCTCGGCGAGCGGGTGCTGGTCAGCGGCCCGTCTGGCTCGGGCAAATCGACCCTGTTCAGGGCGTTGGCCGGCGTTTGGCCGTTCGGTGCCGGCACCATCACCGTGCCGCAGCGCGCCAGGGTGATGATGCTGCCGCAGCGGCCCTATTTTCCGATTGCGCCGCTGGCCGCCGCGGTCGCCTACCCGGCGGAGCCCGGGACGTTCGATGCCGCCGCGGTGGCCGAACTGGTTGCCGCCGTCGGTCTTCCGGCGCTGGCCGAACGGATCGAGGAAGAGGCGCACTGGAACCGGCAATTATCGCTTGGCGAGCAGCAGCGTCTGGGCATTGCCCGCGCGCTGCTGCATGCGCCCGACTACTTGTTCCTCGACGAGGCGACCGCGTCGCTGGACGAACCCGGCGAAGCGGCGCTTTACCAGCTGCTCGACCAGCGCCTGCCCAACGCGACGCTGGTGTCGATCGGCCACCGTGCCACGCTGGCCGCATTTCACCGCCGCCGCCTCGCCTTCAGCCGCGACGGCGCAGGGACCGGTTACGCGTTGCGCGACACCGCGATGGCGCCTGCTGTGCCGTAAGCCACGGTGCGGCGGCCGGTCATCCGGCCGTCGGCCCGTTCAACCAGCGCACCGCGTGGTGCCAGGCGTAGGCGAACAGCGCCAGCGCCACCGCGCCGGCGGCTACCGGCACCAGCAGGAAACTCCACGGCATCCCGTTAACGACCACCAGCAACGGATCGATGCCGGCGGGCGGGTGGAAAGTGCGGGTGGCGTGCATCGCCACCATGGCCAATCCCACCGCCAACGCCGCCGCCCAGGGCTCTGGCCCTGCGACGGTGGCGACGGCCAGACCGACCAGCGTCGAGATCAGATGGCCGCCGATCAGGGCGCGGGGCTGCGCCGCAGCGGTCCCCGGCAAGCCCAGTACCAGCACGATCGAGGTCCCGAAAGGAATCGCCATGATCGGCAATGCGGCCCGGGCGGCATAGAGCTCCATCGCGGCGATGGCCAGCACCGCGCCGGCTGCGCCGGCGAGCACACCAAACCAGGCCCGTCGGTCTTTCATGAGCAATGTCTTGATCCGACCTGAAAAACAATCGCCGCCCGGCGCGGCAGCGACGCCCAAACGCAAAAGGCGGCGGCTCCATCAGGAACCGCCGCCCAGCGCAGCCAACGTGGCCGTTAGGTCAGACTACTTGAGAGCCAACAGCGTGGTGTCGAACTTCAAGGTGGCTACGAAGGTCGAGCCGGCGAGGTCCTTGCCGCCGAAAGCAGCCGGCGCCAAGTACACGCCGTGGCGGTTGGTGTCCCAGTAGCGCAGATCGAGGGTGACGGCCTTGTAGTTGAACACCAGGCCGACATTCCACCAAGTATAGCTGGTGCAGCCGGTGCATTCAAAAACTTGGCGACCGATCTCGGGATTAAGCGCGACCGAGACACCGCTGACCTGCCACGGCAGGGAGATCGTGGCATTGGCGGCGTAGAAATAGGCGGTCTTGCTGCCGACGATGTTGTAACCGCCATTGAAGTTGTTGCCACCGGTGATGACGCCACCAATGGTCAGCCAGTCGTTAAACTTGAACGACGGCTTGGCGTAGAATTCGCCGAAGCTGCCATAGCCCGTCGGGATGGAGGTGCCGTCCGGATAGTAGTAATAGACATAACCGAGATCGAGGCCGAAGTTGCCGAAGCTGAAGCGCACGCCGGCGTTCGGATCAATTTCAGCGTTGGCAAGGTAGCTGGCGAGGCTCGACCCCCAGATGCCGGCATACAGCTGAATTGAGTCGTTGATGGTGTAGCGGCCCTCGAAGTAGCCCTGCACGGCGGGCTTGCGGTTCGACTGCGAGATACCGCGAAGAACGTAATCCGTGGTGAATGCGGCGCCGAAGGCGACATCGAACGGGCTGACATAAGCAACCGGCGCCACCTTGTAGGCCTTTGCCGGCATATCCGCGGCGAAAGCCGGACCTGCGGTAACCGCTAGTGCCGCAACGGCCGACAGAACAACTTTCTTCATAGGACCCTGCCCCTTTTTCGGTTTCGATCGGCCTTCTGCCGATCCATTACGCATTTCACTCTCGAGTACGGAAACCGTTAGGCGCGATCGAACCGTACGCAAAAGGACGTGCATTGCGGTTGAAACTACAGTCCGACCTCTCGCACGCGGAAGGCGAAAAGGCGTGCAATTGCTGCCTTTTTAGGCGAACGGGCATTCTATCGACATCAAAGTGTCACGCTGTGACTGGGAAGCCACAGAATCCGCAGCCGGCGGATACCTGTAAGCTTCCGCACACCTTGTGCGGCCGGTGCGAATACTGCTGAACGAAAAGACCGGCCAAGCGGCGCGGCAGCGCCCCAGCTGTCGGGCGTAAATAATTGAATCGATAACGGGATTCGAAATCTAGAGAGGGTGCGGCCGTGCCCCTAAGGGCACGGCCGCTCTACTTGAGCGGTCAGGCGGCCGCCTTTTTCCGATTCGCCTCGATTCGGGCGTCCACCAGTGCCACCTGCGCGTCGATGGCGGGGTGGCTCATGCCCTTCTGCTTGGCGATGAGCTGTACCAACTTGTCGGCGCGCTCGATATTGGGCGCACCGTTCTGCAGGGCACGCGCAGCCGAGGCCGGTCGCGAGAGCGACTGCGCCGCGGCAGCGTACTTCTCGAACGGCACCAGATCGGACGGCGACGCGCCGAGCTTGACGCAGAGGTCGAACACGAAGTTGTAGACCGACTTCGACTCTTCGATGTTGCTGTGCACCGCTTCCTGCGCGGTGCGCATGCCGTCTTTGGTGATGCAGCGGTAGTTGCCGGCCAGCAGCATCGACCACTTGGCCAGCGGCACGAAGATCGAATCATAGACGCGCAGCTTCACCGGCAGCTCGATCTTGCCTTCCGGCGTATCGAAGCGCACCGCCTCGATGTCCTTCTCCAGATCGCGCAGAATCTGGGTGTACTTGTCGTCGTCGAACTTGGCGACCTTGAAGTTGGTCGGCAGGGTGACCAGCAGTTCGTTGGCCTTGCCGTCGGGCGGACGGATGGCCTGCGGGTCGGGGCTGCACAGCGTCAGAAGACCGGGATCGAAATTGTCCCATACGGACGGATCGGTATAGGCCGGCTTGAGCGCCTCGTAATCGAGGCCCGGGATGCGCTTGATGTAGGGCAGCGGCGGCATGTTCATGATCGACATGCATGGCACTTTCGAAGTCGCCACCGAGTCGAGCAGTTCGCGCACGCCGGGCGAGCGGTACTGCGGCTCCTGCATGGCCAAGGCCACCAGGTCGTAGTCCTTCGGGTTGACGCCGGCAGCGCCGCCGGCGGTGACCTTGCCCGGCAGCTTCTGGGAATCGAGCAGCACCGGTTCGGCGCGGCCGCGGACCGGCAGCTTCACCTTGAAGCCCTCGGCGTTGATCAAGTCGGCTTCCGCCGGCAGGCACACGTGGTGAATCTTGTGACCGCCGAACAGCATTTTGGAGGCCAGCAGCGACCCGTAAGCCGCGCCCAAGATCAGTATGTTGTAAGCCGGCATGACTACCGCTCCCTGTCGCTCATGGTGATTATCGAGAGGTTCCGGCACAACGCCGATCCTCCCGCTGCGGTTATGCTATTTGGCCCGGAATGTCGATGCAATCGGGCCTACCGCGCGAAAATGCGCAGGGCAGCGGCCATAATTTTCGCCTTCGGAAAATGCGGCGATGCGGGAGTTTGGCAGAGGGGACCGCGGGAGAAGCAAAAGGGTCCCCGGCCACCGGAAGCGCGATCCGGGGGCCACCGCTCGCGCGGGGCCACCCGGGTCGGGTCGACCTACTCGCCGAGCTTGGTGCCGAACAGGCTGTTGATGGTCGACGTCACGGGACCGGGACCGGACGGTGCCGGCGCCGCCGCGGCCGGCTTTTTCGGCGCAGCCCGCTTCTTGGCTTTCTTCTTGGCCGGCGCTTTGGCCTTTGCCTTGGACGCCTTCTTCAGCCCCTTTTTCTTTTTCGGGGCGGCGGCCTTGGCTTTCTTCTTCGACGTTTTCGATTTCTTCGCTGACTTCTTCGACTTCTTCGCCATGTGGTTCTCCAACCGGTTCAACCTGACGCTTGCAAACACAAAACGCGGCCTTCCCGAACCCGGCGTCCCTAACCCGCCGCTGCCGGCGCCAAAGCCGCCAACGCCGCAAGCTGTTCCGGCACCGGGCCGCCGCTCGCCCAGTCGAGCAATTCGACTGTGTGGACGATCGGGATGGCGGTGCCGGAGGCGATCTGGGTGATGCAGCCGATATTGCCGGCTGCGATCACATCCGGCTTCAGCCGTTCGATGTTGGCGACCTTGCGATCCCTCAGCCTCTCCGCCAGAGCCGGCTGGAGAATGTTGTAGGTACCCGCCGAGCCGCAACACAAATGGCCGTCGGCAATATCTTTGACGATGAACCCGAACTTGGAAAGCAAATCTTTCGGTTCGCGCACGATCTTCTGACCGTGTTGCAGCGAACACGCTGAATGATAGGCAACGGTAAGGGCGGCCGGCGTTGCCGGCGGCTGCAAATTAAGCGTGGACAGATACTCGGTCACGTCCATCGCCAGCGCCGAAACGCGCGCCGCCTTGTCGGCATAGGCCGAATCGGTGCGCAGCATGAAGCCGTAGTCCTTCACGGTGGTGCCGCAGCCAGACACGGTCACCAGGATCGCGTCGAGGCCCTCGCCCTCCAGTTCCCGGGTCCAGGCATCGATGTCGTTGCGGGCAAACGCCAGCGCCTCGTCCTCGCGGCCCATGTGGTGCGACAGCGATCCGCAGCAGGCCTCGCCCGCCGCCACCGTCACCTCGATGCCGTGGCGGTTCAGGAGGCGGATGGCGGCCTCGTTGGTCGACGGCGCCAGCACCGGGTTGATGCAGCCTGACAGCAACGCTACCCGACCACGCCGCGGGCCCTGCGCCGGATGCACCGTGCCGGTGCGCTGCACCGGCGGCGCCATCCGCGGGCCCGGCGACAGCCGCACCATCGCCGCTACCCGGCGCATGCCGAGCAGGTCGATGACCGGCGCCAGCGGCTTGGCGAGCCAGCCGGCCACGGACGCCAGCCGGAACAGGCCCGGGTTCGGCAGCACCTTCGCCAGCAGGCCGCGCATCACCCGGTCGGCCAGCGGGCGCTTGTAGGTTTTCTCGATGTGTTCGCGGGCGTGGTCGACCAAGTGCATGTAATGCACCCCGGACGGACAGGTGGTCATGCAGGCCAGGCAGGACAGGCAGCGGTCGATGTGTTTGACGACGTCGGCGGTGGCCGGACGCTCGTGCTCCAGCATCTCCTTGATCAAATAGATGCGGCCACGCGGACTGTCGAGCTCGTCGCCGAGCAGCACATAGGTCGGACAGGTGGCGGTGCAGAAGCCGCAATGCACACAGGCGCGCAGGATCTTTTCCGATTCGGCGATCTGCGGGTCGAGCAGCTGAGCGAGCGAGAAGGTGGTTTGCATCGGTTACACCCCCGCCCACATGCGGCCGGGATTGAGCACACCCTTGGGATCGAAGCCGTCCTTCACCCGCTTGTTCAGCGCGCGCAGACCGGCGGTCTCTGGTTCGAACACGTCGGCCGCGGCGCGCACGGCGGCCGGGGCCCGCACCAGCGTGGCATGGCCGCCGAGATCGGCCAGCGCGCCGCGGATCGAACCGGCATCGGGTTCATCGGCGAAGGGCATCGCCGCCCAGATCAGCCCGCCGGCCCAGTCGTAGAACATCTGCGCCGCCGGCGTGATCCGCGCCGCCACCGCATGGCCCTGGCCGGGCGCCGTCGAAATACGCCACAGCGGGCGGCCTCGCGCCAACTCAGTGGTGAACGGCCGGACCTCGCGGATGCTGCGCCAGAGCGCGGTGGAGTCTTTGGCCTCAAGCAACGCCACCGGCCCGAACGGCCGCAGCAGCGCCAGCAAAGCCTCCTGGCGATGACGGACCGATGGCGCGACGCCCTCCAGCCGCAGCACCGTCGCGGCCTCCGGCTTCGGCAGGCCGTCGAAATAGGACGCGACGTGGTCCGGCAGATGCGCCGCGCCGGACACGTCGCAGGACGAGCCCATGGCGGCGGCCATGGCGGCGCAGGCGGTGGCGTCGTCGAGGCCTTCGACCACGACCGTGGCTTCGGTCTCCGGCTTCGGCAGCACCTTGAGCGTGATATCGGTGATGGCGGCGAGCGTGCCCCACGACCCGGCCAGCACCTTGCACATGTCGTAGCCGGTCACGTTCTTCACCACCCGGCCGCCCGACTTGATGGTCTCGCCGCGGCCGGTGACGGCGCTGACGCCCAGAAAATGGTCGCGGGCGGCGCCCTGCTTGATGCGGCGCGGACCGGACAGGTTGGAGGCAATAGCGCCGCCGAGGGTGCCGAGTCCCGCGTCCAGACCGAACAGCGGTCCGTAGTCCATCGGCTCGAAGGCCAGTTGCTGGTTGTTGTCGTCGAGCAGCTTTTCGATCTCGCGCAGCGGCGTGCCGGCTCGCGCCGACAGCACCAACTCGGCCGGCTCGTACAACGTGACGCCCGTCAGGCCCGACAGATCGAGCGTGGCGTCGGTCTGGCTCGGCCGGCCGATGCCGCGCTTGGTGCCCTGCCCGGCCAGTTCCAGCGCCTTGTCGTTGCCGAGCGCCCAGCGCACGGCATCCTCGACCTCCTTGGCGTCGCGGGGGTTGAGAACGTCAGTCATGGTCGGAACGCTCGAACGATCGCACGCGGTTCAAAACCTCGGAATATCCGGAAACGGCACCTTGCCGCCGGAGATGTGCATGCGGCCGAGTTCGGCGCAACGGTGCAGCACCGGGAACACCTTGCCGGGGTTGAGCAGACCCTTTTCGTCGAAGGCGCATTTGACCCGCTGCTGCGCCGCCAGGTCGATCTCGGAGAACATTTCCGGCATCAGGTCGCGCTTCTCGACGCCGACGCCATGCTCGCCCGTCAGCACGCCGCCGACCGCGACGCACAGCTTGAGGATGTCGGCGCCGAAACTTTCCGCCCGGTCCAGTTCGCCCGGCACGTTGGCGTCGTACAGGATCAGCGGGTGCAGGTTGCCGTCCCCGGCATGGAACACGTTGGCGACGCGCAGCCCGAATTTCTCCGACATCGCCTTCATCGCCGCCAGGACTTCGGGCAGCTTGGCGCGCGGAATGGTGCCGTCCATGCAGAGATAATCCGGCGAGATACGGCCGACCGCCGGGAAAGCCGCCTTGCGGCCCGCCCAGAACAGCAGCCGCTCGGTTTCCGACTGCGACACCCGGCAGGTGGTCGAGCCGCAGTCCCGCGCGATCGATTCGACGCGCTCGATCAGGTGGTCGACCTCGGCCGCCGGGCCATCCAGTTCGACGATCAGCAGCGCCTCGACGTCGAGCGGATAGCCGGCGTGGACGAATTCCTCGACGGCGTGGATCGCCGGCCGGTCCATCATCTCCATGCCGCCCGGGATGATGCCGGCGGCGATGATGGCGGAGACGCATTCGCCGGCCGCCTCGGACGACGGAAAGCCGACCAGCACCGCGCGCGCGGTTTCCGGCTTCTTCAGCAGGCGCACCGTAACCTCGGTGACGACGCCGAGCAGGCCCTCGGAGCCGGTGATCAAGCCGAGCAGGTCGTAGCCGGCGGCATCGAGATGCTTGCCGCCGATACGCAGCACCTCCCCGTTCATGAGTACGATTTCGCAACCGAGCAGATTGTTGGTGGTCATGCCGTATTTCAGGCAATGCACGCCGCCGGAATTTTCAGCCACATTACCGCCGATGGTGCAGGCAATCTGCGACGACGGATCGGGCGCATAATAGAAGCCCTCTGACGCAACCGCGTTCGACACCGCCAGATTGGTGACGCCCGGCTCGACCACGGCAATCCGGTTCTCGAAATCGATCTCGCGGATGCGGCTGAATTTGGCCATGCCGAGCAGGACGCCGTCTTCCAGCGGCAGCGCGCCGCCGGACAGCGAGGTGCCGGCGCCCCGCGGCACCACCTTGATGCCCTCGGCGTGGCAATAGGCCAAGACCTCGGAGACCTGCTGCGTGGTCTCGGGCAACACCACGACCATCGGCAACTGGCGATAGGCGGTCAGGGCGTCGCTCTCGAACGGGCGCATTTCGCGCTCGCCGGCGATCACGCCCTCGCCCGGCACGATGGCCCGCAGGGTGGCCACGATCCGGTCGCGCCGCGCCAATACGGCGGCATCCGCCGGGGGCATTCGTACTGACATTCAGCCGCTCTCTCGTTCGACCTGACGCAATATCAGTCCTTTACCCTATGGGACATCGACTGACAAAAGACCCTAGACTCACGAAAGCCGTGGGGCTGACAAAAACCACCGCGGCTGGCACAACTATCGGGAACCCGGCGCCCGGGAACGGTTGGCCGGAACCGCCACGCATCGCACGATCGGAGTCCATAGATGAAATCGGTACTGGCAGCGGCGCTCGCACTGGCGGCCATGACGCAGATGGCGCAGGCCCAGGATCTGGCCGCGGGCGAAACCTCGTTCAAGAAATGCCTGGCGTGCCATGCCGTCGGCGAAGGCGCCAAGAACAAGGTCGGCCCCCAGCTCAACGGCATAGAGGGGCGGAAGGCCGGCACCATTGAGGGCTACACCTATACCGAAGCCAACAAGAACTCCGGCCTGACCTGGGATGAGGCGACGTTCAAGGACTACATCAAGGACCCGCGCGCCAAGATCAAGGGCACCAAGATGATCTTCCCGGGGATCAAGAACGAGACCGAAATCAACAACCTGTGGGCTTATTTGATCTCGTTCGGACCGGACGGGAAGAAGAAGTAGCCGGCGCCGATCCGCGGGCCGGCGATCGACGCGGCTGCGCGAATTCATTCTCGGCGGGGTGACCCGCAGCATGCTCGAATCGATGACGGTGCCGGTGCTGATGTCGCATTAGCACGGCGACAGCGCGGAGGCAGGATGAGCGAACGTCATGTCGTGCTGCGCGAGGGAGAACGGGTGCTGATCCGGCCGCTGCGGCCGGAGGATGCTGCGCTCTATCCCGACTTCCTGGCCGACGTGACGCAGGACGATCTGCGGCTGCGCTTTTTCTCGAGCATGCGCACCATAAGTCCTAAAATGATCGATCAGCTTGTGCACTACGATCCCGCTGTCGCCATCGCCTTCGCCGCCATCGAGGAGACCAGCGGCAAACTGCTCGGTGTCGTGCGCCTGCACGACGACGCCAGCGCCGAGCACGGCGAATTCGCCATCCTGTTGCGCTCGCATCTCAAGGGCCACGGCCTGGGTTGGCTGATGATGCAGCATGTCATCGCCTATGCGCGCGACAAAGGTCTGACCGCCGTGCGGGGACAGGTTCTGGCGGAAAACACCACCATGCTGCAAATGTGCAGCGAACTTGGATTTGCGGTCAGCGACGATCCGGACGAACGCGGCATCAAGCAAGTCGAGTTGCCGCTTAAAGCGCTGCCGGCCGCCGTGTCTTCGATCTTGCCCTGAAACCGAGAAGATCGTCAGTCAGAACAACGCGAAGACAGTCCTCGCCTTTCAGGTGGAGGGAGAAAGAGGTAGCACGCATTGCGCCACCAGGCCGCGGGCTTGCGCGTCGACCATACCGAGCGCCCGCAGCGCCAGCAGCGTCGCGGCCTGAACCGCGGCGCGGCTGCCGGCGACGTCGCCGTCATGCGACGGCGCCAGCGGGCCGAGCAGCCCTTCCATCAGGGCACCGACCAGCGCCGGCGCGGCGACGCGCGCATCCTGATCGGGCAGCCGGCGGCTGCGGATTGCAATGGCGATCCGCGCTTCAAGTTCGTCGGCCAGCGACTGGCGAAAATCGAGCCGCATGGCATCGACCGCGGCGTCGACCGGCTCGCCAAGCACCGCCCAGGCCAGGCGCCGCTGACTGAGCGCCCGGGCGGCAAAAGTCGAGATGCACGCGGCCAGCGCCGACAAAGGGCCCGGCGCGGCGTCGCCTGCGGTTTTCATGGCGTCGAGTTCACGGCCGGCCACCGCGGCGACCAGTTCGGCCACCAGATCGGCCTTTGACGGAAAGTAGCGGTACACCGTGCCGGCGGCGATCTCGGCGCGGGCTGCCACAGCCGCCACCTGCACCGCAGCCATGCCGCCCTCGCCGGCGAGCGCGCCGGCCGCGTCCAGGATCGATCGCTCGCGCTCGGCCAGGCGACGGAAGACGTTCTCGGTGCGGCGATACGGCATGAAAACGAGTGAATGATGATTCACGGATAAGATGCAAGCCGGCTATCGCGGCTCGTTCTGCCAATCTTGGGCCCCGTGATAAACAGCCAGGACGACGACTTCCGCGCCCGCATCGTTGACCTGATAGACAATCAAATAGGGCGAACCGCGCACGGACCATTCCTGTGTGCCGGGGATGCTGCCGGTGCGCGCCATGCGCGGGAAGCGCCGCAGACGCTCGGCCGCTCCGCGAATATCCGCCATGATCCGGCGTGCGGCCGGTTCGTTGCGTTCTGCAATGAAGCTGTAAATCGATTCAAGGTGGGCAAGCGGCAGCGGTATAGCGCAGCCTCAAAGGCCGCACTTTTTCCAAAACGCCGCCATCTGCGCGTCGGTGGCGAATGCGGCAGTGCCGTCGCGCACCTGCCCTTGAATACGCGCAACCTCCTCGACCTGCTCCGGCGTGAGCCGATACCGGCTTTCCTGCTGGGCTTCCAGATCGAGCAACACCGAAGCCGCCTCATCCTGGCGATCCTCGGGCCATTCGTTAACGCGGCCGATGACGTCACGGAGCAGCTTGGTCATATCTGGATTTTAGCAGGATTCTTGCGCCTGAGAAACAAGCTCGGCAGGAGCGCCTCGTTAAACTCCCGTGTCAGCCGCCTTTGGCCAGCGCTTTTTCGCGGATGGCAGTCAGCGTCGCCGTCGGCGAGATGGCTTCCGGGTCGACCTTGAGATGGATGATCGACGGCAGGCCCGACGCCTGCGCGGCGGCGAAAGCGGCGGGGAAATCGGCGGTCTTTTCCACCAGCACGCCGAAGCCGCCGAACGCCTTGGCATAAGCGACGAAGTCCGGATTGCGCAGCGCCGTGGCGATCTCGCGCCCCGGATATTCGCGCTCCTGATGCATGCGGATGGTGCCGTAGACGCCGTTGTCGGAGATGACGACGATCACCGGCAGATTGTACTGAACCGCGGTGGCGAAATCCTGCCCGGTCATCATGAAGTCGCCGTCACCGGCGACGCACACCACGGCGCGATCGGGATGCAGCGTCTTCATCGCCATCGCCGCCGGAAAGCCGTAGCCCATCGAGCCCGAGGTCGGCCCGACATGGGTGGCGAACTTGCGGAAGCGGTAGAAGCGATGGATCCAGCCGGCGAAGTTGCCGGCGCCGTTGGTGATGATCGATTCCGGCGGCAGGTTGTTGCTCAGCCAGACGATCACCTCGCCGAGATTGACCTTGCCCGGCACCGGGGTCGCCTTCTCGGTCCAGGCCATGTAGTCGGCGTGCGCCGTATCGGCCTCGCCTTTCCACGGGATGTCGTTCGGCGGCTGCAGCCCTTCCAGCGCCGAGCAGAAGGCGGTCGGCGCGGCGTTGATGGCCAGATGCGGATGATAGACGCGGCCGAGCTCTTCCGGACCCGGGTGCACATGCACCAGCTTCATCTGCGGCTCCGGAATGTCGAACAGCGTGTAGCTCTGCGACGCCATCTCGCTCATGCGCGAGCCGATCATCAGCACCAGGTCGGCGCCCTTGACGCGCGCCAGCAGCTTCGGGTTCGGTCCGATGCCGACATCGCCGGCGTAGCAACGATGCAGCGCGTCAAAGAGATGGCCGCGACGGAAGGTGGTGGCAACCGGCAGGTCGAACCGCTCGGCGAAACGCGCCAGCGCCGCCACCGCCGCTTCCGACCAGCGGCTGCCGCCGGCCAGCACGATCGGCCGCTTGGAGGCCCACAGCAGCTTCTGCAGCCGGCTCATGTCATTAAGCCCTGGCCACATCTCCACCGGCTCGAAGGCGGTCGCGTCCGGCACGGTGACGCGATCGGTCAGCATGTCCTCCGGCAGCGCGATCACCACCGGGCCGGGCCGGCCGTTGCAGGCGACGTGGAAGGCGCGCGACACCAGTTCGGGAATGCGCGCCGCGTCGTCGATCTCGGTCGCCCACTTGGTCATGGTGCCGAACACGGCGCGGTAGTCCAGTTCCTGGAATGCCTCGCGCTCGCGCATGTGGCGGCCGACCTGGCCGACGAACACAATCATCGGCGAGGAATCCTGGCTGGCGATATGAATGCCGGCCGAGGCATTGGTGGCGCCCGGCCCGCGCGTGACGAAGCAGATGCCGGGCCGGCCGGTGGTCTTGCCCACGGCTTCGGCCATGCAGGATGCGGCGCCTTCGTGGCGGCAGACGGTCAGCGCGATCTTGCGGTCGTAAAACGCATCGAGCGCCGCCAGATAGCTTTCGCCGGGCACGCAGAAGACGTTCTGCACGCCGTGGATCGCCAACTGATCGACCAGAATTTCACCGCCAGTGCGTGAGCCGTCGTTCGAGGCCATCGATGTACTTCCAGGTGCGATTGCAAAAGGTCGCTTCCCTCTCCCCGCAAGCGAAGAGAGGGACGCGTAGCTTACGGAATGATCTTCGGCATCGGGATCGGCGGCGCAAACGACGCCGGCGTCATCAGGCAAGTCCGCTGCTCGATGATGTTGCCGGCCTTGAGGTTCTCCGCGATGTAGACCTTCCAGTCCGGATCGGCCTGCATCCTGGCGCGCTTGGCTTCGCGGTCGGCGGCGCTTTCGTAGACCCAGATATGGGTGAAAATATTCAGTTCGCCGCTTTCGGCCGCGGCGTAGCACAGCGGCTCGCCCATATAGCGAAGCTGCACCGGATAGCCGTATTTTTTGTAGAGTTCGAGTTGCGCCGGCACGCGGCCAGGCAGGGTCTTGTAGGTCCGGACATCCAGCAGCACGCGCGCCTCCCTTGGGTTGCCGCTTGGCCGCGGCGATGCGCGCACTCTCCCGGCCAGCGGGGTACCGGTCAATAGACTTGTCGCGCAACCCAGAGCGTCTATTTCGCCGGATCCAGCACGCGTGCCGGCGGGCGCGCCGCGACGCTATGCTCGGAGCGCTGCTCCGCCGGCTTGCGGTAATGGGCGAGATTGCTGGCGGTATTGACCAGCGCCAGATGGGAGAAGGCCTGCGGGAAATTGCCGACCTGGCGGCGCGAGCGCGGCTCGTATTCCTCGCTGAGCAGGCCGACGTCGTTGCGCAGCGACAACAGCCGCTCGAACAGCTTTACAGCGTCGTCGTGCCGCCCGAGCATCAGATAGGCATCGGCCAGCCAGAAACTGCAGGCCAGGAAGACGCCCTCGTCGCCCGGCAAGCCGTCTTCGGATTTCGCGGTGTCATAACGGCGCACCAAACCGTCAACAGAGAGCGTTCGCTCGACCGCCTCGATGGTGCCGCGAATGCGCGGGTCTTCCGGCGGCAGGAAGCCGAGTTCGGGCAACAGCAACAGGCTCGCATCGAGTTCCCTGGTGCCATAAATGCGCACGAAGCTGCCCAACTCGGCATCGAAGCCGTTGTCGCAGACATCCTTGTGAATGCGGGCGCGCAGTTCACGCCAGCGTGCGATATCGCCAGGCAGATTGTGCTCGACCGCGCTCTTGATGGCGCGGTCGAAGGCGACCCAGGCCATCACTTTCGAGTGGGTGAAATGCTCGCGGCCGCTGCGCACTTCCCAGATGCCTTCGTCCGGTTCGAACCAGATTTCCTCGAGATGCAGCAGCAGCGCGCGCTCGAGATCCCAACCCGCCTCATGAGGCCCGATGCCGCCCTGGCGCGCCTGATGCAGGGCGTCCATCACCTCGCCGAAGATATCGAGCTGCAACTGGTTGTGGGCGCCATTGCCGATCCGCACCGGCTTCGAATTCTCGTAGCCCGGCAGCCACGTCACCTCCCATTCGGTCAGCCGCCGTTCGCCGCGAATGCCGTACATGATCTGGATTTGCCGGGGGCTGCCGGCGGCGGCGCGCAGCAGCCAATCGTGCCAGAGCCGCGCTTCGTCGTAATAGCCGGCGTTCATCAGCGCCAGCAGTGTCAGGGTGGCGTCGCGCAGCCAGCAGAAGCGGTAGTCCCAGTTACGCTCGCCGCCGATCCGTTCCGGCAGCGATGTGGTCGGCGCCGCCACCATGCCGCCGGTCGGCGCAAAGGTCAGCGCCTTCAGCGTGATCAGCGACCGCACCACCGCCTCGTTCCACGGACAGTCGATCTGGTTGCGGCCTGCCCATTCGGTCCAGAACGCCTCGGTCGCCCGCAGGCTCGTTTCGACATCGACGGGCTCGGGCAGCACCTCATGCGACATCACGAAGGTCAGCGCGAAGGGCACGGCTTCACCGGCCGCGACGGTGAAGTCGCCGACTGTCATCAGATTCTCGCCATGCATCCGCGCTGGCGTGCGCAGCACCACCATCTCCGGGCCGGCGATGGCGCGCAGCGTGTGTGCGTCCATGCGCGTCACCCAGGGCACGGTGGTGCCGTAGCCGAAGCGCAGGATCATCTCACTGTGGAAGTCGACATGGCCGCGCTCGCCGACCACCAGCCGCATCAGATGCGAATTGCCGTCGCGCGGCGGCATGAAGTCGATCACGGTCGCAGCGCCCGTGGCCGTCTCGAAGCGGGTTTCCAGGATCAGCGTGTTGGGCCGGTAGCGCCGCGTCACCATGGCGGATGCATCGGTGGCCGCAATCTGCCAGCGGCCGTGATCGCGCGTACCGAGCAGCGCCGAGAAGCACGCGTCGGAATCGAATCGCGGCCAGCACAGCCAGTCGATCGAACCGTTGCGGGCGACCAGCGCGGCGGTGCCGAGATCGCCAATCATGGCGTAGTCTTCGATCGGTGAGGTCAACGCGCCCCGCTTATTGCCGATGCGCCAGGACGCGCGCCGATACCTGTTGCCGCGGCGGTGCCGTGACGATGTCCCGCAGCATGACATAATGCGGAATGCGGCTCGGTCAACCCGCCGCGCGCTGCGGCGTATTCGTCGCCATAACGGTCAGGCGTTGCGGGAACCGTTCTGCGCGAGGGAAATTGAACTTGAGTTGCAATTGAAAGACGACATGACGAGCGACACCGCACAATCCGACGTCTTCGATTTTCTCGCCCGCCGCGACAGCCACGGCGGCGGCGATGTGGCAAGGATCGATACCCATGCGGCGGTGGTGTTCCTGGCGGGCGATCGTGCGCTCAAGGTCAAACGCGCGGTGCGTTTCCCGTTTCTCGATTATTCGACGCTGGCGAAACGCAAAGCCGCCTGCGACGCCGAGATCGCCGTCAACCGTCTTTATGCACCGGCGATCTATCACGGCGTCGTGGCGATCACCCGCGAAGCCGGCGGCAGCCTCGCCATCGGCGGCCAGGGCGAACCGGTCGAATGGGCGGTGGAGATGGGCCGTTTCGACGAGAGCCAGACGCTCGACCATCTGGCGGATGCAGGCAGGATTGACGCGGCGCTGGCCGATGCGCTGGGACGCGCGGTGGCGCAGGCGCATGCCACGGCGCCGGTCATCGACGCTTTCGACTTCGCCGCGGCACTGGAAAATGTCGCTAAGCAGAACGAGACCGAGCTGCATCAATATCCCGCACTGTTTCCGCAGGACGCGGTCGATGCACTGGCGGGAGAGACACGCCGGGCGTTGACCGCCATCCAGTCCCTGCTCGGCGAACGCCAGCGTGCTGGTCTGGTACGGCGGTGTCACGGCGACCTGCATCTCGGCAACATCGTACTGATCGAAGGCAAGCCGGTGCTGTTCGACGCCATCGAGTTCGACGACAAAATCGCCACCGGCGACGTGCTGTATGACCTCGCCTTCCTGCTGATGGATTTGGTCGAACGCGGGCTTCACGCGGCCGCGACGATTGTGCTCAACCGCTATCTCACCGAAACCCAGCGCGACGCCGATCTCGACGCGCTGGCGGCGCTGCCGCTGTTCATGTCGGTGCGCGCGGCGATCCGCGCCAAAGTCACGGCCGCACGCCTCGCCAACGAGGCGGACGACGCCGGGATTGTGCAGAATGCCGGCGATTACCTCGCGCTGGCGACGGATCTTCTGCAACGGCGGAATCCGGTTCTGGTCGCCGTCGGTGGTCTGTCCGGCACCGGCAAGTCGGTGCTGGCGCGGTCGCTCGCCGCCGAATTGCCGCCCTTGCCGGGCGCGGTGTGGCTGCGCAGCGATGTCGAGCGCAAGGTGCTGTTCGGCGCCGGTGAAACCGACCGCCTGCCGGAAACCGCCTACAGCCGCGAGGCGACCGCGAAGGTGTATCAGCGGCTTGCGGAAAAGGCACGCCGGGTGCTGGCAGCCGGCCATTCGGCTCTGGTCGATGCCGTGTTCGCCGCGCCGTCCGAACGCGCCGATATTGCCCGGGCTGCCGGGCCCGGCTCGTTCCATGGCCTGTTCCTGACCGCCGACCTCACCGTTCGCATCGCCCGCGTTGGGGGGCGCACAGGCGATGCATCCGACGCCGACGCGACCGTCGCGCGTGCGCAGGAACAGTACGACCTCGGTACCCTGGACTGGGAAAAGGTCGATGCCTCCGGAACACCTGCCGACACGCTCGCGCGCGCCAAATCTGCGCTAAAGCTTTAACCAGCAGCTATGCGCTATACGCCCCGCTGCTCCGCCCGGTTTTTCCTTGGCGATACCGCCCTATCCCATGCATAGCTTCGCGACCGCTCGTTGACGCCGCCGCGCGGGCTGCGCTCACGCAACAAGGGACCCGATGACAGCCGTTGTGCCGAACCCGCATGTATTCGCCCGCCATCTGGCGATCGGGCTCGCGGGCTACTGCACCTTCGTCAACATGTACTCGCCGCAGGCCATCCTGCCGCTGCTGGCACAGGAATTCGGCGTCGGTCCGGCCGAGATCGCCACCATTATGACGGCGAGTACGCTGGCCGTCGCGCTGATCGCGCCGTTCGCAGGTACCGTCGCCGATGTGCTCGGCCGCAAGCGCGTGATCGTCGTGGCCATGGTCATGCTGGCGATTCCGACGGTGATGGTGGCGTTATCGCCAAATCTATCATCGATGATCTTCTGGCGCTTCGTGCAGGGCCTGGCGGCGCCGGGCGTGTTCGCCGTCATGATCGCCTATATCGGCGACGAGCTGGCGCCGCACGAGGCGACCGTCGCCGCCGGCGTCTACACCTCGGGCGCCAGCCTCGGCGGCTTCAGCGGGCGATTCGTTTCCGGCATCCTCGCCGACCTGTTCGGCTGGCGTTATGCCTTTATTACCGTGGCCATGTTTTCTTTCGCCGGCGCCGTCGCCATCTGGATGCTGCTGCCGCGCGAACGCAAATTCCTGAAGTCGGAAGGTCTGCTGGCATCGGCCAGACAGATGCTGCAGCACTTCCGCAACCCGCTGCTGCTGGCGACCTACGCCGTCGGCTTCGGCGTGATGTTCAATTTCATTCTGACGTTCACCTTCATCAATTTTCGCCTGGCCGCGCCGCCCTACAATCTGTCGGCCACCATGCTGGGCGGTATTTTCGTCGTCTATCTTGTCGGCGCTGCATTGGCGCCGCTGACCGGCTGGGCGGTCGGCCGCTTCGGGCGCCGCCATTTCGTCATCGGCACCATCTTCCTCTGGATCGCCGGCATGCTGCTGACGCTGGGCGATCCACTGTGGCTGATCCTGCTGGGGCTGACCGTCGGCGCCGCCTGCGGCCTGTTGTGTCAGGCGGTTTCGACCAGCTATGTCACCATCACCGCCAGGGCCGGCCGGTCGTCCGCGGTCGGTCTCTACGTCACAAGCTTCTATCTCGGAGGCAGCTTTGGCGCCGCCGCCGGCGGTCTCGCATGGGTGCTGGCCGGCTGGATCGCCTGCGTCGCCATGAACGTGATCATGCTGGCGATTATGGCGACCATCGTCGCGATCAACTGGCCCAATGTCAGCCCGCCCGCGCCGGCGAGCCCGATAGAGGCGGCGTAGTTCACCCCGCGCTCAGGTGCCAGAGCGGCGCGTAGCCCTGCCTCAGCACAGCCAATATCGACGGCGGCGTCAGCACGGCAATGTTGGAGCCGCGCGGACGCGGCTGGGCCGCCGCGTACCCCGATGGCATCCACGGCAGTAATTGTCCGCCGCGCACCGCGAAGGCTTCGCCGCGGAGCGCGATCATGGTGCCGTCGGGCAGTTCGTCGAGGCTGCGTTGGTGCGTGCGCTTGGCTTTGCCGTTGCACCGCTCGGCATGCAGCACCGCATCCATGGCGGCGGCGGTGGCACGCGTCACTTTCTTCCGCTCGTCCCCGCAAAAGCGGGGACCCAGGGCAACAGACTGATGCCATAGCAAAGCACGCTCTGGATTCCCGCTTTCGCGGGAATGAGCGGGGTTCGGGTCATTGGCCATGAAAAACTGAGCGAAGCTCTCGGCCTCCTGCCGCCGGCATTCGAAGCAGGGCCGATGACCGGCCGCGAAGGCGGTGACTTCGTCGAGAAAGAACAATTCGGTGTAGCTGTTGCCCCAGACGGTGCGCCGGCGATTGTTGAAATCAAGCCTGCAGCAGATCCACTGCTTCGACGTCCAGCGCCGCGAACTCAGTGTCCTGTCGGCGCCATGCAGCCGGCCGCCGCGATTGCCCATCAGCGTGCCGCGCGCGGGCGAGATGAACAGGGCGCCGAAAGGAGAAACGCGGTTCTGTAGCGGCATACCCCATGCTCGCACGAATGGCCGCTACAGTCCCGCCGCCCGTGCCAGCGCAGCGGCAGCGACACCCGCTACCACGGCGGCGAAATCATTACGCACCACGATCATGGTCAGCGTTGCCGCGCCGACCGCCAGCCAGGCGCTGACGCCGCCGTTGACCAGGATCGGCGCCACCGTCGCGGCGATCACGGCGCCGGGCAGCGCATCGAGCATGCGGTGCACACGCGGCCCGAGGGTAAAACGACCGATCAGCCAGAAGCCGCCAGCACGCATGACAAAGACGGAAAGGGTCATCGCCGCCAGGATACCGATGAAGCCGAGCGGGTCATTCTCGATCATCGACCAGCCCTCCGGTGATGCAGCCCGCCAGAGCGCCAACCATCACATACCACCAGCCGCCGAACAGATAATAAGCGACAACCGCGGCGACGCCGCCCACCAGCCAGCTCAGCGCCCGCCGCGAACCGCGCCACAGCGGTACCAGCATGGCGGTGAAAAACACCGGCATGACGAGGTCGAGGGCGTAGCGGCTGGGATCGCCGATCGAGGCGCCGAGCCAGAAACCTGGCGCCGCCGCCGCCACCCAGCCGAGCCAGACCATCACGCCGCTGCCGAGCAGATAGGCCGGATCATTGCCGCCGCCAGCGCGGTAACGCATCGAGAGCAGCCAGCTCGATTCCGTCAGCAAATAGAGTGTCGGATAGATTCGGACCGCCGGTTCATGGCCGAGCCACGGCCGCAGGCTGGCGCCGATCAGCAAAAACCGCATACAGACCATGCCGGTAACCAGCGCCGCACCGATAACGGCCGCCACTGTCAGCCGTTCCGGCCAGGCTTCCAGCACAATGATCTGCGCCATGCCGGCAAACACGGTACCGCTCATCGCCATCGTTTCGAACAGCGTAAAGCCCTTGCGGGCCGCGACCGTGCCGAACGCCATGCTGAAGGCGAACAGCCCCGGCATCAGCGGCAGCGTCGCCAGCGCGCCGGCGCGGAAGGCGTCGAGGGTCCAGCGGGACGCCGTTTCGTTCGGGCTATTTGCGGTCATGCCAATTCATCGCAGGTTGAACGCGCATAACGCAGCAGACTGAGACGGTGAAGCCACAAAACAGAACGCCCGCCATGCGGCGGGCGTTCATGCGGTCTTTTGCGTCGAACCTCAGCCCTGCGGCTGCGGC
>JALHNV010000005.1 GCA_022843325.1 Pseudolabrys sp. | reverse complement strand
CCGCCCTTCACCACGTCGACCATGCAGCAGGAAGCGAGCCGCAAGCTCGGCTTCGCGCCGGCGATCACCATGCGGCTGGCGCAGCGACTCTACGAAGGTGTCGAAATCGGCGGCGAGACCACCGGTCTCATCACCTATATGCGAACCGACGGCATCGACATGGCGCCGGAGGCGATCGGCGACATCCGCACCATGATCGGCAAGAACTACGGCAAGGAATACGTGCCGGGTTCGCCGCGCACCTACCAGAACAAGTCGAAGAACGCGCAGGAAGCGCACGAAGCGGTGCGCCCGACCGGCGCCGCGCGCACGCCCGAACAGGTCGCCAAATATGTCGATCGCGACCAGGCGCGGCTGTACGAACTGATCTGGAATCGCGCCGTCGCCAGCCAGATGGAATCGGCCGAGCTCGAGCGCACCACCGTCGACATCCTCGCCAGGAACGGCGCCCGCAACATCGAACTGCGCGCCAGCGGCCAGGTCGTGAAGTTCGACGGCTTCCTGACGCTCTATCAGGAGGGCCAGGACGACACCTCGGACGACGACGAGTCGCGCCGCCTGCCGGCGATGTCGGAAGCCGAGCGGCTGGAGAAGCAGTCGATCGAAGCTGCGCAGCATTTCACTGAGCCGCCGCCGCGCTTTTCCGAAGCCGCGCTGGTCAAGCGCATGGAAGAACTCGGCATCGGCCGGCCGTCGACCTATGCGTCGATCCTGCAGGTGTTGCAGGACCGCGGCTATGTCCGCATCGACAAGAAGCGCCTCATTCCGGAAGACAAGGGCCGCGTCGTGGTCGGTTTCCTGGAAAGCTTCTTCCAGCGCTATGTCGAATACGACTTCACCGCCAATCTCGAAGAGCAGCTCGATCGCATTTCCAACAACGAGCTCGACTGGAAGAAGGTCCTGCAGGACTTCTGGGTCGACTTCATCGGCGCGGTCAACGAGATCAAGGAAGTGCGCATCACGCAGGTGCTCGATGCGCTCAACGATCTGCTCGGGCCGCACATCTTCCCGGCGCGCGAGGACGGCGGCGACGTTCGCCAGTGCCCGACTTGCGGCACTGGCCAGCTATCGCTGAAGGTCGGCCGCTTCGGCGCCTTCATCGGCTGCTCGAACTATCCGGAATGCCGCTACACAAGGCAGATGACGCCCGGCGCCGGCGGCCAGCAGACGACCAAGGTGCTCGGTGTCGATCCCGAGACCAATCTGGAAGTCACGCTGCGCGGCGGCCGCTTCGGCACCTATCTGCAACTCGGCGAACAACTGCCGGCGGAAAAGCGGCCGAAGGGCTCCAAGGGTCCGAAGCCGCCGCCGCCGGAGAAGCCGAAGCGCGCCAGCCTGCCCAAAGGCGTCGAGCCTGACGAGATCGATCTTGAGAAGGCGCTGGCGCTGTTGTCGCTGCCGCGCGTAGTCGGGCTGTCGCCGGAAGACGGTGAGCCGATCCTGGCCGGCGTCGGCCGCTTCGGGCCTTACGTCAAACACGGCAAGGTCTACGCCAGCCTCGAGGAAGGCGACGACGTACTGACCGTCGGCCTGAACCGGGCCATGCATCTCATCGCCGACAAGATCGCCAACCCGAAAAAAGGCCGCCGCTTCGGTGCCGATCCTGGCAAATCGCTGGGCGACCATCCCGACAAGGGTGGGCCGATCGTGGTCAAGAACGGCCGCTTCGGCGCCTATGCCAGCCACAACGGCGTCAATGCGACGCTGCCGGCCGACAAGACACCGGAGACGATCACGCTCGACGAGGCCATCGTCCTGCTCGACGCCCGCGCGGCCCAGGTTGGGACCGGCAAACGCAAGGGCGGCAAGAAAGCCGCGGCCAAACCGGCGGCCAAGGCGACGTCGAAGGCAACGTCAGCGTCCAAGGCCGAATCCGATGGGCCGCCGAAAGCGCGCCGCGCGGCGCCGCGCAAGGCAGCAGCCGGAGCCGCCAAAGCGCCTGCGGCCAAGCCGAAGAAGGCTGCCAAGGCCAAGCCAGCCCGCAAGGCGGCGGAATAGCCTGCCCTGCACGCCTGTTCAGACGCCCTGCTCCGCAGCCGGGCGTCTGTACGGCGCATGGCTGGCGAACACGGCCGCCAGACACTACATTTGCGGTTGAAAGCGCCAATTTGGCGCAGGATTCCCTATTTTGAAAAAAACGCCCAAGGCCAAGCCCTCCCTGCCGTCCAAGGACGAACTCCTCGCCTTCATCGCGAAGCAGACCGGCAAGGTCGGCACCCGTGAGATTGCCCGCGCCTTCGGCCTGAAGAACGCCATGCGGGCCGAACTCAAGCGCATGCTGCGGGACCTCGCGTCGGATGGATCGGTCGAGAAGCGCCGCAAGAAGCTGCACCAGGCCGGCACCCTGCCCGACACCGTCTTGGCGGACGTGGTGTCGCGCGACCGCGACGGCGACCTGATCGCGATCCCGGACGAATGGGACGCGGACGCTCACGGGCCCGCGCCGAAGATCCGCCTGCATGTGCCGCGTGCCACCCGGCCAGGCGACGCCGCCGGCATCGGCGACCGGGTGCTGCTGAACGTTCAGCAAACCGAAGAAGACGGCGGCATCCGCCATCGCGGCCGCGTCATCAAGATCATCGACCACCCCAAGCAGCGCGTGCTCGGCATTTTCCGCTCCAATCCGAAGGGCGGCGGACGGCTGGAGCCAGTCGACAAGAAAATGCTCGGCAAGGAATTCGCCATTCCGGCCGGCGGTACCGATGACGCCAAAGACGGCGATCTGGTCGCGGTCGAGACCGGGCGGGCGCCGCGCTTCGGCCTACCCACCGGCCGCGTCGTCGAAAAGCTCGGTTCGCTCGCCACCGAACGCGCCATCAGCCTGATCGCCATCCACGCCCACACCATCCCGCATGTGTTCCGCCGGGATACCTTATTGGAGGCGGACGCGGCCAAGCCGGCCACGCAGGCCGGCCGCGAAGACTGGCGCCGCCTCCCTCTCGTCACCATCGATCCGCCCGACGCCAAGGATCACGACGATGCCGTTCATGCGGAGCCCGAGTCAGGCGGCGGCTTCGCCATCACCGTCGCCATCGCCGACGTCTCGCATTACGTGACGCCGGGCTCCGCGCTCGACCGCGAAGCGCTGGTGCGCGGCAACTCGGTCTACTTCCCCGACCGCGTCGTGCCGATGCTCCCCGAGCGCATTTCCAACGATCTGTGCTCCCTGCGTCCGCTTGAAGACCGTGCCGCGCTGGCCGTGCGTATGGTGATCGGCGCCGACGGCCGCAAGCGCTCGCACACCTTCCACCGCATCATGATGAAGTCGGCGGCGCGGCTGTCGTATCAGCAGGCCCAGGCCGCCATCGATGGCCGGACCGACGAGGTCACCGGGCCGCTGCTCGAGCCGATCTTGAAGCCACTTTATGCCGCCTATGAGGCGCTGACGCGCGCGCGCGCGGAGCGGCAACCGCTCGATCTCGATCTGCCGGAGCGCAAGATTCTGCTGAAGCCCGACGGCACCGTCGATCGCGTCATCGTGCCGGAGCGACAGGACGCCAACAAGCTGATCGAGGAGTTCATGATCCTCGCCAACGTCGCCGCCGCCGAGACGCTGGAAAAAGCGCGGGTGCCGCTGATCTATCGCGTGCACGACGAGCCCTCGATCGAGAAGATCAACGCCCTGCGTGAATTCCTCGCCAGCCTCGACATCCCGCTGGTCAAATCCGGCGCATTACGGCCTGAGATTTTCAACAGAATCCTGTCGCAGATGAAGGGCCGCGACAACGAACAGCTCGTCAACGAGGTAGTGCTGCGCAGCCAGGCGCAGGCCGAATATTCCGCCGACAATTACGGACACTTCGGCCTCAACCTGCGCCGCTATGCACATTTTACCTCGCCGATCCGACGCTACGCCGATCTCATCGTGCACCGCGGCCTGATCCGCGCGATGAAGCTCGGCAGCGACGGCCTGCCCGAGACATTCGACAACGCGGTGCTGGCCGAAATATCGGCGGACATCTCCGCCACCGAGCGCCGCGCCATGCTGGCCGAGCGCGAGACCAATGACCGGCTGATCGCGCACTTCCTCGCCGACCGGATCGGCGCCAGCTTCGAAGGCCGCGTGTCCGGCGTTCACCGCGCCGGCCTGTTCGTCAAACTGGCGGAGACCGGCGCCGACGGCTTCGTGCCGGCGCGCACCATGGGCGACGAATATTTCCGCTATGACGAGCCCGGCCGCGCCATGGTCGGCTCACGGTCGGGAATGACGTTCCGGCTGGGCGATACGGTGACGGTCAAACTTGTGGAGGCCGCCCCGGTTGCGGGCGCCCTGCGTTTTGAGCTTCTCTCGGAGGGGCGTATCAGCGCCGCACGGCAACGCCCGCACGGCGCGCGGCGGCCGAAGGACAGCAAACCGGAACGGCACCGCCGGCAGCAACGGAAAAAACGATGAGCACCGATCTTGGCGCGCGCCTCAGCGCCCGTATGACAAACATGGAACGCGAACAGACGTTTCCGGACAGCGAGCCGCGCGACGCGGCGACCATCATGCTGATCGACCGCGCCACGGATCGGCCGAAGGTGCTGCTCGGCCGCCGCCACCATGGCCACAAATTCATGCCGGGAAAATTCGTCTTCCCGGGCGGCCGTATCGAGGCGCTGGACCGGGCCATGTCCGCGGTCAGCGAACTGCACCCCGGCACGGAGCGCAAACTGCTGGAACGGGTCCCTGCGCCGAGCCCTGAATTCGCGCGCGGCGTGGCGCTCGCGGCCGTGCGGGAAATGGCGGAGGAAACCGGCCTGTTGCTCGGCGTCCAGCGCGACGAGCCGCCGGCCTCGCCCGGCGAAATCTGGACCGAGTTTGCCAAAGCCAGGATTCACCCCGATCTCGGCAACATCCACTTCATCGCCCGCGCCATCACGCCGCCGCGGCGGCCGAAGCGCTTCGACACCCGATTTTTCACCTGCGACGCCACCTCGATTGCCCACAAGATCGAAGGCGTTGTCGGACCGGATTCGGAGCTGGTGGAACTGGTGTGGCTGCCGCTCGACGAGGCCACCGAACTGGACATGCCGACCATCACCAGCGTGGTGCTGGAAGAGCTGGAGGCCAGAGTCGAGGCCGGCATGGCGCATGACCTGCCGGTGCCGTTCTATTACATGCAGGACAGCCGCTTTCTCCGCGAGCTTCTCTAAGCCGAGGTCGGACGCTTGAACTCATATCATCCGGAACAATGGCGAGAACTCTACATTATGCTCGGCGGCGCGGCGGCGGCGCTGATCGGCCTTTTGTTCGTCGCCATGTCGCTCCACCTCGACCACATTATGAAGAACGGTGTGTTCCGCTGGCGGGCGCGCAACAACCTTCTCTATCTGCTGACCCTGCTCGTGATCTCATCGCTGATACTGATCCCGCAGCCGGTTGCCCTGCTCGGGGCCGAATTGATTGCCATCAATGCGTTCTGGTCGCGAAACGCGCTCGTTCCGCTCTACAAGCGCTTCGTGCGAAGAAACGACCTTGGCGGCCTCTCGGTGCGACGGGCCTTCGTCTACACCGGCATTTATTGCTGCGGCGCGCTCGGCGGCGCCCTCCTGATCTACCGGCCCGGTATCGGCATGTATGTCGTCGCCGCCGCATATCTCGCTTTCCTGAGCGTCATCATTCTCAACGCCTGGGAGATCATGCTGGGGGCCTGGAATGCGGACGCCAAAAAAAGCAGCAAATCCGAGCGCTAGCGTGATTTCTTGACATTTCCCGCCCCGGCGCTAGGTTCCGCGCCAACCGGGCGAAAGCCGCCGACAAGTTCCGAAATTCGAGGGATATCCCATGGCCAAAGCCGCCAGTCTGAAGATCAAGCTCGTGTCGAGCGCGGGTACCGGCCACTTCTACGTGACCAAGAAGAACTCGCGCACCCAGACCGACAAGTTGAAGAAGAACAAGTACGACCCGATTGCCAAGAAGCACGTCGAGTACAGCGAATCCAAGATCAAGTAGTTTTGGTTCGCATCGGCTGACGCTGGGGCGCCCTCTGGGCGCCCTTTGCATTTCGGACGGGTTCAGGCGGCGTCCTGGACGACGCGGTTACGGCCGTCGCGCTTGGCGCGGTACAGCGCCTGGTCGGCGCGCTTCAGGATCGACGCAGCGTTGTCACCCGGCTGACCGAGCGCGGCGATGCCGATCGAGATCGTCACTTCCAGCGCGCCGGCACCCTGCTGGATGATGAACGGCTCCGTGGCGATGCGGCGGCGCAACCGCTCGGCCACCATGCCGGCCACCGTCATATCGGTTTCCGGCATGACGATGACGAATTCCTCGCCGCCGTAGCGGCAGGCCAGATCGATATTGCGGATCGACTTGCGGATGCGCAGCGCGAATTCACGCAACACGTCGTCGCCGGCGTCGTGGCCGTGGCCGTCATTGATCGCCTTGAAGAAGTCGATGTCGACAATCAGCACCGTGATCGGCTTGCCGCGCGCCGCCGCCTGATCGACCAGGCTCGACAGATGCGTTTCCATGTAGCGGCGATTGAACAGGCCGGTCAGCGCGTCAGTGATCGCCATCTCGATCGACATCTGCACGTTGTCGCGCAGCCGTTCGGTGTAGCGCTTTTTCTTGATCTGGGTGCGCACCCGCGCCAGCATCTCATTCTTGTCGATCGGGCGGATCAGGTAATCGTTGACGCCGATTTCGAGACCGCGCACCAGCCGCGCATTGTTGTCGGCCTCGGCGATGGCAAGGATCGGCACGTTGCGGGTGCGCTCCAGCGAACGCAGCTGGCTGCACAGCCGCAGGCCGTCGAAATTGGAAAGGCCCAGCGAGACGATGATCAGGTCGTAGCTGCCCTCGGCGGCGTGAAACAGGCCTTCGTTCGGGTCTGCCTGTACGTCGACCTTGTGCTCGGTCTCCAGCGTGGCAACGATACGCTCGTAGGACGACTGGCGGTCATCGACCACCAGAATGCGGCCATTGCGGCCGGTTTCCGCCACCGCGTCGCGCTCCGGCGCCTGGATGCCGATTTCGCGCGAGGTCAAAGCCCGCATGCGCAGTTCGTCGGTTACCATTTTCAGCCGCGCAAGCGAGCGCACGCGCGACACCAGCGCCACGTCGGTGACCGGCTTGGTCAGAAAATCGTCCGCGCCGGCTTCCAGCCCGCGCACGCGGTCGGACGGCTGATCGAGCGCCGTCACCATGACGACCGGAATATGATGGGTCGCCGGATTGGCCTTGAGCTGACGGCAGACCTCAAAGCCGTCCATGTCCGGCATCATCACGTCGAGCAGGACGATGTCGCACTCGGCGCGCTCGCACTGAGCCAGCGCCTCGGCGCCGCTATAGGCGGTGGCGACGTCGAAGTATTCGGCCGACAGGCGCGCTTCGAGCAGGCGCACATTGGCCGGCACGTCATCGACGACAAGAACACGGGCGGTCATCGGGGTACTCTTACGCTGGGCCGAGGAAGTGACGGATGGTCTCGATGAACTTGCCGACCGAAATCGGCTTGGACAGATAGGCCTCGCAGCCGCCTTCGCGGATACGCTCCTCGTCACCCTTCATCGCGAACGCGGTCACTGCCACCACCGGGATTGATTTCAACTCTGGATCGTCCTTGAGCCACTTGGTCACTTCGAGACCGGATACTTCCGGCAGTTGAATATCCATCAGGATCAGATCGGGCCGGTGCTTGCGGGCGAGATCGAGCGCCTCTATGCCGTTGCGGGTGCCGACGGTGTCGTAGCCATGCGCTTCCAGGAGATCGTGGAAGAGCTTCATGTTCAGTTCGTTGTCCTCGACGATCAGGACGGTCTTCGGCATTCCCCCGCCCCTTTGTCCCCAGCGCACCGGAGCGTCTGGCGTCGCCAGAGACCGCGCTATCAGGCATGATCGAGAGAGTACGGTAGTGCTGAAATCTTACGGAAAGGCAAATTTGGCCGATGAAAGCGCGTGGCCCCGTGACCGTCGAAGCGGCGGAAAAGCTGGCCGTCCAGGCCCTTACCTACATTGCGGGAGACCCAGAGCGGCTGGGCCGGTTCCTCGCAATCACCGGTATCGGGCCGGCCGAGATTCGCGCCGCCAGCGCCGAGCCGGGCTTTCTGGCCGGCGTGCTTGATTACGTGGCCGGGCATGAGCAGATGGTTACCGAATTCGCTACTGAAACCGGGATCCACCCCGCTGACCTTGGTAGCGCCCGGGCTGCGCTGGGCGGTGGCGACTGGGAGCGCGAGGTGCCGTGAGTTTCTGCCGCGACTGTCTGGCCGACACGGCCGCAACGGCGCGGCGCTGTCCGGCCTGCGGCTCGCCACGGCTGGCGCGGCATCCGGAACTGGACACGCTGACGATCGCGCATATCGACTGCGACGCGTTCTACGCCACCATCGAGAAGCGGGACGACCCTTCCCTGACCGACAAGCCGGTGGTGGTCGGCGGCGGCAAGCGTGGCGTGGTCGCCGCCTGCTGTTATGTCGCGCGCACCTATGGCATCCGCTCGGCCATGCCGATGTTCGAGGCCCTGAGCCGATGTCCGACCCTGGTGGTCATCAAGCCCAACATGGCCAAATACGTCGAGGTCGGCCGCGCCGTGCGCACCGCCATGTTCGAGCTGACGCCGCTGGTCGAGCCGCTGTCGATCGACGAGGCCTTCCTCGATCTCACCGGAACGCAACGGCTGCACGGCATGAGCGCGGCGCGGGTGCTGGCGCGCTTCGCCGCGCGCGTCGAACGCGACCATGGCATCACGGTGTCGATCGGCCTGTCGGCTAACAAGTTCCTGGCCAAGATCGCCTCCGACATGGATAAGCCGCGCGGCTTCGCCGTGCTCGGCCAGGCCGAGGCGGCCGCCTTCCTGGCGCCGAAGCCGGTCGGTTTCATCTACGGCGTCGGCGCCGTCAGCGCGGCAAAACTCGCCGGTGACGGCTTCCGCACCATCGCCGACCTGCAACAGGCCGACCAGCACGACCTGATGCGGCGCTACGGCGTCGAGGGTACGCGGCTGTGGCAACTGGCGCGCGGGCTCGACACGCGCCGCGTCGATCCGGAGCGCGAGACCAAAAGCGTGTCGGCGGAAACCACCTTCAACCAGGACATCGGCGACTTCCGGCCGCTCGAGCAGCATCTGTGGGATCTGACCGAGCGGGTGTCATCGCGCCTGAAGGCGCAGCATCTGGCGGGATCGACGGTGACGCTGAAGCTCAAGAGCGCCGATTTCAAGACCCGCACCCGGGCCCGCTCGCTCGGCCATCCGACGCAGCTCGCGGCGCGCATCTTCGCCGCCGGCCGCGACCTGCTGCAGCATGAGGTCGGCGCCACCCGCTTCCGGCTGATCGGCATCGGCGTCAGCCATTTGCAGGAAACCGACGGCTCGGACCTGTCCGACCTGCTCGACCGCCGCGCCGCCGAAGCCGAGCACGCCGTCGACCGGCTGCGCTCGAAATTCGGTAAGGGCGCCGTTGTGAAGGGCCTGACGCTGGACGATGACTAGCGGTCGACGGCGCCTTTGGCGGCGAGCGCGCTGAGCGGCACATCGAGCGTGTAGATGAATCCGGACGGCTCGTAGTCCAGCCGGACCTCGCCGCTCAATTGCTGACCGAGCGATTCCATCATCCGCGTGCCGAAGCTGCGCCGCGTCGGCGCCTCCACCGGCGGACCGCCGATCTCGGTCCAGGTCAAGCGCAGGCGCTGCGCTGCGTCATCGATGGACCAAACGATCTCGACGTGACCGGCCGGCACCGACAGCGCGCCGAACTTGGTCGTGTTGGTGCACAGCTCGTTGAACGTCATCGCCAGCGCAATCACCGCCCCGGAGGCTATTCCGGTGTCGCGCCCCTTGATCGAGAACCGCCCGGCGCCGGCGCTGTCGTAGGGCTCGGTGGCGCTCCGGACGGTCTGCGACAAGCTGGCATTGGCCCAGCTCGCCTGCATCAGGAGATCGTGCGCGCGCCCCAGCGCGACCAGACGCCCCTCGATGGACTGCTTGCCGTGCGCGATGCTGGTCGCATTGCGCAAGCTCTGCGACGCAATCGCGCTGACGGTCGCCAGCGAATTCTTGATCCGATGGTGCATCTCGTCGAGGATCAATTTCTGCAATTTGTCGGCCGCCTCGCGCTCCTTGGCGTCGATGCCGGCCTGCGTCAGCAGGGCCTTGGCGTCGATGCTGGCCTGCGCCAGCAGCAGCCGCAGGCTGTCGTTCTCGGCGCTCAGCACGTCCTCAGACGGCGTATGACCGCGCCGCGGCGCGTTGACGGCCTGGCTGACCGCGGTATCCGGCACGATCTTGAGCGCGCCGGCCCCGACCATGTCCTGCAGTTCGGAAATCATCTGAGCGACTTCCAGCGGCTTGCCGAAGAAGCGGCTGTCGGCCGGCCGCTCAGCCACAGTGGGGCGCACCTGGCCGGACACCAGCACGATCTTGATGGCAGGCCAGCGCTTGTGCACGGCGTGCGCCAGCTTGAGACCGTCGATGCTGCCCGACATCTGGATGTCGGTGAACAGCAGCGAGATATCGGAACGCGACTCGAGAATGGCCAGCGCCTCGTCGGCATTGACAGCCTCGACCGGCGTGAAGCCGGCATCCTCGACGATGTCGACGGCGCGCATGCGCAGCACCATTTCATCTTCGACGACAAGAACGTTGGCTCGATGGTTGGTTGGTTCGGTCGACATGTCCGCCTGGCCTTTCAGTGAGAGGTGACGGAGGCGGTCGAGCGGATCGCCGGACTGCAATGCGTTGCATTCCCGGCGTCAGCGTCCGTTGCGATGATGTGCGCGCTTCAGCAATAGCGCAAAAACAGTCAGGTTGATACAGCGCGGCAACCGAATACCGGTTCAGCGGCAAAGAAAGATAAGTGCCGCGGCACGGAACGATAAGCAGTTATGAAATTCGAGCGGGTCGGCTCATCGGCTTCAGGGGCACGGCTTTGCTGTCTTCATTTCCAGCAGGCTCAATTCGGCGCTGATGGTGAAATCGGTGTAATCCAGCACCAGCGCGCGCGAGATACCATTCTCGTAAATCTCGAAGGCAATCGAATAGGCCGGCAACTGCTCGCCGCTGCGCGCCGTCTTCTCATCCTGCTGCTCGAAATAGGTGATGCTCACCGGCCAGCGCTTGAGTGTGGCCAGCACCGGGATCTTCGCGGCAGCGTCGGTCGCCGGCTTCTGGTCCGGCGCGATCTCGCGGCCGATCACGGTCAGCGTGTTGTAGAACTTGTCGCCCGTCTCGGAGCCATCATAGACGGGAAATTCCAGAATCGACTGGCCGGCGCGCGCGGCAATGAGGATGCGGCGCATATGTTCGGTCGGAAACACCGCGCTGGCCGGCACGGTCAGCTTGCGCTGCTTCGGCTTGCTGAGGTTGATCGCGACCGCCTTGGCGGTGCGTTCGGCGCGACCGTCGACCGCATCGGCGCGTTTGTCGTTCAGCTTGTTCTGCGAATTGAACCGAAACCTGCGGGCATTGCCGTCCTCCCAGGTCGTCGAACTCATTTCGCTGACGACGGCTTTGCCTTCGCCGGAGTCGAGTTCGGATACCTGACGGAATTGCAGATCGTAGCCGGCGCAGGCGCTGCCGGAAAAGTCGTACACAATGCGGCCGCGCACCGCCTCGACGCCGCGGGTGCCGCGCGATTTCAGGAGCTTGAGATCGTAGACGGCGCGGTGCGGCGCCAGCACCGCCGCGCCATCGGCGGGCGCGGCCCCCGCCGGGTACCCGAGGGCAGCCGCCAGGCCAGCAGCCGCAGCCCATGGAACCACTCGCTTGACCGTGACGCGCCTGTTCATCGACAAAAACCTCTCCCCGGCCGCACAACGCGCCGCATGGTGGCGACCAAAGAACAAGAAAGCAGCAGGATAGAGGCCGCCTCCGATTCCGGCAACCGGCGATGTCCGACCTCCTTTACCAAAAGCCCAATCTTGGGCATTGCGGGCCGGCGCTGCCTTGCGCAAGCCCAACCGATCGGCCAATAGAATAACCTTCATTGGGAGATCGTGAATGGCCGGAATAGCAGAAGACACGCTCGACCGCCTGGGTATCGTATTGCCGACCCCCGCTGCCCCCATCGCCAATTACGTCGCCTGCGTGCGCACCGGCAATCTGCTGGTCGTATCGGGCCAGCTCTGCTTCGGCGACGACGGCAAACTGGTGGCCAAAGGACAGCTCGGCGGCGGCGTCTCGGTCGAGGACGGCCAGCGCGCGGCGCGCGCCTGCGCGGTCAACCTGATCGCGCAGATCAAGGCCGTGATCGGCGATCTCGACAAGGTCACCCGCGTGGTCCGGCTCGGCGGCTTCATCAATTCCGCCCCCGGCTTTACCGATGGTCCCAAGGTGATGAACGGCGCCTCCGACCTGATGGTCGAGGTGTTCGGTGACCTCGGCCGCCATGCCCGTTCGACGGTCGGCGTCTCGGCGCTGCCGGCGGATGCAGCGGTCGAAGTCGAAGGACTGTTCGAGGTCGCATAAAACGACATGGCGGGACTCGACTGGCTGAGCGCGCGCCCCATCGCCCATCGCGGGCTGCATGACGCGTCGGCTTGCCTGATCGAGAACACCGCGTCGGCCTTTGCAGCGGCGATCGCAGCCGACTACGGCATCGAAACCGACCTCCAGATCAGCGCCGACGGCGAAGCCATGGTGCATCACGACGATGCTCTCGGCCGGTTGACCGACGGCCACGGTCCGCTCGCCGGCATGACCGCGACGGCACTGAAGGCCGTCCCCTTCAAGGCCACCGCCGACCGCATCCAGACTCTGGGCGAGTTGTGCGACCAAGTCGCCGGCCGCGTCCCGCTGCTGCTGGAGCTCAAGGGCCATTTCGACGGCGATGTGCGGCTGGTGCAGCGGGTGTCTGACGTCCTCAACAGCTATGCCGGGCCGGTCGCGGTGATGTCCTTCGATCCGGGCCTGATCGAGGCCGCGCGCGCCATCGCCCCCGGCCTGCCGCGCGGCATCGTCGCCGAACGCCATTACGCCCATCACGAGTGGGACCGCATGCCGAAGCCCGCCAAGCGGCGGCTGGCGCACCTGCTGCACATGCACCGCACCCGGCCCCATTTTGCCGCCTATGCGGTGAAGGATTTGCCATCCCCGGCGCCGGTGCTGGCGCGCCTGCTGTTCGGGCTGCCGCTGCTGACCTGGACCGTGCGCAGCGAGGCCGACCGCAAGACCGCCGCGCGCTGGGCCGACCAGGTCATCTTCGAAGGCTGGCGGCCCTGATTTTTTCGGCCCGCCGGCGGAACACCGGTGGCTCTCGGGGGTATTAAAGCGAGAAGCAGCCGAAGGAGCCGCAGATGAAAACCTGGATCCTCGTCCTCGGACTCGCCGCCATCGTCATCGCTGCGCCCGTGGCCAAAGCGGGCCCCGCCGATGGGGTCACGACTTTGTCAGCGGCCTCCAAGAAAGAGGCCAGGAGCGCCAGGCAGGTCCGGCGACCGGCGCCGCGGCGGGTTCAGCCGCAGCGTCATGTCGCCTGCACTTTCATGGGCTGCCAGCCGGTGCCGGCCGGTTGCTACCCTGTCACCCAGTACAATTGGAACGGCGTTCCGACCGGATTCGACGCGATAGCCTGCCGGCGTTGAGCCTTCGCTTTGAGCGAATGAACGATTTCCGGCGCAATGCGCGCTATAAAGGCCGGATGCCCGAGGTCGAACTTCGCATCCGCATCGCGCCGTCCCTCACCGAGGTTCCTGCTGCCGCCTGGGACGCCTGTGCCATCCCGGCCGTTAATGCATCACGTGAAGATCACTTATCCTCAGAGTTATCAACATCAATAAATCCTTATAATCCATTCATATCGCATTCTTTTTTACATAGTCTTGAACAGTCAGTATCGGTCGGTGGCGGATCCGGCTGGCAACCGCGGCATCTGCTGGCGGAGGACGCCTCGGGCCGGCTGCTCGGCTGCGCTCCCTGCTATGTGAAGTCGCATTCGCAGGGCGAATACGTGTTCGACGCCGGCTGGGCCGATGCCTACGAGCGCGCCGGCGGCGACTACTATCCGAAACTTCAGGTGGCCGTGCCGTTCACCCCGGTCACCGGCCCACGGCTGCTGGTGCGCCCCGGTCCGCAGGCGCCCATTATCCGCGGCGCGCTGGGCGATGCGCTGAGCGAGATCACGACGGCCAGCGAATTGTCATCGGCCCATGTCACCTTCCTCACCGAAGCGGAATCCTGCCTGCTCGGCGCGCGCAGCTATCTGCAACGCACCGATCAGCAGTTTCACTGGCATAATCAGGACTACGCCACGTTCGAGGATTTCCTCTCGGCGCTGTCGTCCCGCAAGCGCAAGGCGATCCGCCGCGAACGCAAGGAGGCGCTGGCGGCGGGGATCGAGGTGGTTCAGCTCACCGGCTCGGACCTGACCGAGGATGTCTGGGACGCTTTCTTCCGGTTCTACATGGACACCGGGTCCCGTAAATGGGGCCGCCCCTATCTGACCCGCGCGTTCTTTTCGATTGTCGGCGCCACCATGCCCGACAAGATCCTGCTGGTGATGGCCCGGCGCGACGGCCGCTGGATCGCCGGGGCGATCAACTTCATTGGCGGCGACGCGCTCTATGGCCGCAACTGGGGCGCGGTCGAGCATCACCCGTTTCTTCATTTCGAGCTCTGCTATTATCAGGCGATCGACTACGCGATCGCGCACAAGCTGGCGCGGGTCGAGGCCGGCGCCCAGGGCGAGCACAAATTGGCGCGCGGCTACCTGCCGCAGACCACCTATTCGGCGCATTTCATCGCCCATCCGGGGCTGCGGCGGGCCGTTGCGGACTATCTGGCGCGCGAGCGCGCCTATATACAGGCCGCCGGTGAAGAGCTTGCGGCGGCGGCGCCGTTCCGCAAGGATTTGGCCGAGCAAGAATGATCCGGGGAGCGCCGATGCCGAGCTACGATCCGAACAATATCTTCGCCAAGATCCTGCGCGGCGAACTGCCCTGCTACAAGGTCTACGAGGACGACAAGGCACTGGCCTTCCTGGACATCATGCCCCGCGCGCCCGGCCATACGCTGGTGCTGCCGAAGGCACCGGCCCGCAACATCCTCGACGTACCGGCCGACGATCTCGCCCATGTCGCCACCGTGGCGCAGACGATCGCCAAGGCGGCGATGACGGCCTTTGCGGCCGACGGCATCACGGTGCAGCAGTTCAATGAGGGCGCCGGCGGCCAGGTGGTGTTCCACCTTCATGTCCACGTCATTCCCCGCAAGGCCGGTCAGCCGATGAAACCGCCGGCGGCCGCGAAGGAAAAGCCGGAGGTCCTGGCCGAACAGGCGAAGGCGCTGATGGCGGCCCTCGCCGCCGGCTGACATCCCGCCTTTCGGTCTCAGGGCGTCGTCAGGTAGCCGCCGAGCACCAGCGTACTGAGGCCGATCACCACGCCGGCAAGGGCTGAGCGCTTGATCAGGAGAAAACCGAGGAAGCCGCAGAGTGTGGCGGCGACCCGCACCCAGATCGGAATGGTGTCGAGCGCACCGCTCGAAAAGAGGATCAGCTTGGCGATGACGCCGGCCAGGATCGCCGTCGCCACCGCGCGCGACCACATCACGATCTCGGAATCCTCGTTGAGGCCGCGCGCCAGCACCAGCCCGAGCACACGCCAGACCTCATTCGGCAGGTATCCGACGATCACCAACATCAGGTAAGGCCAGAACTCGGCGATCACGGGATTCATCGGGTGGCTTCCCGCAGCCGGTGAATAGCGTAGGCCAGCGTGCCGCCGATAATACCGGTCCACATCAGATCGAGGCCGACGTCCAGGTAGACCAGCAACGGCAGCAGCACGAGGCCGAGCACCAGCGCCAGTCTGTCCATCATCATGCGAGCGTTGCTGGCGGTCGAAATCAGGAACGACAGCGGCGTCAGGAACAGCAGCGCCGCTGCGAACACGGTCGGCAGGCCGGCGGCGAGATAAAAGCCGATGAAACCGAATGTCACCGCCGTGCTCATGAAGGTGACCGACAGGCCGTTGCAGAAGGCGATGCGGCGTTCCTGGGCAATGCCGGGCAGATAGCGCAGCGACTCCATCCACATGCTGACCGAAGTGAAATGCGCCGGGAGCAGCAAATGGCGCACCCGGGTGCCGGGGCCACGCAGCAGCGGCAGCAGCGATACTGCCATCGGAAACAGCCGTATCGCACTGAGCGATACCGCAATCGCCGCCTCGATCATCGATGAGCCAAGCCCGATGGCCGTGATCAGGATGACCTGCGCAGGCGCCGCCCAGACAACGATCGTCGACAGAGCCAGCCACCACGGCGTCAGGCCGAAATCATGTGCGAGCGCGCCGATGCCGATATAGGTGCCCATCATGACGGGGAAGAACACCGACCGCACGGCCCGCCGCACGCCCCCGAGAAAGGCGGCGCTCGAGGAGTCGTAGGTGGCTGACACCGGCATGGCTGCTTGGTGTCATAGGCCTGCCCCATCTGCAACCGGGGCGCGACCGCGCCGGGCGCATGCGCACCCCGCGAAATGCGAAGGCCGGGCTTATGGCCCGGCCTTCGGTACGATTCTGAGAAGCGAGACGGTCAGACCTTCGCCAGCGGCACCTTCGGCACCGAGCCCTTCTTGCCGTCGCCATCGCCTTTACCGTCACCTTTGCCCTTGCCGTCACCCTTCGGCTTGGGCCGCGGTGAGGCGCGACGCTTGGCTTTCGGGCGCACCACCGGCAACTTCTCCGGCTTCGGCGTAATCGGGCCTTCGAGGTACTGGAAGCCGATCTTGTCGCGGCCCTGCTCGTCCTGGTCGACGATGACCCGGACGTGCCCGCCTGACTTCAAATGTCCGAACAGCACCTCGTCGGCCAGCGGCTTCTTGATGTGCTCCTGGATCACCCGCGCCATCGGCCGGGCCCCCATCA
Organism: Pseudolabrys sp.; assembly: GCA_022843325.1. GTDB lineage: Bacteria > Pseudomonadota > Alphaproteobacteria > Rhizobiales > Xanthobacteraceae > Pseudolabrys. The sequence continues at coordinate 74,374 of JALHNV010000005.1, read as the reverse complement.
GTTCATCGTAGCCATTGGCAATCAGCCAGCGCGCCGCCTCCTCCGACAGCTCGATGGTCACGTTGCGGTCGCCGAGCTGGGCCTCCAGCTGGAGCACGAACTTCTCGACCACCTTGGCGATCACGTCCTGCGACAGATGCGCGAAGGTCACGGTGGCGTCGAGACGGTTGCGGAACTCCGGCGTGAACAGCCGGTTGATCGCGTCTTGATCCTCGCCCTCGCGCTTCTGACGGGTGAAGCCGTAGGCCGCCTTGGCCATGTCGGATGCACCGGCATTGGTGGTCATGATCAGGATGACGTTACGGAAATCGACCTGCTTGCCGTTGTGGTCGGTCAGCTTGCCGTGGTCCATCACCTGCAGCAGCACGTTGAACAGGTCGGGATGCGCCTTCTCGATTTCGTCGAGCAGCAGCACGCAATGCGGATGCTGATCGACGCCGTCGGTCAGCAGGCCGCCCTGATCGAAGCCGACATAGCCTGGGGGCGCGCCGATCAGGCGCGACACCGTGTGCCGCTCCATATATTCCGACATGTCGAAACGGATCAGTTCGACCCCGAGCGACGCAGCCAGTTGCTTGGCGACCTCGGTCTTGCCGACGCCGGTCGGCCCCGAGAACAGATAGCTGCCGATCGGCTTCTCCGGCTCGCGCAAGCCGGCCCGCGCCAGCTTGATCGACGCCGACAGCGCGTCGATCGCCTTGTCCTGGCCGTAGACCACCGTCTTGAGCGTGTGCTCGAGATGGCGCAGCACCTCGGCGTCGTCCTTCGACACGGTCTTGGGCGGGATCCGCGCCATGGTCGAGATGGTGGTCTCGATTTCCTTGATGCCGATGGTTTTCTTGCGGCGGCCTTCCGGCAGCAACATCTGCGCCGCGCCCGACTCGTCGATCACGTCGATCGCCTTGTCCGGCAGCTTTCGGTCGTGGATGTACCGCGACGAGAGCTCCACCGCCGCCTTGATGGCCTCGTTGGTGTAGCGGAGCTTGTGATATTCCTCGAAGTAAGGCTTCAGCCCCTTGAGGATCTCGATGGCATCCGGGATCGACGGCTCGTTGACGTCGATCTTCTGGAAGCGGCGCACCAGCGCGCGGTCCTTCTCGAAGTACTGGCGGTACTCCTTGTAGGTGGTCGAGCCGATGCAGCGGATCGAACCGCCGGCCAGCGCCGGTTTGAGGAGGTTCGAAGCGTCCATCGCCCCGCCGGAGGTCGCGCCGGCGCCGATCACGGTGTGTATCTCGTCGATGAACATGATCGCGCCCGGATAGGCCTCGATCTCCTTGATCACCTGCTTGAGCCGCTCCTCGAAATCGCCGCGGTAGCGCGTGCCCGCAAGCAGCGTGCCCATGTCTAGCGCGAACACGGTGGCGTTCTTCAACACCTCCGGCACTTCGCCGTGGATAATGCGGCGCGCCAGGCCTTCGGCGATGGCGGTCTTGCCGACGCCGGCTTCGCCAACGAACAGCGGGTTGTTCTTCTGACGGCGGCACAGGACCTGAATCGTCCTGCTGATCTCGCCGTCGCGGCCGATCAGCGGATCGATCTTGCCGTCCTTGGCTTTCTTGTTGAGGTTGACGCAATAGGCCTCGAGCGCATCGCCCTTCTTCTTGGGCTCGTCGCCGTTGCCGCCGCCCTTGGCGTCGGTCTCCTCTTCGGCGCCGCGCACGGGCCTGGTTTCCGACAGGCCCGGCCGCTTGGCGATACCGTGGCTGATGTAGTTGACCGCGTCGTAGCGCGTCATGTCCTGCTCTTGCAGGAAATAGGCGGCGTGGCTCTCACGCTCGGCGAAGATCGCCACAAGCACATTGGCGCCGGTCACTTCCTCGCGGCCGGACGACTGGACGTGAATGACGGCGCGCTGGATCACGCGCTGGAAGCCGGCGGTTGGCTTGGAGTCTTCGGCCCCGTCGGTGATCAGATTTTCAAGCTCGGATTCGAGATAGGCCACGAGGCTGCGCTTGAGCTTGTCGAGATCGACAGTGCAGGCGCGCATGACCGCGGAAGCATCCTGATCGTCGATCAGCGCCAGCAGCAAATGCTCAAGCGTCGCGTATTCGTGATGCCGCTCATTGGCGAGAGCCAGAGCGCGGTGGAGCGATTGTTCAAGGCTGCGCGAAAACGTTGGCATTAGCTTCCCATCTTCATTGTATCAGGCGCCCCCCGACTCTCACTTTTTTTCCATCACGCACTGCAAAGGATGCTGATGTTTTCGGGCAAAGTCCATAACCTGCGTCACTTTGGTTTCAGCCACTTCGTATGTGAAAGTTCCGCACTCGCCGATGCCGTGGTGATGGACATGCAACATAATACGTGTGGCCGCTTCATGATCCTTGCCGAAGAAACGCTCGATGACGTGCACGACGAATTCCATCGGCGTGTAGTCGTCGTTGAGGATCAGCACGCGATACATGTTCGGCCGCTTGGTCTGCGGCTTGGTCTTGGTGATGACGGCGGTCGATGGCCCGGTCGGTTCGCCAGGGTTGCCGCCTTTGCGTTTCCGATCGTCGTCCGCCATTCGCTCGACCGAACGCAACCGCGCGGCATCCGCCGCCACGGGCGACGTCGCCGCCGCTATCATGTGGGAACTGTCGGTCATTCTGGCAATGGCGGTCATGGTTCTGGTCGGGTAGTCGGTTGGCGGAACTGGCAAGTGCCCGGTTTGCCGGGCCTTCGGCGCATCATAATGACCCCGCCACCGTCATTCCAAGGTGGCAAATGCCCAGGAATTTCGTTTTCCCGTTCCGGGAGGATCGAACGGCAGGCGGCGGCACCCTGCTCAGATAGCCCTCGGCAGCGGCATAACAACCCGTTTCGCGCCAAATCTGCGGCGAATTTATGCAAATACCTGGGTTTTGGCTCACTGCGACGACGGTATCTCGGAGAATTGTTCTGATCCCGGCAATTTCGGACCAGCGATCGACGGCGGAGCCTGGCGATCTCGAGCCGCACGCGGCAACATTCTGTTAATGGTGTCCGCTAAGAACTGCGTGGCATTCGCCGTTTCCGCAGCACAGACCTTTAACCAGCCAAGCCGCTGAATGTGCACCACTAACGGCTGACGATGTCGGCAAACAATTACCGCGGAACCCGGATTCGCGCTTCCCGGTACACCGACCTTTTATCACCGGACCTTATGACGGCCTCCGTACTCTCTAGCGATGGTGAGCCGTGATGACGCATTTCTGGACAAAGCTGAGCCGCAGCCTCGGACATTTCAGAAAGGCCAGGGGTGGCAACGTTGCGACCACCTTCGCCCTCGCCGCCCTGCCCGTTCTGGCCGCCGTCGGCTTTTCGGTCGATTACAGCAGCGCAAATGCAGCCAAGGCCGCGATGCAGTCGGCGCTCGACTCGACGGCACTGATGCTGTCGAAGGACGCCGCAACGCTCAACAACACGCAGTTGCAGGCCAAGGCGAAGACCTATTTCGAGGCTCTGTTTACCCGGCCCGACGCCAAGAACATCACGATCAACGCCTCTTACACGGCCGACGGCGGCTCGACGGTTATTGTCAAAGGATCGGCCGACGTGCCGACCAATTTGCTCGGCATTATCGGTTACAACCAGATCACGGTGAACGGCTCATCCACGTCGAAGTGGGGCACGTCACGGTTGCGCGTGGCGCTGGTGCTGGACACCACCGGCTCCATGAACTCGGACAACAAGATCGGCGCGCTGAAGACAGCCACCAAAAGCCTGCTGACACAGTTGCAGGACGCAGCCGCCGTCAATGGCGACGTCTATGTCTCGCTGATCCCGTTCAGCAAGAACGTCAATCTTGGGGCGGGCAATTTCAATGCCAATTATATCGACTGGACCGACTGGGAGTCGGAGCCCGCAATCCTGAAGAACAACAAGCCCAACAACTGGAACGACATCGGCCCCGGCGATTCCTGCCCTTTCTCCAACAACAATCACGGCTTCGGTTGCGCCACGAGCCCAACCAGTTCCTCGACCACCAACACCATCCCCTCGAGCGGCGCCAATGCCGGATTGATCTGCCCCAGCACGGATTCGGGCCGGAAGGATTCGACGAAGATCGGCATCATTTATAACGGCTGCTACAACAGCGTTCCAATCACCAGCACCTCGACCAATACCGTCGATACCGGCCGTAACGCCAGTTGCGGCAACAGGTCGAACTGCTCGTGCAGCGGCAACGGCAACAACAAGCGCTGTGTGCAAACCGTCACGACCACGACGGGCTACAACCACACCTGGATTCCAAATGCCCGGAGCACCTGGAACGGCTGTATTACCGACCGTGGCAACGCCGCCGGTCCCGTCTCCAACTACGACCGGCTGGTGACGGCGCCGAGCAACAACATCGCGGCGTCGAAATATCCGGCAGAGCAGAACGAGAACTGCTCGCCTCAGGTGTCGGGCCTGTCATATAACTGGGCGGCCATGCGGAGCCAGGTCGATAGCCTGTATCCGCTCGGCGCCACCAACCAGCCGATCGGACTGGTCTGGGGCTGGCAGTCGCTGGTCGGGGGCGGCCCCCTCGTCGCTCCTGCCAAGGAAGCCAATTACACCTATACCGACGTCATCATCCTGCTGTCGGACGGTTTGAACACGCTCAACCGCTGGAACGGCAACGGCTCCAGCACCAACACCGATGTCGACAAGCGGATGTACGACAACGGCGCCGGCACCTGTGCCAACATCAAGAATGCCGGTGTGACGATCTATACGATCCAGGTGAACACCGGCGGCGATCCGACCTCGACATTGTTGCAGAATTGCGCCGGCAGCCCGGACAAGTTCGTCGACGCCAGCAAGTTCTTTCTGCTGACCTCGGCAAGCCAGATCGTCACGGCGTTCAATGCCATCGGCACCGACCTGACCAAACTGCGCGTGGCCAAGTAACAGCCGGCAACCGGGCGTTAACAGTGTCGTCTAAGAACTAGCTGGCATTGGCATCATCGCCCGCAAGTCCGGTTAACGATGCAAGCGACTGACCGACCACAAAAAAACCGAGAAAACGCCGCGGGAACTTACCCGCGGCGTTTGATTTTCGCCCTACCCGTAAACCGGCCCTTTATTTCCTGCGGCTAGGTATTCCGGTGAACCCAAACGCCGGTGATCATCATGTTCAGGACCAGGATCGTCCGCAGCCTCAAGAATTTCCGCGCCGACAGCCGCGGCAATGTCGCCATGATCTTCGCCATCGCCTCGCTGCCGGTGCTCGGCACGGTCGGCTTCGCAGTTGATTACAGTCAGGCCAATTCCGCCAAGGCCGCGATGCAGGCCGCCCTCGACTCCACCGCGCTGATGCTGTCGAAAGACGCTGCGACGCTCAGCGACGCCGCCTTGCAGGTCAAGGCCAAGAGCTATTTCAACTCGCTGTTCAACCGGCCGGATGCGACCAATGTCAGCATCGGCGCAACTTACACCGCAAGCGGCGGTTCGACTGTGGTGGTGAACGGATCTGCCGAGGTGCCAACCAACTTCCTCGGCATCATGGGTTTCAACAGCCTGACCGTAAACGGCTCAGCCACATCGAAATGGGGCTCCGAACGGCTGCGGGTGGCATTGGCGCTGGACAACACCGGTTCGATGTCGAGCGACGGCAAGATGACCGCCTTGAAGTCGGCGACCAAGAGTCTTTTGACTCAGTTGCAGAGCACGGCCAGCACCAACGGCGACGTCTATGTGTCGATCATTCCGTTTGCCCAGACCGTCAATGTCGGAAAGTCCAACTACAACGCGAACTGGATCGATTGGTCGGACTGGGACGACGACAACGGGTACGATAGCTCGAGCACCACCTGCGCCAACCAGAAATCTGGCAAGAACGGCAAGAACAAGAAGAAGTGCACCACCTCGACCACGTGGGTCCCGGCAAACCACAATACCTGGAACGGCTGCGTCGCGGACCGCGACCAGAGCTACGACCAGACCGTCGAGGCGCCGACCGGCAGCGCCAGCACCAGCCCGTCGAAGCTGTTTCCGGCCGATCAGGACGATAATTGCCCGGTGGCGATGATGGGCCTGAATTACAACTGGGGTGCGATGAACACTTTGGTCGACTCGATGAAACCGGCCGGCATGACCAACCAGCCGATCGGCCTGGTCTGGGCCTGGCAATCCCTGGTCGGTGGCGGCCCCCTCACCGCGCCGCCCAAGGATCCAAATTATAAATACCAGGACGTGATCATCCTGATGTCGGACGGGCTGAACACCCAGAACCGCTGGTCGTCCAGCCAGACCCAGGTCGACAAGCGGATGTACGACTCCTCGAAGAACGGCGCCGGCACCTGCGCCAACATCAAGGCGGCGGGCGTGACGATCTATACCATTCACGTCAACACCGACAACGATCCGACCTCGACGCTATTGCAGAACTGCGCCAGCAGCGCCGACAAGTTCTTCATCGTCAACAATTCGAATGGTCTCGGCAGCGTGTTTGCCGCCATCGGCACCAACCTGACCAAGCTGCGGGTCGCCAAATAGTCACGCCTGGCGGCAAACAAAATAAAGCCCGGCTGGTTCAGCCGGGCTTTATCGTATCGAACGCAGATTTGTTTGCTGCGACGCCTACTTGGCCTTAGCGACCATGGCTTCGAACGGCTTATAGGACTCCTTGGCAAGATCAGCATACATTTCGCTGATCTTGGTGGCCTCGGCCACGAAGCCTTCATAGGCGGACTTGGCGTATTCGGACTGAAGTTCAATCGCCTTTTCCAGCGACTTCACACCGAACAGTTTTTCCAGAGCCACCGTGCTCTCGTCGAAGGACTTCTTCGAATAGCTGGCGATTTCGGTGGCGATCGCCTGGGCGCTCTTGGAGACCGCGCCCATCGACTTCATGGCAATATCGGCACTTTCTTTGCTGACCTGCTGGAGGTCCTCGAAATTCTTGACCATGGTGGTACCTTTCCCGGCCCGCCATTGCGGGTCCAATGTGCTCAGTGTCCGAGCCCGGCAGGGCGGGACTGGATTAATCTTATATTGCAGTGCACAAAAAAGTCAAGCCAGCTGCTGCAGTGCGAAGAATCTCGTCAAATTGCGGGCATGGCATTAATAAGTTGTAAACCGTGTTCTCCTACCGTCCCTTAGCAAGCGCCGTGAAAGCGCTATAAATTCGCCTAAAAGGCGACGTAGGAACGGCCATTAAGCGGGTTGGGAGAGTTGATGTCGCGTGCGGGAGCCATTTTCCAACAAACTCTCCGTTGGGGCGCCCTGGGTCTCGCGGCCCTCATTGTCGTCTCCGCCGTCAGCACTGACGCCCACGCCCGCAAGCGCAAACGCCCTGCTCCGGCCTATACGCCGCCGTATGCGTCTCTCGTCATCGATGTCAATTCCGGCGCGGTTTTGCAGGCAACCAATGCCGACACCCGGCGCCATCCCGCCTCGCTCACCAAGATCATGACGCTCTATCTGCTGTTCGAGCAGTTGGACTCCGGCCGCATGAAGCTGAACACCGAAATGCCGGTGTCGTTGAATGCCTCCCGCCAGGCGCCGTCCAAACTGGCGCTCAAGCCGGGTCAGACGATCCAGGTCGAGACCGCGATCCGCGCCCTCGTCACCAAATCGGCGAACGATGTCGCCGTCGTCATCGCCGAGGCAATCGCCGGCGACGTGCCGGCCTTTAGCCGCCAGATGAACGCCAAGGCGCGCGCCCTCGGCATGAACAACACGATCTACCGCAATCCCCACGGGCTGCCGGACGACGAACAGATCACCACCGCCCGCGATCAGGTCGTTCTCGGCCGCGCCGTTCAGGACCGTTTCCCGCAGTACTATCACTACTTTTCGACGAGGAGCTTCGTCTTCCGCGGCCAGACGATTCGCAGCCACAATCGTCTGGTTGGCAGCGTTGACGGCGTCGACGGCATCAAGACCGGCTATATCCGCGCCTCGGGGTTCAATGTCGTCACCTCGGTGCGCCGCGGCAACCGCCATATCGTGGCGGCGGTGTTTGGCGGCAGCACGGCGGCCGCGCGCGACGCCCGCATGCGCAGCCTGATCGCCAACAACGTCAACATTGCCGCGACCCGACGTACCGCACCTCTGGTCGTCGAAGGCTGGACCGGCGCAAAGGTGCAGGTCGCCGCGGCCCCGCCGGTACCGGCCGCCGATCCCCGCCCCGCCCAGGTGGCGGTTGCCGCGATGCCAACGCCCCTCCCCACGCCGGCCCCGATCGCCGCTCCGGCGACGGCCGTCGTGAGCCCCGGCTCGACCGACCCCATCAAGCCCGTTGCCGTGCGCACCGTCGCCGTCCAGCCGGCCACCGTGAGCACCGCTTCCCTGTCGCCGCTGCCGCCGGATAACCGCCGGCTGGTCCGGGCGCCGGCCGGCACCACATCCAGCGTCACCACGGTCGCCACCGTGAAGAACGATCTGCCGCCGCCACCGCCGGGCGCTGCCCCCGGCGTGTTGGGCGTCCTGCCGGCCAAGCCGCCTCAGGTTGCTTCAGCTCAGGTCGCTTCGGCCGGCGGTCAGGTCCCGCTCCCGGCAGCCACGGCAGAACTTGCTGCTCGCCCGCGCGGCGGCTGGATGATCCAGGTCGGCGCGTTTGACGAGGAAAACGCCGCCAAGGAGCGGCTGGTCGAGGCGAAGGACAAGGCCAAGGCCCAGCTTGGCGACGCCAGCCCCTTTACCGAAAAAATCGCGAAAGGCCCGAAGTCGCTCTTCCGCGCTCGTTTTGCCGGCATCGATAAGGATCAGGCCGAAAACGCCTGCAAGAATCTCAAGCGCAGCGACATCCCTTGCATGATGCTGCGGAGTAACTAGCGCGCGCCTGAAGGTGCGCGAAGACACCAAAAAAATACAAAAAAACCAAAACAAGAAACCGCCGATAACAGGACTGCGTCGAACGCCAGGAGCCGCTGACGGTATTGTTGCGTCAGGAGTATCTCAGCGATGGCGACGAAGAAGAATTTCCTTGGCCTCGTTAATGCGGGCCGCCAGATAGGTCGACCCTCCCTGATCGGGATGGAATTTTTTCATCATCGCGCGGTGCGCGCGGCCGATGTCGTCGGCGCTCGCGCCGGTCTGCAGGCCAAGGATCTGATAGGCCTCCTGCTCCGACATTTTGCCCCCGGGCGCGGCGCCCCGCCCCGCTGCCGCGTCACCTTGCGCGTATTCACTCCAGCCGGAATCCCGGCGGTCAAGATACGCCATCAGTAGGGCCCGGCTCTCGTCGTCGACGTCGCCCAGCAACTCGACCAGCGTCGCGATGTCGACCTTGTCGAGCGCAGCCCCTTGCAGACGGCCCGCGAGAATGCGCCCGCGCATGGCGCCGGTGTCGTGGTCGAGCTCCATTTCGAAATAGGTCGAGCGCACGCGCGACGCCTGCCCGCTGCTCTTTTGTGACCGGGCGGAAAAACCGGCCGGCCCGAACGGCAGCCAGCCGAGCAGGCCAAGACCGAAAGCGCCGACCATGATGCCCATGCCGAGGTTGCCGCGCAGGCCGAGAAACACGCCGACGCCGAGGGCGGCGATGCCGCCGCCGGCCTTGAGGACGCGGGCGCCGAGCTTCGCATCGACCTTGGAGATCAGGTGCAACGCCCACAGCCCGAGCACCAGTGCGACCAAACCGAAAACCAGCATCGGCTTACTTCATCTGCGCAAGGAGCAGGCGTGCGCCGCCCGCCTTGCGCGCCGAGAGGTCGGACAGCGCCTTGATGCCGCCGGCGGCATAGGCAGCCACGGCGCGCAGCAGTTCGCCGAGCTGGCTGGCGGCGCCGGTGTCGAAGCGCGAATAGGCGCCCCGGGTCAGCCGGGCGATCTCGCGGTAGGCGTTTTCCGCCACCGGATCGTGCCCCTCCTGAAACATGAAGACCGGGACGCCGAGCAGCCCCAGTTCGCCTGCGGCGGCGCAGAGGTCGTCGATACTCTCCTCCATGGCGTCGCCGACGAACACCAGCGCCTGCGCCCGCTGCTTGGCGCTCTCCTGCCGCGCGTGGCTGAGCACCTTGCCGATCTGGGTGTGACCGCCGCGGACATCGATGCGCGACATCAGATCGGCCAGCTTCTCGCTGTCGGCCACCCAGCCTGAGGCGCGGCACTCGTTCATGCCGCGGAAATAGACCAACTGGATATCGAGCCCGCCGACCGACGCGGCTTCGCGGAACATGTCGGCCTGCAACGCGCAGGCGGAATCCCAGGTCGGCTGCCGGCTCATGGTGGCGTCGAGAGCAAAGATCAACCGGCCGCGCCGGCCCGCCGTCGGTGCTGGGCCCAGCGCGCGTACCTTGGCCAGAAACGCGTCGATCTCTGTCCGCGACGCCGGTTCCGAGCCCGCGGTGGTGGGCGCCGGGGTCTGGCGGGTTCGGTCCTTGCTCATGACATCGCTCTCATCGCCCCAGTCTACACCGATTCAACGCGCCGCGGGCGCATCCGGCTCACATGGCGATGTGCGGCAAAAGGTGCAATGGCGGCAGGAATTCAGATGACGTCGTGGACCTGGAGCGGCTGGTCCATCACCGAATACCACTCGGCGCGGGCGCTGGCGCGGCGGCGGCCGTTTTCGGACAGCGGCAGGTGGAGTGCATTGAGCAGCGAGATCACTTCTTCGCGGGCTGTAATATGCGACATGCTCGGCCGCGTGCCGAGGGTGATTTCATCGAGATCGTCGAGCGCGGTCAGGCCGCGCGGGAAGAATTCGCGATAGACGACACGTTCGGCGAATCCATCGACACTGCGAAAGCCCATCCGTTTGGCCAGCTGATTGATGCCCTCGCCGACCAGCCGCTTGTTGCGCGAGCCCAGCGTGGCGAGACGGTTGCGGACCACGATCCAGTCGGTGACGCGGCCATCGACCAGCCGGCGCTGGCGCCGCGCCTCGCGCACCATTTCCGCATAGTGGCTCTCGCCAGTAACGGTAAAATTGGTCTGGTCGAGCGTGGCCAGCACGTCGAAGTCGACAAAGCTGTCGTTCAACGGCGTCACCAGGGTGTCGGCCATCGAATGAGCCAGCCGCATCAGGTAGGTATCGTTGCCGGGCGTATCGATCACGACCACGTCGTGCGTATGCTCGATCCGGGCGATCGCCTTGGAGAAGTTCGAGAACTCCTGCGCCTCATTGGCCTCGACCGAATTGCCGTCGGCGCGGGCGACGCAATAGTGCGTCGGCAGCTCGAGCTTGAGGCGGGCACGCTCGGCCCAGGCGCGGCGGTTCTCGACGTAATGTGTGAAGCTCTGCTGACGCGAATCGAGATCGATTGTGGCGACGCGCTGGCCGGCCTTCATCAGCGCCACGGCGATGTGCAAGGCCGTGGTGGATTTGCCCGAACCGCCCTTCTCGTTGCCCAGCACGACGACGTGCGCAGACTGCGGGGACTCCTGGATCGGCTGAACCAACATTGACGCGCCCTTTAATCCGGCAATTCTCAATGTTCTGCGGTGCTTTAGTCAAGTTTATCGCGTTTTTACCATTAATCCACGTGGCCGCATCTTCCGTCACCTGCTAATGCCTTGGCAGGTTCCAGCACAGGAACTGGACCACCCACAATTCGGGAGCGCAATGATGACAAACCGCCCGACCGTTGCGCGCACGATTTCCACGCTCCGGCGCAGCATTCAGGCCTATCGGGACCAAGGCGAACGCATCGCCCTGGTGCCGACCATGGGAGCACTTCACCGTGGCCATGTGGCGCTGGTGCGCGCCGCCCGGCGGCGCGCCGAGCGCGTGGTGGTATCGATCTTCGTCAACCCGGCGCAGTTCGCACCGCACGAAGATTTCGGCAGCTATCCGCGCACCTTCGACACCGACCTTAAAGCTCTCGCAGAAGAACAGGTCGAACTGGTCTGGGCGCCGCCGCCGGCGGTGATGTATCCGGACGGCTTCGCCACCCGGATCGCGCCGGAAGGCGCGGCACTCGCCGGCCTCGAAGATAAATTCCGCCCGCATTTCTTCGGCGGTGTCTGTACCGTCGTAGCCAAGCTGTTCACCCAGGCCATGCCGGACGTGGCGCTGTTCGGGCAGAAGGACTACCAGCAGCTTCGCGTGGTGACGCAGATGGCGAGCGACCTCGATCTGCCGGTGAAAGTCATCGGTGTGCCGACGGTGCGTGAAAAGGATGGTTTGGCGCTGTCTTCGCGCAACGTCTATCTATCGGCGCCGGAGCGCGCCGCGGCGCCGGTGCTGCACCGGGTGTTGAGGGCCTGCGCCACTGGCATCAGGGCCAAAGAGCCGGTTGGCGCCGTGATTGCCGCCGGCCGCAAGGAAATCGCCAAAGCCGGCTTCGCGCTCGATTATCTCGAGGCCCGCCACGCGCTGACGCTGGCCCCCGTCACGTCTCGCAACGACGGCCCGATCCGGCTGCTGGTGGCGGCCAAGATCGGCAAGACGCGGCTGATCGATAATCTGGCGGTGTAGCGCTCGCGCTTGCGGACGTTGACCAAGAAAGTCGTGGATGCCCGGCACAAGGCCGGGCATGACGCAGAATACCTGGCACGCGCCGCAACATCTTCCGCTCATGCCCGCGGACGCGGGCATCCAGCCTGTAGCAACACCCCCTGTGTCGTCATGGCCGGGCTTGTCCCGGCCATCCACGTCTTGCTTGGCGTTGAAAGTAAAACGTGGATGCCCGGCTCAAGGTCGGGCGCGGCGTGTGACGGGCGCGGCACCGACGCCGTCAGCTCACAGCAGCCCCAGTTCCCGCAAATCCCGCCGCATCTGTTCGGGCATGGCGGCAGCGCCGGGCGCTGCACGGGCCAGATCGCGCGGCGCTTCCTTCGGCTCGAGATAGCGCCAGCCCTGAAATGCCGACCGCGGCCGCGGCTCGACCAGCACCAGCTTGCCGTCCATCACCACGCGGCAGCGGCCGATACCATCCTTGTCGGTGAACGGCCGGATGTCGAGAATGCGCTCTCGGCAGGTCACCTGACCCTTGATCACCCAGTACAGGGAACCGCCATCGGTCAGTTCCTCGGCGCGCTTCGGCACCATCCGCGTGGTGTGGATGTGCTCGGGCTTCTGACCCTTGGACTTTTTCTCTTTCAGCTTCTGCTTGATCCAGTCTTCCAGATCGGCGACCGAGTCACAGCCAACGCAGAGCTTGATGAGATGAAGCGGCATTACGGACTTCCAACTTACTTTTCGGACGGGGCATCCACAGCTTCGATCACCATCACCCGGGCCCCCTCGGCCAGCTGCGCCTCGGCAGCGACGGCCACCTCGGCCACGAGGCCATCGAGCGGCGCCACCAGCGTGTGCTCCATCTTCATGGCCTCGATGATGGCGAGACGTTGGCCACGCGTCACCCGGTCGCCCTTTTCCACCAGAATGGCGAGCACCTTGCCATGCATGGGCGCCCGCACAAGGCCGCCCGCCCCGGCGTCCCCAGATGCGTCGAGGGCCAGATCGCGCAGCACCACTCTGGTCTGCCGGCCCTGCCGCAGCACATAGACCGCCGCGCCGTCCACGACCGTCACCGCATCCGGCGCCGCCACAGCGCCACCGACGGTCACCTCGGGCCCCGCCGGCCGATACGCGACTTCCGCCACGACATTTTCGCCGTCGGCCAGCACCGGCACCGTCACGCGGCGCGCACCGGACAACTGGAACGCGTCGGTAGCGTCCCACGGCGACGACAGCGCGGCCGGTTCACCCTCCGCGGCGGCAAGGCGCGCAGCTTCACGGTGCAGCAACCCGGCCACGCCGGCCGCCGCCGCGGCGGCATCAAGCCCCAGCGGCTCTGCGCCCAACTCCGCCAAATGGCCGTCGATGAAGCCGGTATCGAATTCGCCGTCGCGAAAGCCCGAGGCGCGGCACAGGCGGCTGAGAAAGCCGGCATTGCTGCGCGGCCCGATCACCACCGTTGCGTCCAGCGCATCGGCCAGCCGGTCGAGCGCCTCGCCGCGGGTCGCACCATGCGCGATCAGCTTGGCGATCATCGGATCGTAGAACGGCGTCACCGTATCGCCGGCCTCGACACCGCTGTCGATGCGCAGGCCCTCGCCTGCCGGAAACTGCAACGCGATCAGGCGGCCGGTCGACGGCAGAAAGCCGCGCTCGGGATCCTCCGCATACAGCCTGGCCTCGGCGGCGTGACCGTCGAGCCGCACCTCGTTTTGCGCCAGCGGCAAAGCCTCGCCGGCGGAGATGCGGAATTGCCATTCGACCAGATCGAGCCCGGTCACCGCTTCGGTGACCGGATGCTCGACCTGGAGGCGCGTGTTCATTTCCATGAACCAGAAACCGTCGGCTTTCAGCCCGCGCGCGCCGTCGGCGATGAACTCGACAGTACCCGCGCCTTCGTAACCGACGGCCTTGGCGGCGGCGACGGCAGCCTGCCCCATGCGGGCGCGCAGGTCCGCGCTCAGGCCCGGCGCGGGGGCCTCCTCGATGACCTTCTGGTGGCGGCGTTGCAGCGTGCAGTCGCGCTCGTTGAGATGGATTACGTTGCCATGCCTGTCGGCGAATACCTGCATCTCGATGTGGCGCGGACTGCCAACGTATTTCTCGATCAGCACGCGCGCGTCGCCGAACGCCGACGTCGCCTCCCGCTTCGCCGCCTCCAGCGCGGTGTCGAAATCGGCGTGGCGCTCGACTTTTCGCATGCCCTTGCCGCCGCCGCCGGCCACCGCCTTGATCAGCACCGGATAGCCGATCTCGAACGCCTTGCGCTTGAGAAAGGTCGGGTCCTGCATGTCACCGTGGAAGCCCGGTACCACCGGCACGCCGGCCTTTTCCATCAACGCCTTGGCGCGGTCCTTCAGGCCCATGGCGCGGATGGCGTCGGCCGGCGGGCCGACAAAGACAATGCCGGCATCGCGGCAGGCCTCGGCAAAGCCGGCGTTTTCGGACAGGAAGCCATAACCCGGGTGGATGCAGTCGGCGCCGGACGCCTTCGCCGCGTCGATCAGCGCGTCGATGCGCAAATAGCTCTCGGACGCCGGCGCCGGCCCCACGCGGTGCGCCGTATCGCACATCCGCACATGCAGCGACTGCGCGTCGGCGTCGGAATAGACCGCGATGGTGCGCAGACCGAGCCGCCGCGCGGTGCGGGCAATGCGGCAAGCGATCTCGCCGCGGTTGGCGATCAGCACGGAGGAGAACATCGTCGGGCCCATTCGTTGCGCCGGGATAGTAGAGGAAGGCCGCGCAGCGTCGATCTTTATTCTGGCGTGCGCACAACCGCACTCACCGCTCATTCCCGCGCAAGCGGGAATCCAGAGCCACAATCTCATGCTTCAACAATGGGCCCTGGGTCCCCGCTTGCGCGGGGACGAACGGGCATGCCTACCGCACCGCCGGTGGCGGTCGTCTGGGCGGCAACGGCGTGCCGGCGTCGGTGGCCGGGGCAACGGCGCCGGTGGCCACCTCGCCCACCGCTGCCAGCTGCGGCTCGGTATCCATGATGCTGACCGGCGGGATCACCGTGCGCGGCAGGTTGTTCTGGCCGGTCGCGGCGCGCGCCATAGCGGGCGGTTCGGCGATCGCTGCCACCGGCGCCGTGTCGACTTCGGAGGTCTGCGGCGGTTGCTGGGCGACCGGCGGCCCAGCCGGCCTATTCCAGCTCTCGGCATGGCGGGCGGTATATTGCTCGAACAGCCGGTTGCGCATGTTGGCCTTCAGCACGCCGCTGTCGCGCACCAGTGCATAGCCAGCGCAGCGCTCCGGCGTGCAGCCGTCGCGGATCGCCAGCACATGGGCGGCGATACCGAAGCGATCGAGTTCGATGGCGCGGCGGCTGGCGGCGAAGGCGATGCCGAACGGCGGGTCGTTATCCGGCGCGAAGCGTGCGGCGTCCGCCAGCAGCGCCAGGCGCGCGCCCGTATATTGGACCGCGGCGGCCGCGCTTGGCGCCGAGGCAAACACGGCCTTCTCGCAGGCCTGCTCAATCGCCTCGCCGGCAGCACCGTCGAGACAGGAGAGTGCGGACCCCGGCGCCAGTGCGCCGAGGCTCAGTTCCATGTGCCGCTGGAGAAGCGCGCGCCGCTCGACGGCACGCTGGTCGAGCGCCAGCCGCTCAAGCCCCGCGACCGCCGCCAAAGAACAGGCGGCGATCCCGGCGGCGATCAACACAAGGCGCATCAGTGGCGTTGTACCCATGTCCTCACCGATGCGCCCACGCCTGGGCTACTGAACCTTGGCGCCGGATGCCTTGACCACGCCGGCCCACTTCTCGATGTCCTTCTTCAGGTAGGCCTCGAATTCGGCCGGCGTCTGGGTCATCGGGATGGCGCCTTGCTTGAGCCAGGCTTCCTTCACCGCCGCACTGTTGATGACCTTGTTGATGGCCCCATTCAGGAACGTGATGACCTCCTGCGGCGTGCCCTTCGGCGCCATGACGCCAAGCCAGATGGTGGCCTCGTAACCGGACACGGTCTCGGCCACCGCCGGCATGTCGGGCGTCAGCGGCGTGCGCTTGACGCCGGTGGTGCCGAGCGCCTTCACCTTGCCGCTCTTGGCCAGTTCGGTCATGGTCGTAACCGCATCGAACATCATCTGCACGTTACCGGACAGCACGCTGTTGCGCGCGTCGCCTGAGGCTTTGTGCGGGATGTGGACGATATCGGTGCCGCTCATGGCTTTGAACAGCTCGCCCGCCATGTGGTACGGCGTGCCCGGACCCGACGAGGCATAATTCAGCTTGCCGGGGTCCTTCTTCGCCAGCGCGACGAATTCGGCCACCGTATTGGCCGGCACCGACGGGTGCACCACCATGATCAGGTCGGAATAATTGAGCGTCGCCACCGGCACGAAGTCGCGCATCAGATCGTAGGGTTTGTTGGGCAGCAGCGATTCATTGGTGGTGTGCGTGTTCGACATGACCAGCAGCGTGTAGCCGTCGGGCGTCGACTTGGCGACCGCATCGGTGCCGATCACCGCGCCGGCGCCGGGCCGGTTCTCGATCACAAAGGGCTGCTTGGTTTCTTCCGAAAGATGCTGCGCGACGATACGGGCAAACACATCCGCCGGTCCGCCGGCGCCGAACGGTACGATCATGCGCACGGTCCGCTCCGGATATTTCTGCGCCGCGGCCGGCGCCGCCATCAGCACCGGCATCACCGCCATAATGCTCGCCGCGAGTATCTTCCTCATCGTCAATCTCCCTAGAGTGCGTTTCTGTTGTCAGTCTGAAATAACAACGCCGCGATAGTGGACGTTATTCCGGATGCTTCAAGCCCCTCCGGGCGCGCGATAGCTCGGCGCGAGGTCGCTGGCCGCGGCAAATGCGCCCTTCGCCTCCACCGATGTCATGGCCAGCGTCGTGCGCAGGTCGGTCACGCCGCCGCTGCTGCCGGCCGCCATCAGCACCGCCGCCATCTGCGTCTCGCTGGGCGCCTCGCAGATCGCCATGAAATCATATTCGCCGAAGGTGACATAATAACCGATCAGACGGCCGCCGGCTTTCGACAGCATGCGAGAGACCTGGTCGGCGCGGTCCTCGGGCTTGACGATCATGCCCTTGATGGCGTCGCGGGTGTAACGGCCCTGGGTGATGAAGATCGGCATGCGGTTTCTCCTGCGGCCAACCGGGCCGCTCCAAGGCATTATATGCGATGATGGAGACAAAAGCGCGCTCGGACGCGCCGGCGCACTGCAGGCAACGGGAACCCGTCAGGCCTTATCGAGCTGGCTTTCCTTGGCCACGCGCTCGAACGCCTCGACGTTGCTCTTGATCCGGTACTGGTAGTCGTCGCTTTCCGACGGCAGCAGCTTGATCACGGTATAGCTGCCGGTCGCCGCGGTGCGGCCGAACGTCGGCGAGGTGTAGTAAACCGTCTCCCCGACCGTATAGCGGTGCGCCTTGAGCGGTTGGTCCGGCTGCACCGGCGGGCTCGGCGTGTGCACCATCGGTGCCACGGCCTTGATCGCAGCGGATTTCGCCGCGGCCGACTTGGGCGGCGATTTCGCCGAGGATTTCACGGCACTGGGCGCGGCAAGCGCCGCCGCGCGCGGCGGCCGCGATTTGGTCGAGGTGGATTTGCCAACCGGACTACGCGCGGACTTGGACGGCTTCTTGTCCGACGCACGCGCGCCTTTGGCGCTTTTCTTAACGGTGCGCCCGGCGGTTTTGGTGGACCGCCCGGCAGCCTTCACTGACTGTCTGCTCATCCCGGTAATATAGCAGTTATTTTGCCGTCCGGGGAAGTTTTTTGAGCAAAAATATCTATGATTTCAATATGTTAGAAAGATTTTTCTGCGGACTTTAGCGGCCTCTGGGGCTGCGGCACGAGACCCAGGATGGCCGAACCGCCGTCCAGCCGCGCCCGCGAAGGGAACCGGAACCTGCCCGGGAGCGTTCTGATGCGGGGAACGCGGAGATTAACCATGCGGCTTCTGCTCGGCATCATTATTGGCGGCCTTCTGACCGTCGGCGGCGCCTTTCTCTACGATTCCAACAACACCAGAATGGCGACAACGGCGCCAACCACGACCGAACGAACATTGGTGAACTGGGACGTCGTTGGGACCAAGTGGGAGCAGCTGACGCAGCGCGCCCGCGCCCAGATACATCAGATCACCAGCTGACGCCGTTCCACGAATAGAATCGGCCATGCTACTGTGGTGCCTCCCTGTCGGAGGCATCCTCAATGAAAGCGGCCTATTACGAGCGCAATGGTTCTGCGCGTGATGTCATGCGCGTCGGCGAGGTGCCGACGCCGCAAGCCGGGCCTGGCGAGGTCCGGGTCAAGCTGGCGACCTCCGGCGTCAACCCATCGGACGTAAAAGCCCGTCAGGGCAGCCGCAAAATTGCCTGGCCGCAACTGATCCCGCACAGTGATGGCGCGGGCGTTATCGACCAGGTTGGAGACGGCGTGCCGCAAGCGCGGATCGGCGAGCGCGTCTGGGTCTGGAACGGCCAATGGCAGCGCCCCTACGGCACCGCCGCCGAATTCATCGTGTTGCCAGCGGTCCAGGCCGTCAAACTACCCGACAGCATCAGCTTCGAGGTGGGCGCCTGTCTCGGCATTCCGGCAATGACGGCCTACCACGCGGTCCTGCTGGCTGAAATCGGCAAGGGCAGCGTTGTGCTGGTCACAGGCGGGGCCGGCGCCGTCGGCCAATATGTGATCCAGTTCGCCAAGACGGCCGGCGCGACCGTCATCGCCACCGTCTCCTCAGCGGAAAAAGGCGCGATGGCAACAGAGGTCGGGGCCGACCACACCATCGACTACCGGACCGAGGATGTGCCCGCGCGCGTGATGGCAATCACCAACAGCAAGCCAATCGACGCCATCATCGACATGGATATCGCCAGCAACGCCAAATACGTCGCCGGCGTGCTCAAGGCGAAAGGCAACGTCATCGTCTATGGCACGTCAAATCCGCAGGCGACCATCCCGGCCGGCTTCGGCATCCCGAACGCGACGCGGTACCAGTTCTTCATCGTCTACGAGATCACTGCCGCCGAGCGCGAGCGGGTCGTTACAGCGATTACCAGGGCGCTGGAGACGGGCACGCTGAAGCACCGCATCGCTCCGCAGACCTTTAGCCTCGACGACATCGTGGCGGCGCATGAGGCCGTGGAGAAGGTATCGGTCGGAAACGTGGTCATCAGCATCTGAGTTACCCATGAGCGCGGTATCGCACCGCTTCGGCTGGTATTTGGCCCTGCTGCAGCTGCTGTTCACGCTGTGCTGGACGGTCTACGTCATCTACCTGCCGAAGCTGGCGGCCAGCGCCGGCCTGCCCCCGGGCGCGGTGATCTGGATTCTGATGCTGGATCAGGCGGTGTTCACAATCTGCGACTTCGCAGCCGGCGTCGCGGCCGACAAGGTCACGCGCGTGCTCGGCAGGCTCGGCGTCTGGGTCGCCGTGGCGACCGCGGTGTCCTGCGCCGCCTTCATCGCCCTGCCCTTTGTGGCGGTTGCCGGCGCGCCGCTGCTGATCGCGGTGACGCTGGTGTGGACCGTCACGTCGTCGGCGCTGCGCGCGCCGCCGCTGATGCTGCTCGGCAAATACGCCGCCAAGCCGGCGATCCCCTATCTGGCGGCGCTGGCGCTGCTCGGTACCGGCCTTGCCGGCGCGGTCGGGCCGTATCTTGCCCTTGCGCTGCGTGACGTCGACCCACGCCTGCCGTTCGCGGTGGCGAGCATTGTATTGGTGCTGACGACCTTGGGCATGATCGCGGCCGAACGGCAACTGGCGACTGTGCCGAGGCCGGAGGCCGACACCACGCCGCCCCGCGCCTTCGGCACGCTGACCACACCAGCCACCGTTTTCGCACTCGGCATGATCGTGCTGGCGCTCGGCTACCAGATGCATTTCGCGCTCGACAGCGCCGCACTGTACCTGCGCTTTGCCACGCCGGCCGACCTGCCATGGCTGATGCCGGTGTTCTGGATCGGCTTCAACATCGCCATGTTTCCGGCCGGCCTCGTGACCAAGCGCGTTGGCGGCTACTGGGTGATGGGTGTCGCCGCACTGGCCGGCGCGCTGGCCATTCTCGCGGCGCATCAGGCGCCGGCATTGCCATGGCTGATTGTAGCGCAATTCGCGGCGGGCGCCGCCTGGGGCGCGATCCTGATGAGCGCCTTTACGGTGGCGTTCCTGATCGGGGCCCATGGCGGAGAAGGTCGCATGTCCGGCCTGCTGTTCTCGACGCTGGCGCTGGCGACTTTCGTGCGCATGGCGGCGGTGGCAACCGGGATCAACGGCGAGCCGGAATACAGGCTTGTGCTGCAATGGGTGCCGGCGTTGTGCTGGGCCATCGCGGGCGTGGCGTTGCTGTATTTCGCCGCGACCGGCATCCGGCGTTTCGCCGCAACCCGGGCAATGCCATGACCGGACCTGACGGCACCATTGAAATCGCGGTACGCACACGATCCATCTCGCAGTTGTTCAATTCATTCGATCCCTCGCCCTTCCGCGAAAAGGATCTCGACACCGGCGTCGAGGAGTTTCTGGTCAGCTGGGTGCGCGAACTGCCGCCTGGCGCGCCCTTCAACATCGTCGTGCATCTGCCGCCGGAAGAAGCGGCCCGCCCGGAATCCGCCGGCATCGGCGAGGCCTTCGCGCACTATTTCCAAGACCGCGCCGAAGCCGGCGAAAACGAACTGCGCGAGTTGTTCCGGATCGGCCGCCGCTCACTGGCGATCGGCGTCGGCGTGCTGGTGGCCTGCCTGACCGCCAGCCAGGTGTTTGCCGCCATGATTCCAAACCGGACAGCGGCACGGGTGGTGGAGGAAAGCCTTATCATCGTCGGCTGGGTCGCCAACTGGCGGCCGATCGAAATCTATCTGTACGACTGGCTGCCGATCCGGCGGCGCATCCAGCTGTTCCGGCGCGTCGCCGCAGCGCCGGTGCGGGTGCAGGAAGGCTAGACTGCTGGCGCCACCTCGGCATCGCGCAAGCCGGCGCTGTCGAAAGCGTGCCGCACCAGCCCCGATTGCTTGGCGTGCTCCATCAGCGCCGTGGCCGCCCTGAGCGCCTCGGGCCGGCCCTTCGGCACCGCCACCGCCACACCGACCTGCTGGAAATGGCCGGGCAAAACCCGCGCACCGGGCAGACCGGGCAGCAGTCCGACAAACGAGTCGTGCGTCAGCGCGAAGGCGTCGCCTTTCCCGCTGCGCGCCATCTCGGTCATCAGGTCCACGCTCGGAACTTCCTCGACGGTGGCCTCCGGCGCGGTCCGCCGGGCACTCCGCACCGTGGTCGTGTTGGAAATGCCGACAATGCGCACGCCGGACCGGTTGACTTCGTCGAGGCTCTGGATCGTCGAGCCCGCCGGCACCAGATAGGTGCTGGCAATGACGAAATAAGACGGGCCGAAGTCGACCTTGGCCTCGCGCGCGGGATCGCGCGGCATGAAGGCGATGTCGCATTCGCCGCTGGCCACCGCTTCGGTGACCTGGCCGGAATTGTCGTAGACCTGCAAGGCCAGCGGCACCTTCAACGTATCGGCAAATGCGCGCATCAGCTCGGCGGTGACGCCCTCGGCATCGCCCTGGCCCTTGCGGGTGCAGAAGAAGGCCGTGCCCGACGGCGCAGCGACCACACCGGCGCGCAGCGTCCCGGTCGGCGCCAGATGTTGCGCATCGTCGGAAACCAGCATCAGAATTTCTCCACCCATGGCCGCAATTCAAGCTCGGATGTCCAGGCGCTGCGCGGCTGCGACAGCACGTGCAGGTAACTCGCGGCGATCGCATCCGGGTCCAGCAGCGAGTCCGGGTTGTCGGCGGGCTCGGCGCGGCGCGCGCTTCTTATGCCGCCGTCGATGACGAAATGGCAGACATGGATGCCGTGCTGCGACAATTCGCGCGCCATGCTTTGCGACAGCCCGCGCAGCGCGAACTTGCCCATCGCGAATGGCGCCGACTGTGCGTAGCCCTTCACCGATGCCGACGCGCCGGTGAACAGGATGGCGCCCGCGCCTTTCGGCAGCATGCGCTTGGCCGCCTGCTGCGCCACCAGGAAGCCGCCGAAGGCGGTGATGGCCAAAGTCTTCTCGACCTCGGCCGGATCGAGATCGATGAACGCCCCGCGCACGCGGTAGCTCGGATTGTAGACGACGACGTCGGGCGTCAGCCCGGCGGCATCGAGATCGCCGAACAGTTTGGCGACGTCATAGGCCTGCGCGGCATCGCATTCGAACGTGCGCGCGCCGGTGGCGTCGGTGAACTCTGCGAGCTTGGCAACGGAGCGCGCCGCCAGCGCGACCTTGATGCCGGCCTTGGCGAAGGCGCGCGCCAGCGCGGCCGAGAGCCCGGAGCCGGCGCCGACGATGAGCGCGGAGGTGTGTTTCATGGGGGGCATTCTATGGCAGAATCCGTTCCACAACGCCACGTGAAGCCCCTTGCCAAGCCATTTTTTGTATATACATTAAATGCCGTGGAAAATCACATTCGACCCGGCCAAACGCGACTGGACGTTGCGCGAGCGCGGGCTGGACTTTCTCGACGCCGCGCGGGTGTTTGACGGCGAGACCTATGACATTCCGGACGCGAGGCATGACTACGGCGAATTCCGCATCAACACCGTCGGCTACCTTAACGGACGAATGCTGATCATCTGCTGGACGCAGCGCGGCGAAGCGCGTCACATAATTTCGATGAGGAAGACAAATGGCCGGGAAAAAAAGCGTTACGGCGAAACGCTCGCGGCGCTTGGGCAGCGACTTGAAGAAGGTTGATGCTTATGTGCTCACGCAGGCGGACTATGACGAAATCCCCGAACTGACCGACGAAGACTTTGCGCGCGGTACGTTTCACATCGGGGGCACGCCCGTGCCGCGCGGCCGCCCGAAATCACCTGCACCGAAAAGCGCATTGAGCCTTCGCCTCGATCCCGATGTCATCGCTTATTATCGCGGCACGGGCCGCGGCTGGCAGAGCCGCATCAACGAGACGCTGCGCAAGGCGGCAAAGCTGCCGGTGGAGAAAAAAGCAAAGAAGGCGTGACGCGGCGTTTACCCTCCCCTGGAGGGGGGTGAAGAGTGTGCGGAATCGCAGCTAACGGCCCGCCCTAAATCTCCGCATCGCTCCGCACCACCGCCATCACCTCGAACTGATCCTTGTCGTCGTCGCTCTTGGCATAGGCGTTGAGCGCCTCGCGCGCTTTGGCGATCGCCTCCTCCGGCGTCCAGCAGCTTTCGACCGCCATGCTGTCATCCTCGCCGTCATCGAGATAGCGGATGAAGACTTCCCAATCGTGGCCGGGCGGTTTTTTGGGGGTGGAGGGCATCGGCGAAATCGCAGTGGTTGGGTGTTCGGAACGATTAGGGAAATTACCAAACGCTATGCGCCGAACCTTATCGCCTTTCACTTCGCCAAGGCTCTTAAGTTCGCCGGCAGGGCCCGCCTGAACAGCCTCAATCGCCGAACAACATAAAATCTGTATTCGTTGGACAACCCATTTTGGTTGTATATTATTTAACTACCATCAATAGTGGTTGCGAGGAGGCAAAATTGTCAGAAAGCTCAACAGACGTCACGCCAACAACAGGAAGTCTGGAAGGACGGCTTCAACAATTCAAAATCGTCCTTCAAGAAACGACCGAGTTCGCAAAACAGCCCGCGTCAAACATTATGTTTGTATGTGGTTCGTTGTTATTGGTATTTATATACGCTGCAAAATACCTGCGATTGCCAACATTTTCGGAAATGACTTCCCACGAGTTTATTTTTTCTGCCTCTCTAGGATTTGTTTTTCTATTCTGCGGTTCTTTGATGAGATTGTATATTTTTCAAGCTGGTCTCCGGAAGGCAATCGAAGCAGAAGAATCGTTACAAAGCGCTGAGGATAAAATACTCCTTCGGAGAGCAAACGCGGCTACGCCCGCGAACACGCCCATGACTTCGACCGGTGGAGTTTAGATCACATCCTGAACACCCCAAACCGCGTCTCCTCCACCGGCGCGTTGAGCGCGGCGGAGAACGCTAAAGCCAAAACGCGGCGCGTCTCGCTCGGCGCGATGATGCCGTCGTCCCACAGCCGCGCCGTCGCGTAGTACGGATTGCCCTCTTCCTCGTATTGCTCGCGGATCGGCGTCTTGAATTCCTCTTCCTCGATCTCCGACCACGTGCCGCCGCCGGCCTCGATATTGTCGCGCTTCACCGTCGCCAGCACCGACGCCGCCTGCTCGCCGCCCATCACCGAGATGCGCGCGTTCGGCCAGGTGAACAGGAAACGCGGCGCGTAAGCGCGGCCGCACATGCCGTAATTGCCGGCGCCGTAGGAGCCGCCGACGATGACGGTGATCTTCGGCACCTGCGCGCAGGCCACCGCCGTCACCATCTTGGCGCCGTCCTTGGCGATGCCGCCGGCCTCGTAGTCGCGGCCGACCATGAAGCCGACGATGTTCTGCAGGAACAGCAGCGGAATGCGGCGCTGGCAGCACAGCTCGATGAAATGCGCGGCCTTCTGCGCACTCTCCGAGAACAGAATGCCGTTATTGCCGAGAATGCCGACCGGCATGCCGTGCAGATGCGCAAAGCCCGTCACCAGCGTCGTGCCATACAGCGCCTTGAACTCGTCGAACTCGGAGCCATCGACCAGCCGCGCGATCACCTCGCGGATGTCGTACTGCTTCTTCAGATCGACCGGCACCAGCCCGTCGAGCTCGGCGCCGTCGAAGACGGGATCGCGCGGCGGCCGCAGCGCGATGTCGACGGTTTTGCGCGCGTTGAGGTTGGCGACGATGCGCCGCGCCAGTGAGAGCGCGTGATGATCGTCCTGCGCCAGATGATCGACCACGCCGGACCGCCGCGCGTGCAGGTCGCCGCCGCCCAAGTCCTCGGCGCTGACCACCTCGCCGGTCGCCGCCTTTACCAACGGCGGGCCACCGAGAAAGATGGTGCCCTGGTTTTTGACGATGATGCTCTCGTCCGACATCGCCGGCACATAGGCGCCGCCGGCCGTGCACGACCCCATCACCACGGCGATCTGCGGAATGCGCAGCGCCGACAGGGTGGCCTGGTTGAAGAAGATGCGGCCGAAGTGCTCGCGGTCCGGAAAGACCTCGGTCTGGTGCGGCAGGTTGGCGCCACCGCTATCGACGAGATAGAGGCAGGGCAGCCGGTTCTCGCGCGCGATCTCCTGGGCGCGCAGATGCTTCTTCACCGTCATCGGGTAATAGGTGCCGCCCTTAATGGTGGAGTCGTTGCACACCACCATGCATTCGCGGCCCTCGACCCGGCCGATGCCGGTGATCAGCCCGGCGCCGTGGATGGCGTCGTCGTAAAGGCCATTGGCGGCAAGCGGCGACAGTTCGAGAAACGGCGCACCGGGATCGATCAGGTGCATCACGCGGTCGCGCGGCAAGAGCTTGCCGCGCGCAACATGCCGCTCGCGCGCTTTGTCCGGCCCACCGGCCGCTGCCTCAGACCGCCTCGCCTGCAGTTCTGCCGTCAGATTTCGCATCCGCTCGGCATTGGCGCGAAAATCAGCCGCATTGTTGTCGATCGCCGAGCGCAGAATCGCCACCAGCCCCTCCCCTGCAAGCGGGTCAGGGTGCCTTGGCGGCTCCGGTTAGGCAATGCCGGTAAATCCGTCGCAGCAGAGAGCCGGAACCGGCAGGTCGGGGCAAACGTTCTCCTTCAGCAACCCCGAGGAGCCATCATGATCATCCGTCTCTCGACCGCCACGGCGGCACTGCTGCTCGGCATCAATCTCGCCGCCGCCCAAACAACCAATCTGCCGCCGGAGCCCGCTCCGCCGGCGCATCAGAATGCTCCCGCCGAGATCATCGCGCCGCCGATGAATGCCGGTGAACGCAAGTCACCGGCGACCACCGGTCAGAACGTCCCGACCAAGCTTGAGCCAGGCCGCGGCGAAAATATCGATAAGCCGATCACGGAACCAAGCGGCAAAGACGCGACTGATATGAAAGGTTCGTCGACCATCGACAGCGGTGAGCAGAAGTAACACGCGTCGAACCGGGAAACATTCGCGCACAACCCTGTGAGTTCCCGGAACGTATGTTCCTGTTGGCCTGTTGTCCCCCCAGTTGCTGCGACACACGCGGCATATCAAGCCGCAGTGAACGCGGCCCTCATCCAAGGAGAACTCCCGATGAAGACACTTACGACATTGACCGCTGCGGCAGCTCTCATTGCCGGCATGTCGATCGCCAGCGCGCAGAATGCTGCCGGCCCGCAGTCCGCAACAGGGTCGCCGAGCAATCTGAATGCCGGGGCCGTGACCGGTTCACCCGGCGCCCCCGCGAATAGCGGCAATCAGCCCGCCGGTACCGGCGGCATGCCAGGTAACAGCGCGATTACGGGGCCGAACACCGCGGAAAATCCGCCGCCGAGTTCCCCGAATGCGGCCGCGCAGAGCGGCACCTCGGCCGGCTCGATGAGCGGTTCGCAGTCGCCGGCCTCTGCCACGATGGGCACGCCTTCCACGACCGGCGCAGCGCCGTCGGGTGCCGATCGTCCGCCCCCGGGCAGCCTGAACGCTGGTACGGAAAAGGGCACGTCCGGCTCGCGCAGCGGCGGCATGAACGAGAAGCAGTAACGCCGTCTCATATGAGAACGACAAACCCCGCGCTACGGCGCGGGGTTTTTTTTCATGCGCCGCCGTCGAAAGTCTTGCTGACAACCGGCCGCGCTGACAGCAGATCGGAACCGTCGAAGCTGGCAAGCGTTGTCCTGGTGAGCACTCCGCAGCAACAAGATGAGGAATTGCATGAACAAGGATCGCGTTGAAGGCAGCTACGAGCAGGCCAAGGGCAAGGTCAAGGAAGTCGCGGGCAAAGTAACCGGCGATGCCAAGCTTGAGACCGAGGGCAAGGCCCAGCAGGTTGCCGGCAAGGTTCAGAACACCATCGGTGGCATGAAGGACGCAGCCAAGGACGCCGTGAACGATTGATCGTTGGACGTTCGGCGGAACTTGAAAGCCCGGCCCGCGTGCCGGGCTTTCTGCTGTTCGCGCCCTAGGACGTCTTCACGCCGCGCGTTCCGGCGTATTAGCATCCGATCTCCCGCATGGAGACGATGTCATGGACGCCCGCACCGACGATTACAAGGATCTGAAACTGAAGCTGCAAGGCTTTGTGCCCCCCGGCCACGGCTTTCACCGAAATCTGCTGCTCGACACGCTTTATGCGTCGCTGCCGCGTGACGCGCAGGCCAAGGTGCAAATCTACAATGCCGAAATCGTCCCCGGCGGTTACACCAACTGGCATTGCCACAACGGCGCGGCGTTCTTCGTCTGCCTCCAGGGCCAATTTGAGGCGCATTTCGAAGAGGGCGTCCTGGTCAAAGCCACGGCCGGTGACTGCTATTCGGAGCCGATCGCCAAATTCCACCGCGGCCACAACCCGCACCCGGAGTTGCCCTACTTGTGCGTTGGCCTCTGCTTTACCTCGCCCGACCGCGAACACGTCACCAATTCGCTGGAGCGGCCCTGGTGAGCGTCAAGCGCGATGTCGGCGATGACCGGCAGGTGGTCTGACAACGCCTTTCCGGCCGGATCAACGAAGCTGCGCACCAGCGCCGTGCGCGGCCGGCAATAAATCCGGTCGAGGCGCAGCAGCGGGAAGTATGATGGGAAGGTCCGGTTGGTCGTCCGCCCGGGAAATTCGCCGGACAACACGGCCCGCACAGAACCCGGCCAGAACCAGTCGTTGAAATCGCCGATGATCACGGCGGGGCCCTCGCCCGCCGCCAGTTGCATCAGCGCCCGCGCCTGATCGCGGCGCTCACGGATGCTCAGGCCGAGATGCGTTGCAACGACCGTCAGGGGCCCGCACGGCGTATCGACCTCGGCACGGATGGCACGCCGCGGCTCGCGTTCGCCGAACGAGATATCTCGCACCTCATGCGTCACGATCGGCCAGCGGCTGACCAGCATTTGCCCGTAGTCGCCGTCTTTGGTGGTCAGCGCCTTGGCGCCGATGCCGTGCACGCCTATTGCCGCCGGCAGCAATTCGAACGGATTGGCGGCACCGTCGATGCAGCGCCGCGAGTCGACCTCCTGCAGCGCAACGACGTCGGGGTGCCAGCGGCGGATCAGCTTGATGACCTGCGCCAGATCGAAACGCGGATTGCGTCCGAAGGCACCGTGAATATTCCAGGTCATGACCCGGACGGTCGGCGGGGCCGTCACCGTCACGCCTGGCCGGTCGAGTAGCGCGACACGAGAGCCTGCACGCCGACCGACACGGCGATCCAGCCCGTCACCACGGCGGCTAGCAAAGCGAAGTCGGTCGGGGTCGGCGCCGTCATGATACGGGCAATCTGATGTCCGACTGCCGAAATCATCACGAGACCCGGCAACATGCCCAGCATGGTGCCGGCCATGTACTCAAAAACACGGATGCCGCTGGCGCCGGCCACCAGGTTGACCACCGTGAACGGTGCGACCGGCACCAGCCGCACTGCAGCGATGGTGATGACGCCACGTTTGGCGACACGCTGGCGAACGCGGTTGAGCCGCGGTCCGAGGAAATTACGCAGCGGCCGTTTTCCGATCATCCGGCCGATGGCGTAGGCCGCCAGCGCGCTGGCAAGCGCCCCTGCTGTGGCGTAGGCAAAGCCGAGCCACGGGCCGAAAGCGGCGGCCGTTGCGGCGATCAAAACCATCACCGGAAAAAA
Organism: Pseudolabrys sp.; assembly: GCA_022843325.1. Taxonomy (GTDB): domain Bacteria; phylum Pseudomonadota; class Alphaproteobacteria; order Rhizobiales; family Xanthobacteraceae; genus Pseudolabrys. The sequence continues at coordinate 45,433 of JALHNV010000005.1, read as the reverse complement.
CACGAGGCCGGCGGCAATAAAAATGCCGACCACGATCAACGGCGCCGCGGCGTTGCCGTTGATGGACGCAAAGGCCTCGCGAACCTCGTCGGGCCGGGCCAGCGGCACGTAGCGCCAGACCAGCGCCAGCGCCAACACAACCAGCCCCGCCAGCACCACCTTGACCACGGTGGAGATATGCCGGACCGGCACGATACCGCCGGTCATGTTGCTGACGAATTTTTCGGCGCCGATCGGCTTTTCCGGATCGGCCACACTCTGGAACACGGTGTCCAGTTCTTCGGTGCCCTCCGACGTATCCTCGATCGGCGCGAGGCTGTGGCCGTTGGCGCTCAGCGTTTTCGCCACCGTCAGCAGCGACCCGCCCGCGTTTTCCAGTGCGGCGGCAACCTCGTCGGCGCTGGCGCCGCAGTGGTCGCCGAGCAAACGGTTGCGCACATTGGCGATGCCGGCACGTTCCTTGTCCGAGCTGGCCTCGATTATCAGGTCGCATTCGGTATCGGTGCCCATGGACCGATTGTTGAGATTGGCCGAGCCGATGCGCAGGAAAGTATCGTCGACGATCATCACCTTGGCATGCACCATGGTGGCGGCGCTGCGCTCCCCATCGGTAATCTTCGGATAGACGAGGTGGAAACGGTCGCCGCCGGCTTGCTTCACCGTGCGCGTAAAGGCGATACGGCCGGCGCGCATGCTGTGCGCCTCCAGCCACGAATCGTGCGACTTCGGCGCCACGATCAACACTTCGAGTTCGGGCTTTTCGCGCAACCGCCGGGCCAACCGCTCCGCGACCGCTGCCACCGTGAGATACTGGTTTTCGATATAGATCGATCGTTCCGCGGCGTCGATGCTGTCAAGAAACAGGCGCTGCACTTCCCGGATGTCGGTTTGGCCTTCGTAGGTCGGCAGGGTCCGTGCGATGCCGACCTCGATATCCGTGAACTCCGGCGTCACGTGGTCAGGCCACGGATCGCCCTCGGTTTTGACAGCGCGCACGGTCTCGCAGGCGGCGCAGGCCCAGCGGTCGCGCAGCAATTCGCCGAGCGCCTGTGCCGCCTCGCCGTCGACCACCATCTGCACATCGTGAAACGGCTCATAGGCTTTTCCGTCCGGATCGATGCGGTACGGATTGTCCAGCTCGTGGCGGCCGGTGTCCCAGCGCCGCATGGTGATGTCCAGCCCGCCACTGAAGGCGATCTTGTCGTCCACCACCACCAGCTTCTGATGCTGCGACGAGCCTATTGGCACGCAGTCGTCGAGACAGAATTTGATCTGGTCCGGAGTCGACCAGCGCAGCGCCAAGGTCGGGAACGGATCGCGCTCGCCGGTATAGAGGACGGAAAAATCCCAGAGAAGCAGATTGATCTGGAGTTGTGGGCGTTCGACCACCAACCGGGCGAGAAATTCCGCGAATAGCGGCGGGTAACCGTCATCTGCTTCACCCGAAGGGCCGACCAGCCGCGTCTTGCTGTGAATATCCCAGCCGGCGATCATGATCGAACGCTCGGCCTTGATCATCGCTTGGCGGGCCGCCGCGAAATACTCGGCGCCATCTATCAGCACGGCCGCCCGCGCCGCCGGCGCGGTGCGCCAAACGTTCTGGTCCGGTTTGAGAATCATCCGAGCGCTGTACCCCGTGCGAAGACCCGGGAACTCAACGCCCGAAGGGAACTTTGGTTCGATCGCCGATGTGATGAAAATTGGCTGGTTTCTCAGGCCCCGCGTACCAGCGGCCAATCCGGCTCATTGTGCTGCATCACCCACGGCTCCTGCAGCGCGGCTGCCGTCCACTCCTGCCAGGCCGGCGTTGCCATGACCGCCGCCATGTAGGCGGTCGCCCCCTCGCTGACCGGCAGCCCATAGCTGTGCAGACGCGACACCACCGGCGCATACATGGCATCGGCGGCGCCGAAGCCGCCGAACAAAAACGGTCCCTTGTGGCCAAAGCGCGCCCGGCAGTCGCGCCACAGCGCGTCGATGCGCCAGACGTTCTCCATGACGTCGTCGCCTTGCGGACGCAGCTTCGGCGGCAGCCAGATGTTCATCGGACAGTTCTTGCGCAGGGCCTGAAAGCCGGCGTGCATTTCGTTGGCAACCACGCGGGCGTGGCTGCGCGCCACCGGATCTGCCGGCCACAGCCCCGCGCTGGGAAAGCGCTCCGCCAAGTGCTCAAGAATCGCCAGCGACTCCCAGACCGGCTGGCCGTCGTCGATCAGCACAGGAACCTTGCCGGCCGGCGAGAAAGCCAGCACCTGTTCGCGGCTGCCCGGCTCGTAGAGCGGGAGCACCTTCTCGTCGAAAGCGATGCCCGCCGCCTTCATCGCGATCCAGGGCCGCAGCGACCAGGATGAGTAGTTCTTGTTGCCGATGATCAGCGTCAGCGCCATGGCATGTTACGCCTTCGCCGCAACGTCCGGTTTCGGCGCCGGCGCCTCAACGGCGCCGCCGGCCTTCTTCCAGGCGCCGAATCCGCCTTTGATATGGGCGACCGGCTTGAGACCCATGGTGTGCGCCGTATGCGCCGCCAAGGCCGAGCGCAAACCGCCGGCGCAGAAGAACACGTAACGCTTGTCCTGCGCGAACACCGGCTTGTGATAGCTGCTCTGGGGATCGATCCAGAATTCCAGCATGCCGCGCGGGCAATGGAAGGCGCCGGGCACCTTGCCGTCGCGCTGCAATTCGCGGATGTCGCGGATATCGATCAGGACGGTGTCGTCACGGCCGGCGAGCGCGATCGCCTCCTCCACCGGGATCGTCTCGATCTCGCGTTCGGCGGCGGCGACCAGTTCCTTGGTCCCGAGGGTAATCGTCTGCGGCATGAGAGCTCCTTTTGCGGCATGGTGGCAGAGCCGCCAACGCCGCTCAAGTGTCCGGCCGATGACCGACCCCGGTTGTCGCAGGCCGCCCGAACGGGCACCATTGCGGCAGGAGTCGTTCGATGACCATGGCCACCATCACGCTGCCCGACATTCTCGCCGTCGCCTGGTTCGTCGGCGCCTGGCTGATCTACTCGATCGTCATCGAGAAGACCGCCAAGGGCAAAACCAGCCTCAACTCCCTGATGAACGGCTACCGCGACGACTGGATGGAGCGGTTGGTGGCGCGTGACATGCGCATGGTCGATGCCCAGGTCACCGCGGCGCTGCAAAGCGGCACGGCGTTCTTCGCCTCCACCAGCCTGATTGCCATCGGCGGTGCGCTGACGTTGATGCGCGCCTCGGACGACATCCTGCCCGTCATCTCGCTGTTCGGTCAGGGCGCACTGCCCTCGCGGCAGCTGTGGGAGGTAAAGATGCTCGGCCTGATCGTCATCTTCATCTACGCCTTTTTCAAGTTCGCCTGGGCGTACCGGCTGTTCAACTATTTCGCCATCATGGTCGGCGCCGCGCCGCCTCTGGAGGAGCGCGACACGCCGGCGGCGCGGGCCTTTGTACAGAGGGCGGCGCATGTCTGCACCGACGCCGGCCGCCACTTCAACCGCGGCCAGCGCGCCTTCTTCTTCTCGCTCGGCTATCTCGGCTGGCTGCTGGGGCCGCTGCCCTTGGTGCTGACCACCACCGGCGTGGTGATCGTGATGTGGCGGCGGCAGTTCTCGTCGGAGTCGCGCAGAGCGTTCGACTAGGCCGTCGGGCCCGGCAGCAATTCGCTGGTGCGGCCGGTGAGCCAATAGGCCACCAGCCCGATCCACTCATGTGCGGCAAAATCGGTCATGGCCAGTCCAGCGCCGAACACCCCGCGCGGCAAAAGCGATACCTTTGGCGGCGTCCGCCAGCCCACCGGATAGGCTTCGACCTCGAAACCGATACGCCGGAAGCAGCCCATGGCGCGCGGCATGTGAAAAGCCGAGGTCACCACCAGCCAGCGTTCGCCCGGCTTCGGCTGTGCCAATTCCTTGCTGAAGATGGCGTTCTCCTGGGTATTGCGCGAACGCGCCTCCAGCGTCACGCGCTCACGCGGCACGCTCATGGCATCGAGCAACGGCGGCACGAAATCGGCTTCCGGCCGGCTGTTCGCCAGCAGGCTGGCATCGCCGCTGCTGTAAATAATCCGTGCATTCGGATAAGCCCGCGCCAGCCGGCCGATGGCCACAACCCGCGCGCCGTCGCCGGTCAGACTCGGTTCGTCGCCGGGGCGGCCGGGCACGCCGTGAATGGCGCCGCCCAGCACGACGATGCCGTCGGGTGCGCCGCGCGACGCGTCCCAGCGCGGAAAGCGGTCTTCAAGAACGTTGAGCAAAAGACGGCCGACCGGCAGATAGCCGATCGCCAGCAGCGCGACGACGCTGACGCCTGCCAGCCAGCGGCCGGCGCGCCGCCAGCGCGTGAATAGCAGGACGACGCCCGCAGCACACGACAACACCAGAATATTGGACGGCATCAGCAGAAAGGCGACGGTCTTGGACAGAACGAAGAACATTCAAACCCGCTTCGAAAAACGCATTCCCGCCAGGCGGTTCATAGCAACCGCGGCATCAACTGTCGATCAGCGGCCGCTTTCGATGAAGAATTTTCCGACGACGCCGATCACCACGGCCTGGATCAAGCTAAGGAACAGCGCCGTCTGCTTGAAATATTCCTGGTAGGTCAGGGTCGTGAACACCTGCTTGCCGACAACGACATACAGCAGCCCGATATAGAACAACGACAGCACAGCCGCGATCCAGAACAGCATCGGATGGTCGAGCGGCTTGTGATCGGCGGGAGCGGCCGACACCGTGAAGGCGCCGATCAGCAATGTGAGCGTCGGCAGCACAAACTGGCTGAACCAGTTCCATACATCTTGAGCGTCGTTGCCGTACTCGCCGCCCAGCTGGCGCATCACCAGGATGATCATCAAGGGCGCCACGGCGCAGGCCCAGCCGATGAACAACCAAGTCTTGGCTTTGTGCACGGTCATTGCGGCAGCGCCAGGCCGGCATCGCGCAGATGCCGGTCGATGTCCCAGCGGCCCGGCGAATTGACGGTGGTCGGACCGCTGATGGGACTCTGGAATTCGTAAACGAGCGCAAACAGGCGCTGGTCCGGCGTGACAGGCCGGTCGCGCAGCGATGCCGGCAAATCGACAGCACCCGAAATTCCCCAGCGGCGTGCAGCCTCCATCATCCGGCGCGGATCGGTCACCGGATCGCCGGTGCGCGGATCGGTGGTCAGCACGAATACGATGGTGCGATAGATGCCTTTCGGCCGTCGCACCGTAAGCAGTCCCTCAAGCACGCTGGTGCTGGCAATGCGGATTTCGGTGGCCCAGCGTTCGTCTCCCGGAAACGCCTGGCCGGTCCGATCGTCAAGCTGCTCGATCTGGGGCACCACGGCAAAGCCGCCGGGGGCGGAGTAAAAGCCCCAGGATCGAAACCGGCCGCCCCTGATGTAGGCGACAAATCGGTCGGCGACATGGCCCCAAGTGTTCACTGGCGTGTTGCCGCCGAGGTCGGCCACCTGCAACAGACGCCGGCCGGATGGCGCCGGCGGCGGCCATGGAAAGAACGGCGTCAGTTGTGCCTCGTCGCGGCTGACAGGCTGCCGATCAACGGAGATGGATGTGTCGACTGTCGCTGGAGGGCCGCCGCCATTGGCCGAAGCCGGGCGGCGGGCGGGCGTGGGCCGGCCGGCGGCAGTCGGCGACTCGCCGACGCCGTCGCGATAGACAAGCGGACTGTTGGATTTCTTCGCAGAGCCGTGGCTGAGAGGGCGTAACGGCGCCGCCGCGGCCCGGGCCTGCGTCAGGCATTGCGACGAGGCTTGGCTTGGTTGCGCCTCAACGGCGGCGCGCTGGCCGGCCGGCAGGGTCGCCAGATAAGCTGTGCGCTGCCGCCAGAGTTGCGCCATGCGGGCGCGCAGCGCCGCACCGTCCTCGCCGGCATTGGGCAGGCGCGCGCACAACCGACTGAGATCGCGGTCAATCGACGCCAACGAGACCGCCGGCTGCGCCAGGCCCGCGACGGGACACAAGGCCAGCAGCATTCCCACACTATAGGTGCGCAGGCCGATCATCGGCGCGACCCAGGTTGGCGGACCGGACCAGCCTAAACCAACGCGTGTGGAAATCAACGGTTTGACAAGGGCGCGCTAGCGCGACTTTTTCCAGTCTTCGTAGCGCTTCTTGTTTTCTTCGTTGGGCGGATAGAGGCCGGGCAGCTTGGCGCCCTTTTCCACTTCCTGCACCAGCCAGCTTTCCAGAAGCTCATGCTCGGCGCCGCCTTCGGCGACGAAGTCGACGAGGTTTTTCGGGATCACCACCGCGCCGTCATCGTCGGCAACGATGATATCGCCGGGGAAGATGGCGCAGCCGCCGCAGCCGATCGGCTCGTTCCAGCCGACGAAGGTCAGCTGATTGACCGAGGCCGGCGCCGCCATGCCGGCGCACCAGACCGGCAGGCCGGTGGCCTGGACGCCGTGCTTGTCGCGCATGACGCCGTCGGTAATGAGCGCGGTGACGCCGCGCTTGACCATGCGCATGCAGAGAATGTCGCCGAAGATGCCGGCGCTGGTGACGCCCATGGCGTCGGCGACCACGATGCAGTTCTCCGGCATGGCCTCGATGGCGCTGCGGGTCGAGATCGGCGCGCTCCAGCTTTCGGGCGTCGCCAGATCCTCGCGCACCGGCACGAAGCGAAGCGTGAAGGCCTCACCCACCACCCGCTTGCCGGAAAAGCCGAGCGGCATGGCGCCGGCCATCCAGGATCTGCGAATGCCTTTCTTCAGCAGCATCGTGGTGATGGTGCCGGTGGTGATGTTCTTCAGGGCTTCAAGCGCAGTGGTCATGGGTCCGTTCCGTCAAGCAGCGGTGAGTCCGAGGCGCGCGTCGCGGCGGCGCAGCAGCGCCACCAGCGGGATCGACAATAGCACCATCCAGGTCTTGCCCACGACCTGCCCGGCCAAATACTCGAGCGAGCCGAAGGCCAACCACAGGAAGACGATCGAGTCGACCAAGAGCCCGGCCATCGACGACAGCACCACCGCGGTCACCAGACGGCGTCGCGCCAGCGGCGTATAGATCGCGAAGTCGACGAATTCCGACAGCAAAAAGGCCGTGGTCGAGGCTATCACCAGTGACGCCGGCGCAACCCCGGCGGAAATCGCCGCGCCGGCCAGAATGGCGGCGATGCCGAACTCGACGCCAAGCCGGCGCTGCACCAGATCGCGCAGCACCAGCGCCACGCCAATCATCAGCACGCCGGACGGCGCCATCAGCCCCGGCGCCACCGGAATCAGGCATGGGCTCTTGGGGCCGCAGACGGTCCCGACATTGCCGATCATCCAGTTCGCGACCGGTATGGTCAGGCAGAACAAAACGAGGAAAATGCCGCCTTCGATAGTCTTGCGCGTCTCAATCGTGCCGTTGGTCATTCGTCAGCCGTCCATCACGGAATTTCGCAAACCCCCGCGCCCGCAGGTCGCAGGCCGGGCACGCTCCGCAGCCATAACCCCAGTCATGCCGGTGGGAGCGGGCGCCGACGTAGCAGCTATGGGTGTCCTCGACAACGATGTCGAGAAAGGCGTCCCCGCCCAGTTCCACGGCCATGGCGAAGGTGGCGGCCTTGTCCACCCACATCAGCGGCGTGTGAAGGACCACCCGCCGGTCCATGCCGAGGCTCAGCGCCACCTGCATGGCCTTGACCGTATCGTCGCGGCAGTCCGGGTAGCCGGAATAGTCGGTCTCGCACATGCCGGCGACGATGTGCGACGCGCCGCGCCGGTAGGCCAGCGCACCGGCAAAACAGAAGAAGATCAGGTTGCGGCCGGGCACAAAGGTGTTCGGCAGGCCGCTGTCGGCCATGGCGATGGCGGTGTCGCGGGTCAGCGCGGTGTCGGAAATGGTGGCGAGCGCGTCAAGCCGGACCATATGGTCCTCGCCGAGCCGCGCCGCCCATTCCGGCTTCAGCGCCGCCATGCGCTCGCGCAGCCGCGGCCGCACGTCCAATTCGATGGCGTGGCGCTGGCCGTAATGAAAACCGACGGTCTCGACGCGGGCGTAACGCTCCAGCGCCCAGGCCAGGCACACGGTCGAATCCTGTCCGCCGGAGAACAGCACCAGCGCGGCCTCCGGCTGCGCGCTCAGTCCCACTTCGGCGACCAGGTCCAGTCGACGATGCGCTCGCCGCGCGCCAGGCCCGCGATCGCCGTCATCTCGGCATCGGTCAGTGCGAAATCGAAGATCGCGATGTTCTCTTCCAGCCGCTCGCGCTTGCTGGTGCGCGGGATCACGACGATGCCCTGCTGCACCAGCCAGCGCAGACAGACCTGCGGAGCGGTCTTGCCGTGCGCCTTGCCGATCTTCTCCAGCAGCGCGTCGCCTTTGGCGCCGCCGCGCGCGATTGGGCTGTAGGCCACCACCGCCATGCCGTGCTGGCGGCAGGCGGCGATGACCTTGTCCTGGTCGAGAAACGGATGACACTCGATCTGGTTGCACACCAGCGGCTCGCTCGACACCTTCGTCGCCTCTTCCAGCAACGCCACGGTGAAGTTCGACACGCCGATCTGCCGGGTGATGCCTTCGCGCTTCATCTTGGCCATGGCGCCGAGCGTCTCCGCCAAAGGCACCCGCGGGTTCGGCCAGTGGATCAGCAACAGGTCGATGACGTCGAGCCGCAGCTTGGCAAGGCTCGCCTTCACCGACCGCTCCAGATCGTGCGGCGCCAGCATGGTCGGCTGCACCTTGGTCGTCACCGTCACCTCGGCGCGCCGCCCCGAGGCGTGCACGCCCTCACCGACCTCGCGCTCATTGTCGTACATCTGCGCGGTGTCGATGTGGCGGTAGCCGAGACGGATCGCCTGTTCGACCAGGCGGGCGCAGTCACGCCCGCGCAGATCCCAGGTCCCGAGACCGATAATCGGCAGCTTGAAACCCTTGGCGTCGACGGTCTGCATCAACACACTCCGCTCATTCCCGCGCACGCGGGAATCCAGGGTTGCAACGACAGAGCCAGCAAGCCTTGGCTCCGGGTCCCCGCTTTCGCGGGGATGAGCGGGCGGTGGCCGAGATCAGGGCGTGTCCCACACCGGCGCATGCGGCGGATTGACTACGCGCATGTTGGTGGCGTTGAGCGCCTTCAGCTCGGCCATTTCCGGCTCGCTGAGCTGGAAATCAAACACGTCAAGATTGGCTTTCATGTGGTCGGGCGTCGCGGTGCGCGGGATGGCCGAGACGCCGCGCTGCACCAGATAACGCAGCGACACCTGCGCCGCGCTCTTGCCGTGCGCCTTGCCGATACGCTCCAGCGCATCGGCACCCGGTACCTTGCCGCGCGCGATCGGGCAATAGGCCACCACGGCCATGCCGTGCTTCTTGCTCGCCGCCAGCACCTTGTCCTGGTTGATGAAGGGATGCATCTCGATCTGGTTGCAGACCAGCGGCTCGGTGGTCACGGCCCAGGCTTCGTCCAGCATCTTGGTGGTGAAGTTGGCGACGCCGACGTGCTTGGCCTTGCCGTCCTTTTTCGCCTTGCACAGCGACGGAATGCTGACCGAGAAGGGAATGTCCTTGTTGTTCCAGTGGATCAACAGCAGGTCGACGTAAGGCAGTTGCAGGTTGGCCAGGCTCTGGTCGAGCGACTTCTGGAAATTCTCCGGCGTCAGGTTGTTCTCGCGCACCTTGGTGGTGATGAACATGTCTTCGCGCTTGACGCCGGACTGCCGGAACCCCTCGCCGTTCTCTTTCTCGTTGCCGTAGAAATTGGCGGTGTCGATGTGATTGTAGCCGTTTTGCAGCGCCGTCTTCACGGCCTGGACGCAGACGTCCTCTTTCAGGGTCATGGTGCCAAGACCGATGGTGGGAATTCGGCAACCGTGGGCTTCGACGTACTGCATCGCATATCTCCTTGAGGCGCGGGATTTTGGTTTTCAGGCGGGCGCGCGGCGGAGAATGCCCGCTCGGCGCGGCGCTGCCAACGGGGGGTACTCCGGCCGGAACCGGAGTGTCTTCGGCAGCCTCAGCCTGTCAACGGCGACCGCCGCCGAGGGCGGCGAAGGCCGCCTCCGGCGCGCTGTCGATCAGCTTGAGCAAGGCGCGGGCGGGGCCCCGCGGATGGCGCTTGCCCTGCTCCCAATTGCGCACGGTCTCGATCGGCACTTCGATTTTCTCGGCAAAGGCCGCCTGGGTCAGGCCGCAGCGCGCCCGCACCTGACGCACGAAGCTCGCCGGATCGCGATGATTGAGCGTCTTCTCGCTGCCGTCGGGCTGGATCTCGACAATGCGCCCGTCCGCCTTCAACCGCACCCGCATCATGGCCGCCTCTCCCAAAAAGATGGTCGGCCAATGAGCTAGCTGATTCGGGACAGGCAAAAGTTAATGGGCGATGGCCTAGCGGATGAGGCGGACCTCAACGTCTAGGCCAAGCACCCGCCATGAGCGGTCGGCGGTCAGAACGGGCCCTCCCTCGCGCTCGGCCAGAGCGAGACAGGCGCGATCGGCAAGCGACAGACCCCGTGCCTTTGTGAGCGGACGGAGTTCGCCGGCACGGCGTGCCAAACGGGCGTCATGGGCGATGATCGTCAGGCCCATGAGGGCAAGGTTGCGCATGACGGCACCAATTGTTTCGCCTCGGTCGAGGCACTTGCCGATCACCTCAGTGTAATTGACCGACGACAGCAGCGCACCCGGCAAGGTCGCCCGCACCGGTTCGGCGCCCGGTTCGTTGAAATAGACGGCCAGCACCGCCGAGGCGTCCAGTACCGCCACGGTCAACGGCGTCGCTTCTTGTGCGCAGGACGTTCCAGCAGCGTTTCCTCATCTTCTTTGGCAGCCTCCGCGCGGCGCTCGGAGATCAACTCGTCGGAGGCATAAACGCCAGTGGCCGCCTTCGAAGACGCCTCCCCTTGAAGCTTGCGGAGCCCGTGCCGATGACTGTGCATCCGTATCTCGCCATCCTTCAGCCAGCCGGTGATGACATCGCCTTCCTGCAGGCCCATCGCCTCGCGCAGGTCGACCGGCAACAGGACGCGGCCCTTCGGACCCAAGACGAGAAAATAACGCGTGGTGCCATCGGGTAGCGTTTCAGGCGCGGGAAGCCTGCGTTTGCCCGGTGCAACGTCGTCCGCAACGATGCCGTCGGCGCGCGGAGCGCCGTAAGGCGTTTTCGGCTCGGCAAAGCCCTTCGGGTTTGATCTGCGTGCCATCGCACGGGTTTAGCAGATGAAGGGTAAAGTGTCACTTGCGAAAATAGTGACACCCACCCCGCTAGCGCGTCTTCTCGAAGACCTCCCGTCCGATCAGCATCCGGCGGATTTCGGATGTCCCCGCCCCGATCTCGTAGAGCTTGGCATCGCGTAGCAGCCGGCCGGTCGGGAAGTCATTGATATAGCCGTTGCCGCCGAGGCACTGGATCGCTTCCAGCGCCATCCAGGTTGCCCGCTCGGCGGCATACAGGATGGCGCCGGCGGCATCCTCCCGGGTGGTGCGGCCGTCGTCGCAGGCGCGCGCCACCGCATAAACGTAGGATTTGGCCGCATTCATGGTCACGTACATGTCGGCGATCTTGGCCTGCACCAGTTGAAAGCGGCCGATCGCCTGGCCGAACTGCTGCCGCTGATGCACATAAGGCACCACCACATCCATGCAGGCCTGCATGATGCCAAGGGGCCCCGCGGCCAGCACCACGCGCTCGTAGTCGAGGCCGGACATCAGCACGTTGACACCGTTGCCGACGGCGCCGAGCACATTCTCCTCCGGCACCTCGCAGTCGGTGAACACCAGTTCGCTGGTGTCCGAGCCACGCATGCCGAGCTTGTCGAGCTTCTGCGCCGGGGCAAACCCCTTCATGCCCTTCTCGATGATGAACGCGGTAATCCCGCGGGCGCCGGCGGTGCGGTCGGTCTTGGCATAGACCACCAGCGCGTCGGCGACCGGTCCATTGGTGATCCACATCTTGGTGCCGTTGAGGATGTAGCGGTCACCCTTCTTGTCGGCGCGGGTCCGCATCGATACGACATCGGACCCGGCGCCTGGCTCCGACATCGCCAGCGCGCCGACGTGCTCGCCGGCAATCAGTTTCGGCAAATACCGTCGTTTCTGCTCGGCGCTGCCGTTGCGGTTGATCTGGTTGATGCAGAGATTGGAGTGCGCGCCGTAGGACAGCCCGACCGAAGCGCTGGCGCGCGACACCTCCTCCATCGCCACGCAGTGCGCCAGATAGCCGAGGCCCGCCCCACCCAGGTCTTCGGGGACGGTAATGCCGTGCAGTCCCAGCGCACCCATTTCCGGCCAGAGGTCGCGGGGAAATTCGTTGCGGCTGTCGATCTCGGCAGCGCGCGGCGCGATGCGGTCCTGAGCAAAGCCGCCGGCCGTCGTGCGGATCATATCGACGTCGGCGCCAAGGCCGAAGTCGAAGCCCGTCCATGCATTGGGGATCATCGCGTCCTCCCGGGATCGGCGACGACATTACCGCCTTCGTCTTACCCTGTCAGGGCTCCCGCTGTGCGGCCCTGCTTGACCTGCGCCAGCAGCCGGTCGATCGCCCGGGCCGGCGCCGGCTTGGCGAACAGGTAGCCCTGCATCTCGTCGCAGCCGGCCAGCCTCAGCAACACCCGCTGCTGCTCGGTCTCGACACCCTCGACGAGCACCGTCAGTCCAAGGGCGCGGCCGAGCGCCACGATGGCCTGGATTATGACCCCGCCGTTGGCGGACGTGCCAAGCCCGGCCACGAAGCTGCGATCGATCTTGAGCTTGTCGAGCGGAAAACGCTGCAGATAGCCGAGGTTCGAGTAGCCCGAGCCGAAGTCGTCCAGCGCGACACTGACACCGAGAGCATGCAGCTCCTCGATCCGCTGCACCATCTCATCCGGATTGTCGATCAGAACGCCTTCGGTAATTTCCAGCACCAGCCGCTCCGGCGCGACGCCGCTTTCCGTAAGCGCGGCGCGCACGAGTTCGATCAGATTACTGTCGCGCACTTGCAGCGGCGACAGGTTGACCGCGATATAAAGATCCGGCCAGCGTCTGGCCTCCTGCAGCGCGCGGCGCAGCACGAAGGCGCCGAGCGCATCCATCAGCCCCATGCGCTCCGCAATCGGGATGAACACCGCCGGCCCGATCGCGCCGCGCACCGGGTGGGTCCAGCGCAGCAGCGCTTCCACGCCGACCATCCGTCCGCCATTGGCGGCGACGATCGGCTGATAATGCAGTTCGAGTTCGTTAGCCTCAAGCGCCCGCGGCAATTCGCGTGTAATGAATTTGTGGTCGGCCGACGCGGCGTCGAGCGACATATCGAAGACGACGATTGAGCCCGGCCCTTTTTCGGCAGCGGCCCGCAGCGCCAGATCGGACCGCCGGGTCAGCTCGCTGCGGGTGGTGGCGTGCCGCGGCGCCTGGGCAAAGCCGGCATAGGCGCTGATCCGGACGGCTGTTTCGCCTGTAACGGGACGCGCCAAGGCGTCGAGCGCGACCCGGATCGCCGGCTCCACTTCATCCTCGCCGGTGATGGTGATGGCAAACTTGTCGCTGCCAATCCGGCCCAGTTCTGCCCCCGCAGGCAGGGCCTGGCGCAGCACATCGGCCGCGGCCGCAATCACGTCTTCGCTGCCGAGCAGGCCAAGTTGAGCATCGATATCGGCCATGCCATCGATTTCAATCAGCACGAAACTGGTGATCTCGGAGGCGGCTCGCTCAGTCAGCGCCAGATCAAGCTGTTCGAGCATCTTGGCATGGTTCGGCAGCCCGGTGAGCTTGTCGTGGTCGGCGACACGTTGCGCCTGCTCCTCGCTGGCGGCCAGTTCATTGCGGGCCCGCCGCAGCATTCCCAGCGCAAAGCCGGCGAAGATCACCAGAACGATGGCGATACCGGCAATCAGCGGCATCAGCCGGTTCATGGTGTCGGTCATCGGATGGATCCGGTCCCAGGTGAAGAACCCGGCGATGCGGCCCTGCGCATCGATGGCCGGCTGCATCTCGCGGCCGCTTGAAGCAGGATTGGTTTCGAACTTGAGGTCCAGCAGGCCGGCATTCTGCTCAACCATGCGCACAAAGCCGGGGTCGAGCGAGCCGGAGCGCCCGAACAGGCCGCGGAATTCGGCCATGGCGTTGCGCAGCGAGGCGCGCTGCTCGGTCAACAGGCGCTCGTCGCTGCGACGGGCCATTTCGTAGCCGATGGCGGCGGTGATCATGGTGGCGCCGACGGCGAGCATCGCCAGCACGGCAATCCACTGTGACGCGGACAGCAGCCGCCGTGCCCTCACCCGGGTCGCACCCGCAAGGCTAGCCCCCGCCGCCTGCACACTGGTCTCGCCGTCCACCGCATCACCCCAGGCGCACCCCATTGCGCCAGACCGACAGGGTTACGGATTCAGCCTTAATGCCGGGTCAGGAAACACGGTGAACGAAGCGTAACTACCGTGTTTTCCGGGCTATCTCATGCCAAACCACAACGACGCGATGGTCAGGAACGCGAAGAAACCCAGCGCATCCGTCACCATGATGACGAAGGGGCTCGACGCCACCGCCGGATCGACCTTGAGCCGGTGCATGGCCAGGGGGACCAGAATGCCCCCCAGCGCGCCGGCGATCAGGTTGCACATCATGGCCAGGCCGATCACCACGCCGAGCCCCGGCACTTCGAACCACACATAGGCGGCGACGCCGGTGATGACGGCGAAGACGATGCCGTTGAGCAGTCCCACCATCAATTCGCGCCGGATCACGCGCCAGGCATTGCTGGCGTTCAGTTCGCGGGTGGCAAGCGCGCGCACCGCCACCGTCATGGTCTGGATGGCGGCGTTGCCGCCTTGGTTGGCCACCACGGGCGCCAGCACCGCCAGCGCCACCATCTGCTGCAACTGGCCCTCGAACATGCCCAGCACGTTGGCGGCGAGGAAGGCAGCGCCGAGATTGAGCAGCAGCCAGTTGAAACGGCCGCGCACAACGGTCCAAACCGTGTCGGACAATTCCTCGTCGCTGATGACGCCGCCCAGCGCCTTGATGTCCTCTTCGGCCTCCTCGTCGATCACGTCCGCGACGTCGTCGAAGGTGATGACGCCGACCAGCCGGTCGTTGCCATCGACCACGGGGGCGACGACCCAGTTGTAGCGCTGGAAAAGCCGCGCCACCTCTTCCTGGTCCTGGTCGGCGCGCACCCGCGGCCGGTCTTCTTCCATCAGGTCGGCGATCGGCACCGGCCGCTTGGCACGCAACAGGCGGTCGAGCGCCACCATGCCGAGCAGCTTGCCCGCCGCGTCGACCACAAACAGTTCATAGAACCGCTCCGGCAGGTCGGCGGTCTCGCGCATGTAGTCGATGGCCTGCCCGACATTCCAGTCCGGCGGCACGGCGATGAACTCGGTTTGCATCCGCCGTCCGGCCGACTCGGCCGGGTAGTCCAGGCTGCGGGACAGCGCCAAACGCTCGATGGTCGGCAGCTGATTGAGGATCTCGGCGCGGTCCTCGGTCGGAATGTCGGCCAGAACCGCGACCGCGTCGTCGGTATCGAGGTCGCGGACACCGTCGGCGACGGTGCGCGGCGGCAGCTCCGCAAGGATCTCGCCGCGCACCGTGTGATCCATCTCGGTCAGCGCGGTAAAATCGAAATCGATGCCGAGCAATTCGATGAGGCGCGACCGCAGCGGCGGTTGCAGCGCCTCCACCAGGTCGCCGAGGTCGGCCTCGTGCAGGTCGGCGACCTGTTCACGCAGGGTGGCCACGTCGACGGCCTCGATTGCCTTCTCGACCCGCTCGACGAATTCGGGGCGAATGGCGCCATCCTCGTTCCGCAACGGCAAGGTGCTGTCTTGGGAGTCGGCCATGCCGGACCTCTGTCAGATTATCGGGACGGGAGTGGTCCGCTTGTACGCCGCGCCGCCGCGGCAGCGCAAATGATTAACGCGTAAACCCTGTCACACATGCCCGCTTGCCGCAGCAGGTTTCATGCGGTCAATTGCAGCACCTCAGAGGCAAACATGACTCGCATCGTCGCTCTCGCGCTGGCCGCGGCCCTTGTTCCTTCGGCCGCTCTGGCGGAGCCCTGCCCTGGCTCTCCGCAGGCGCTGGGAACCGCGCGGGTGATCGAGGTCGATGTCAAGACCACGCCGCGCGTCGGCCGCAAGCATTTCCCGACGACGTTGCCGCTGCGCGCCAAGGAACTCGTGCTGACCTTCGATGACGGACCGTGGCCGGGCACCACACCCCGGGTGCTTGACGCGCTGAAGCGCGAATGCGTGCGCGCGACCTTTTTTCTGCTCGGCCGCAATGCAGAAGCGAATGCCGGACTGGCGCGGCGCACGCTGGCCGAGGGCCACAGCATCGGCCACCACACCTATTCGCATCCCGAATTGAACCGCATGCCGCTCGACAAGGCAGAGGCGGAGATCGACCGTGGCATCGCGGCCGACGAGTTTGCCGTCTACGGCCACCGCCGTACCGATCCGGTGATGCCGTTCTTCCGCTTTCCCGGATTTGCCGCGACCCAGCCCCTGCTCGACCGCCTCAGCGATCGCGGCATTGTCGTATTCGGCGCCGATGTCTGGGCCAGCGACTGGTTGCCGATGTCGCCGGAGCAACAGCTGGACGTGATCATGGCGCGCATCGAACAGGCCGGACGCGGCATTGTGCTGTTTCACGACACCAAGCAGCAGACCGCCGCCATGCTTCCCGCCTTTCTGCGCGCGTTGAAGCAGCGCGGCTATCGCATCGTTCACGTCGTGCCCGCCGGTATCCGCGGTGCGCTGAACTAAAACTGTGCCATTTCAGGACAGCGTTTCATTTTTGCCGCAGCCTGTCGGCAAATCGCAGCAACCCAACAGGCACGCGGTTTAACGTGGTTAATTTTTGGTTAATGTGGCGACGCGTAGTTTTGATGAGCCTTCCCATTTCGGAGTCGCGCCAGAAGGCGTGCGAGTGGGGACAGTGGGGGCTTCATGCGTCGCGTTGCGTTGGCGTTGTGTTGTCTGACCGTGGCCCTTGCGCCGGCAATGGCGGCGCCCTGCCCCGGCAATCCGAAAGCGCTGGGGACGGCGCGCACCATCACGGTCGAGCCTTCGGCCTTCCCGCGCATCGGTACGGTGCAATACCGCAACACGCTGCCGCTCAATGACCGCGAGGTGGTGATCACCTTCGACGACGGACCGCTGCCGCCCTACACGACGCGCGTGCTCGACGCCCTCGCGCGCGAATGCGTGCAGGCCACGTTCTTTCTGGTCGGCCGCATGGCGACCGCGCATCCCGACCTGGTGAGGCGCATCTACAACGCCGGCCATGTCATCGGTACGCACAGCCAGAATCATCCGCTCACCTTCGACCAGATGGAGTTGCCGCGGGTCGAGCGCGAGGTGACCGCCGGGATCGCATCGGTGCAGGCTGCCGCCGGCAACCCGAAAGCGGTGGCGCCGTTCTTCCGCATCCCCGGACTCGCGCGCACCCGCCAGGTCGAAACCTACCTGGCGTCCAAGTCGCTGTCGGTGTGGAGCGCCGACGAAGTCGCCGACGACTGGTTCCGCGACGTCACCGCCGACGACATCGTCCGCAAGGCGATGGAGCGTATCGAAGGCCGTGGCCGCGGCGTGCTCTTGCTGCACGACATTCACCCCGCCACCGCAATGGCGGTGCCGGTGCTGCTGCGCGAATTGAAGAAACGCGGCTTCAAGGTGGTGCACGCCATTCCGGCCGGCGATCGGCCGAGGTCGGTGCCGGAGCTCGACACACCGGTCGCCGACAGCGGCAGTTGGCCGCGCGTGGTGAAGACCAGCGCGCCCGCCATGGCCGAGCGTCCCGTGACCGCGGCCCTGCCCCGCCCTCCAGCAGCGCGGCCCGAAGCTGCGCGCACCCAGGTCGCCAGCCGAACCACGACCATCAGCGTCGCCAGGAAGCCACCGCACACCACCGGGGCAACGACCCGGCACACGGCCAACCGCAAGACCACGGCTGCCGCTCCGATCCGGACACAGACAACGATTCAGCGGCGCGCCTGGACGACGACGTGGCCGCGACCGACCCGCCATACGTATTGGCGCTAGCGCGGCCTCAGGCGACGCTGTCGAACCCGTACAGCGCCGCCGGATTGTCGACCAGTGCGAGGCGTTGCGTGGTCGCGTCGGGAAACCACAGCGGCACGAGATCGACCAGATCGCCGTCATTCGGCATCGGCACCGGGCAGATCGGGTGCGGCCAGTTGCTGCCCCAGAGAATGCGGTCGGGACGCGCGCTGACGACGCGCGCGATCATCGGCAGCATGTCGCGGTGCGGATAGGGCTCGGCCGAAAGCCGGTACAGGCTGGCGAGCTTGACCCAGCAGCGGTCGGTGTCGAGCAGCCGCATCAAGGTGGCGAAGGCCGGCGAGCCGATCCCCTCCGCGCCGGTGATACGCGCCAGATGATCGAGCACGAAGTTGCTGCGGACTGCCTTCAGCCGCGCTTCGACCTCAACCAGTTCGACGGAACGATTGAAGTGCAGCACCATGTGCCAGCCGAGATCGCGCGTTTCGTCCGACAGTTTTTCCAGGTGTGAGAAATCGGCGCCGCCGCTGACCACCGTCGACATGCGGCAGCCGCGCATGCCGCGCCGGTGCATGTCTTCCAGCGTTGTGCGGGGCAGTCCGGACGGGATCACGGCAACGCCGCGCAGCCGGGCCGGATCGCGATCGAGCGCCGCCAGCGTGGCGCTGTTGTCGGTGCCGTGGGCGCCGCCATGAACGACCACCGCGCGGTCGACGCCCAGCGTGGCGTGCAACTGCTGCAGGTCCGCGAAGGTGCAGTCTTCCGGCGTGTAGCTGCGCTGCGGACTGAACGGAAAATCCGCCTGCGGTCCGAACACGTGGACGTGGCAGTCACACGTGCCGCGCGGCAGCACGAAGTCCGGCTTGCGCGGGTGGCGATCCGGGCCCGGACAGGCGTGCATGGGGCGGGCGCTTTCGGTCATGACCATTCCTTGTGTGAAACGGCCGGCGACCGCCGAACCTGTTTGACCGGGGGCACGGAATGGGTCAATACAGAAAATCGATGTTATGTATAAAATCGATTTAGGGAGACAGACATGCTGACTCGGATTTCCGCCGTTCTTTGCGCCGCGCTGGCGGCCTCGATATTCAGCGCCCTTGCCACCCCGGCGCAGGCCTTTCCGGACCGCGCCGTCCGCATCGTCGTGCCGTTCCCGCCGGGTGGCTCCAATGACGTGATCGCGCGCCTGCTGGCGCAGAAGCTGTCGGCGCAATGGGGCCAGACGGTGCTGGTGGAGAACCAGAGCGGCGGCGGCGGCAATGTCGGCGCTGCCAACGTCGCCAACGCCACGCCCGATGGCTACACGCTGCTCTTGGCCGCGCCCGGCCCGCTGGCGATCAACCAGTCGCTTTACGCCAAGCTCAATTTCGACCCGACCAAGGACTTCGCGCCGGTGGCGCTGGTCGCCTCGGTGCCGATCATCCTCGCCGTCAACCCGGCGGTGAAAGCCAACACCGTGGCCGAACTGATCGCGCTGGCCAAGGCGCAGCCCGGCAAGCTGAACTTCGGCTCCTCGGGCAACGGCTCGACCAATCACCTCGCCGGCGAGCTGTTCAAGAGCCTCGCAGCCATCGAGATCGTCCACGTGCCCTATCGCGGCGCGGCGCCGGCCATGAACGACCTCATCGCCGGTCATATCCCGATGATGTTCGACAACATGCCGGCGGTACGCCCGCAGGTCGAGGGCAAGACGATCCGCCCGCTCGCAGTCGCCAGCAAGACGCGCTCCAAGGTGTTCCCGGATCTGCCGACCATGATCGAAGCCGGCGTTGCCGGTTTCGAGGCCGAGGCCTGGTTCGGTCTGGTGGCGCCCGCCAAGACGCCGGCCGCCGTGCTCAAGACGCTGAGCGACGCGACCGCCACGGCGCTGAAGGATCCGGAGATCGCCACCAAGTTTGCCGAACTCGGCGCCGAGGCCGGCACCGTCACCGGCACGGCGTTCGGCACCTTCCTCGCCGCCGAGGCGGCCAAGTGGGGCAAGGTCGTCGAAGCCTCCGGCGCCAAGATCAACTGACCTGACACGCGTGCGGCCCTGCCGGCCGCACGCGCCTCTTTGTGGACAGTGACGCATGACCGATGCAGCGGCCAAGGACAATGGCGACCAGACGCTGGCGGCGAGTCTCGCCACGCATCTGCGTCAGGCCATCATCGCCGGGCGGTTCGAACCCGGCGCGCGGCTGCGGCTGGACGATCTCCGCTCCGAGTTCGGCGTCAGCCTCAGCCCGTTGCGCGAGGCCCTGACCGGCCTTGGCGCCGAGCGTTTGGTCGATGTCGAGGCGCAGCGCGGCTTTCGCGTGCCGCCGGTGTCGGAGAAAGCGCTGAAGGAAATTACGCGGCTGCGCGTCGAATTCGAAAGCATGGCGCTGCGCGCCGCCATCGACAACGGCGATCTCGACTGGGAGAGCCAGGTCGCGGGCGCCCTGCACCGGCTGCGCCGCACCGGCCGCGCGCCGTCCGGCGATGGCCTTGAGGAATGGGAAAAAGCGCACCGCGCCTTCCACATGTCGCTGCTGTCGGCGAGCGCCATGCCGCTGCTGCTGAACTTCTGCTCGGTGCTGCACGATCACAGCGACCGCTACCGCCGCATGTTCCTCAAAACCCATGCGGGCGACCGCGACGTGCCCGGCGAGCACGACCGCATCGCCGAGCTCACGATGTCGCGCCAGGCGGATGCTGCGTGCGACCTGCTGCGCCAGCACATCGGCCGCACCGGCGAGAACGTCCGCCTCGCCCTCACCGCCACAACCCTCTGACCCACATCCCTCTGCACAAGGTCGCTAGCACCATGACTGAAAGCCCCCGCAGCCTGGCGGAATTCGAAAAACGTTACCAAGACATGATCGGCTTCACGCCGCCGAAAATCGGCAAGCGCCTGAAGCTGAGCATGAAGGTCGATCCAAAACTGCTCGGCGCGCTGGAAGACTGGCGCATGACCGCGCTCACGCCCGACGCGCTCGACCCGAAGACCGTGCAACTGATCTGCTTCGGCATCCTGCTGGCACAGACCTCGGAAGCTGCGGTCAATCACGGCAAGGCCGCGGTCAAGGCGGGCGCCACACTGGAAGAACTGCACGCCACCGCCGGCATCGCCGCGCTGTTCCGCGGCCTCGCCGCCTTCAATCTGGCCGGCGAAACGCTCGAGAAGATCTTTCCGGAAGGCGCGTGACGCGCCTCCGCTAACCGCCTTCAAACGAACGAAAGGGAAAAAACAACCATGCAGAATTCCATTCAGGGCCTGGCCCGCACCACGGCGGTCGCCGCGGCCCTGCTCGGCCTCGCCTCCGCCGCGCAGGCCCAGGACTATCCGACCCACTCGATCCGGCTGGTCGTCGGCTTTGCCGCCGGCGGCGCTAGCGACGTCGCCGCGCGCGTCATCGCGCAGAAGATGGGCGAATATCTCGGCCAGCAGATCGTCATCGAGAACAAGCCGGGCGCCAGCACCTCGATCGCCGGCGATGCCGTCGCGAAGGCGGCGCCGGATGGCTACACGCTGTTCCAGGCGGGCAATGCCAACGCGGTCAACGCCGTCGCCACGCCGAAGCCGCCATTCGACATCCTGACCGACTTCGCACCGGTCGGCATCGCCATCACCTCGCCGAGCATTCTGGTGGCGCACCCGTCGGCCAAGGTTAAAACAATGAAAGAGCTGATCGCCAAGGCGAAAGCCGAGCCGGGCACGATCATGTATGCCTCGTCGGGTGCCGCGGCGGTGTCGCGTCTGGCCGGCGAAATGCTGGCCTATGAAGAGAAGATCAAGCTCACCCACGTGCCCTACAAAGGCAGCTCGCAGGCGATGAACGACCTGCTGGCCGGGCGCGTGCAGATCATGTTCTCGCCGATCTCGACCGCCCTGCCCCTGATCAAGGACGGTCAGTTGGTGGCGCTGGCGGTGACTTCCGAGCAGCGCGAGAAGGACACGCCCGACGTTCCTACGTTGGTGGAGGCCGGCGTCAAGCCGATCGACATGAGCATCTGGTCGGGCTTCGTCGCGCCGAAGGGCACGCCGCCGGACCGCATCGCCAAGCTCGCCGATGCGCTGCAGAAGGCGCTCAAGAGCGACGAGGTGCACAAGCAGCTTGCCATGCACGGCATCACCCCGGCGGCCGGTGGCAAGCCGGAGGACTGGACCAGGCGCATGAAGAGCGACATCGAGAAACTGGAAAAGCTGGTCGCCGAGACCGGGCTGAAGATCGGCCAGTAATACCCCGACCCATCATACGCGCGGCGCCCGCCACACCGGCGGCGCCGCCACCCGAGAGGCTGGCGATGAAGACGCTCAAGGAATTGATCAAAGGCGACGACCTGGTGCTGGCGCCGGTGGCGCTCAACCCGATGATGGCGCGGCTGGCCGAAGACACTGGCTTCAAGGCCGCCTATCTCAGCGGCGGCTCGCTCGGCTGGCTGAAATGCGTCACCGAGGCCAATCTCAGCCTGACCGAAATGTGCGATGTCGGCATCGACATCCGCGCCGTCAGCAAAATCCCGCTGGTGCTCGACGCCGGCGGCGGCTGGGGCGAACCGGTGCACATGCATCGCACCATCGCATTGACCGAGGTGGCCGGTTTCGCCGCCATCGAACTTGAGGATCAGTACCTGCCCCGCCGCGTGCAGCATCATATCGGCGAGGAGAACCTGATCCCGCCGGAGGCAATGGTGCACAAGATCAAGGAAGCGGTGGCGGCGCGCACCGATCCGAACCTCATCATCATCGGCCGCACCAATGCCCGGCGGCTGCATGGCCTCGACGAGGCGCTGCGCCGCGGCGAGATCTATCACCGCGCCGGCGCCGACATGCTGTTCATTCATTCCCGCGACGCCGAGGAATTGCGCAAGATCGCCGAGCGCCTTCCCGCGCCGCTGATGATGTTCGCGCCGCAGGACGGCTTTGCCGGCTTCGGCGCTTCGGCGGCGGAGTTGGCCACGATGGGTTACCGGCTGGCGGCATCGTCCGGCTCGGCCTTCGCGGCGATGTACAAGGCGGTGCGGCAGTCCTACGAGTGCCTGGCGCGCAACGAGCCCGACTTGTTCCTCGGCAAAGGCGGCGCCACCGCGGAGATGAAGCGCGCCCACGCCACCACCGGCCTCGACCGGCTGCTGGAAATCGAAAAGCGCACCACCGAGCGCGTCGGCTGAGCGTCAGGCCGCGTGCGGCTTGCGCAGCATCGGATACAGCACCGGCGACGAGCCGGCCTGGATCTCGCCCATCAGCGTGAAGCCGTGCTGCTGGTAGAACGGCACGTTGCCGGGATTGCTGGACTCCAGATAGGCCGGCACGCCAGTGCGGTCGCATTCCTTGAGCGCGTGGCGCATCAGCGCGCTGCCAAGCCCCTGGCCCTGCCGCGCCGGATCGACGCCGATCAGCGGCAGGTACCAGTGCGGCTCGGCCGGGTGAAATTCCGCCATCTGCTCGAACACGGCACCGCCTTCGGCAAAGCGCGCCGGGTCCATGGCCTTTTCCATGATGGCGACCAGCGCCTCGCCGTCCGATTCGCGGCCCGGCGCCAGCCAGACGGCGACGCCGGCGAAATCCGCCACAACATGGGCATTGGCCTCGGCGAAGGCGCTACCGGCAAAGGCCCGCACCAAAGCCGGAAAATGCGTCAGGTAGGTCTCTGGATCCGGCATGCTCCAGCGCGCCATCGGATCGGTGCCAAAAGCCAGCACGATCGTCGCCACCGCGCGCGCCTGCTCGGCTTCGGATACCGCCCGGACCGGAGGAAAAGCTGATTCGTCTGAAGACATAATCGTCACAACGTTTCGGTGATCTGAAACGTGGTGCGGCCAAGAGGACTCGAACCTCCACGGGTTGCCCCGCTGCCACCTCAAGGCAGTGCGTCTACCAATTCCGCCATGGCCGCATTGAAAAGAACGGAAAGCTTTTAAATCCCTGCCCGTCCCGTCAAGAGCGGACCGTGTAACAAATAGGGTTGTCAGCGACAAGGCCCGGCTGCGGCGGAATTCGCCGTCGCGCCGGATTTTTTTCAAGCCCGATCAACCCTTTAAGCGGAGCGCCCGGGTCCGGGGCCACCGTCGGGGCAAATATACCTGTGAACCGGACGGCCTCAGCGCATGTCGGCCGGGCGCGGCAGCAGGTCGCCGATCTCAACCGCGATCTTGTTGCCGTTGATCACCACCTTGCCTTTGGCGACCGCCAAATTGTTGGCCAGAATCTGGACGGCGTCGTCCTCGGCGGTTTCCAGTTCGATCACGGCGCCGCGGCCGAGGCGCAGCACCTGGTGGATCGGCATCATGGCGGTGCCGAGCACCACCGATATGTCCACGGAAACCTTGTCGAATGTGCTCAACGGTGCCACTTCCCTGTTGCCCCGCGCCGGTGCGGGTGGACCTCAGGTCACCATGCTATGGTTAACCGATGATGAACGCGCGTGACGGGCTGACCTTGGGACTGGCCGCGCCAGCCGGATCGGCCGCCGTCGACTGGCAGATCAGCGACCGGCCGGTCGCTTATGCGCAGGCGCTGGCCGCCATGGACGCGCGGGTCGCCGCCATCGCCGCCGGCCAGGCCCCCGAACAGGTCTGGCTGCTGGAACACCCGCCGCTCTATACAGCCGGCACCAGCGCCGACATGGCGGATCTCGTCGACGCCCGCTTCCCGGTGTTCGAGACCGGCCGCGGCGGCCAGCTGACCTATCACGGGCCGGGGCAACGCGTGGCCTATGTCATGCTCGACCTGAAACGGCGCGGGCCGGATCTGCGCCGCTACGTCGCCTCGCTGGAGGAATGGATCATCCGGACGCTGGCCGCCTTCAACGTCCGCGGCGAGCGGCGCGAGGACCGCATCGGCGTCTGGGTGCGCCGCCCCGACAAGGGCGATGGGTTCGAGGACAAGATCGCCGCCATCGGCATAAGGGTGAAGCAGTGGGTGACGCTGCACGGCATGGCGCTCAACGTCGAGCCGGACCTGTCGCACTTTACCGGCATCGTGCCATGCGGCGTCAGCGAGCAGCGCTATGGCGTCACCAGCCTCGTCGATCTCGGCATCCCGGTGTCGATGCCTGAAGTCGACATGGTGCTGCAGCGCGAGTTCGCCGCGCTGTTCGGCGATCAGACCGTCGGCAGCACCGAGAGCAATTCGCCCGGTGCGCGGACGCCGAATTCAGCCTCCGTCGCCGGGCGATGATCGAGCGCATCGACGCGGGCAGCGAAGGGTCCGCGCCGGCAGGCTTCGATGACCGCCGCCACCACCGCGTCGTCGCCGGCCAAGACCGCTTCCACCGAACCGTCACGTCGGTTGCGCACCCAGCCCTCGATGCCGCGTCTGACCGCCTCGCGCTCAACGAAGGCGCGGTAGCCGACGCCCTGCACCCGGCCGCGCACCAGAATGTGCAGCATCACCCGCGCCGTCATGTGACGTCTCCAACGTCGATGATACGGGCGCCGGTCCAGCGCGAGATCGACCAGCGCTCGACGGACCGTATGTAAGGCTCCGGCAGTTTCCAGCCGCGCGCGGCGGCCGCGATCAACTCGGCATAACCGGGCTTAGGCTTGCCGATGGCGCGACGGCGCAGCACATACAGCATCGCCGTGACACGCCCCGCGCCAAGCCGCACCGGCAGATGGCGCACGTCGTAAAGCCCCTTGTGCAGCAGTTCATAGGCATGCAACGCCGCGACGTCGCGCGGCGTCAGCCGCCACAACACGCCGTGCACGGTGGCGCCGGACTTGCGCTTGACCGAACCCCAGCCGTCGATGCCGACGAAAAAGCCGTAGCCCTCAAGCCGCGCCGGGCCGATGGCCCGCGCGCCACGGCAGCGGCGCTGCATGGCGGCGCGGTTCATGTTCGAGCCATAGGCGAAATACAGCGTCATCGCCTTCCGAAATAACAGACTGACGCGGGAACGCTAGTCGATGGCGCCCGGCATTTCCTCGGCTTCACGCTCGGGCGTGGGGATGGCGTCCGGCCCGGTGGGCGCCGGTTCGCGCTGCGGAACATCGGAATCGATGGCGTCGGGCGCGGTGTTGGTTTCCAGATCGGGCGCCGGGCTGCGTTCGCGTTTCGGGGGCATGGCCGCTCTCCTGTCGCTATGAGCCGACGACGTTGCCGCCGTTCGGATGCAGCACCTGGCCGCTGATGTAGGACGCATCGTCACTGGCGAGAAAGACGTAACACGGTGCCACCTCGTTCGGCTGGCCCGGCCGCGCCATCGGTACACTGGCGCCATGCTCGGCGACGCGGTCGGGCGAAAACGAGGCCGGGATCAGCGGCGTCCAGATCGGTCCCGGCGCCACGGCATTAACGCGGATGCCGTCCTTGGCCAGGGCCTCGGACAGTGAGCGCGTCATGGTGACGATGGCGCCCTTGGTGGCGGAGTAATCCAGCAGCGTCTTGTGGCCCTGATAGGCGGTCACCGACGTGGTGTTGATGATCGAGCCGCCCTTGTTCATCCGGCGCAGGGCGTATTTGGTCATGTAGAAGAAGCTGAAGACGTTGGTGCGGAAGGTCCGCTCGATCTGCGTCGCATCGATGTCGCGGATGTCGTCCGTCTCGTGCTGCTCGGCGGCGTTGTTGACGAGGATATCGAGCCGGCCGAACTGCTCCAGGGTCGCCGCTACCGCCGCGTCGCAGAACTCTTCGTCGCCGACGTCGCCGGGCAGCAGCAGCGCATCGGTGCCTTCCTCCTGTACCAGCGCGCGGGTCTCGTTGGCATCCTTGTGTTCGTCGAGGTAGACGATGGCGATCCGCGCGCCCTCGCGTGCCATCGCCACCGCGACGGCGCGACCGATGCCACTATCCCCGCCGGTGATGAGGACGACCTTGTCCAGAAGCCGGCCGCTGCCTTCGTATTTCGGGCTGTAGTCGGGCCGCGGACGCATCTCGCTTTCGATGCCCGGCTGGTGGTCCTGGTGCTGGGCGGGCATCGTATCGGCCATGTCGCTTCTCCGTTGGTCTCGGAAAGCGAACGCACGGGACCCCTGCCAGTTCCTGCTGGAACAGGGAGAAAACCCTCAGGCGAATTCGATGATAACCGCGTCGACCGCGAGGCTGTCGCCCGGCTTGGCGTTGATTTTCTTGACCGTGCCGTCGATCTCGGCGCGCAGCACGTTTTCCATCTTCATGGCCTCGACCACCGCCACGGTCTCGCCCGCCTTGACCTCCTGGCCTTCCTTGACCGCGATCGACATGACCAGGCCGGGCATCGGGCACAGCACGAACTTGGCGGTATTGGCCGCCTGCTTGACCGGCATCAGCCGGGCATAGGCCGCTTCGCTCGCGGTATAGGCATAGGCCTTGGCCTCGACGCCGCGATAGGACAGCGCAAAACCGTTCGGGATGCTGCGGACCTGCACCGCCACCGGCTTGCTGTTGATACTGCCGGTCCACAGGGGATCGCCCGGCTTCCAGTCGCTGGCGACATGCCGGAGCCCGGCTTTGCCCTCGCCCGGAAAACGCACCATGATGGTGCCGTTCTCGCGCAGCACCTCGAGCTTGTATTCGGTGTCGCCGAGCCAGACCGCGCGTTCGCTGTCGCGCTTGACCGTGCGCCCGGTCATCTGCCCCGATATCTGGCGCTTGCGCTCGCCCAGCACGTGGTCGATCGCGGCTGCGACCGCCGCCAGCACCTCGGCGCGTTCGCCATTGGGTTTGATGGCGGCGAAGCCTTCGGGAAATTCCTCGGCGATGAAGCCGGTCGACAGCTTGCCGGACTGCCAGCGCGGATGCGCCATCAGGGCCGACAGGAACGGCACGTTGTGGCGGATGCCATCGACCACAAAGGCATCGAGCGCCTCGGCCTGCGCCTCGATCGCCTCGGCGCGGGTCGGACCGTGCGTCACCAGCTTGGCGATCATCGGGTCGTAATAGAGCGAAATCTCGCCGCCTTCGTAGACGCCCGTATCGTTGCGGACGGTGATGCCGCCGGCGGTACGCTCCTGCGGCGGCCGGTAGCGCGTCAGCCGGCCGGTCGACGGCAGGAAATTGCGGTACGGATCCTCGGCATAGACGCGGCTCTCCACCGCCCATCCCGTCAACGTCACGTCGCTCTGCTTGATCGACAGCTTTTCGCCGGCGGCGCTGCGGATCATCTGCTCGACGAGGTCGACGCCGGTGATCAGTTCGGTCACCGGATGTTCGACCTGCAGCCGCGTGTTCATTTCCAGGAAGAAGAAGCTCTTGTCCTGTCCGGCGACGAACTCGACGGTGCCGGCGCTGTCATAGCCGACGGCTTTCGCCAGCGCGACCGACTGCTCGCCCATCTTGCGGCGAGTCGCCTCGTCGAGCAGCGGGCTCGGCGCTTCTTCGATGACTTTCTGATTGCGGCGCTGGATCGAGCATTCGCGCTCGCCGAGATAGACGACATTGCCGTGCTTGTCGCCGATCAACTGGATTTCGATGTGACGCGGATCGACGATGAATTTCTCGATGAACATGCGGTCGTCGCCGAACGACGATTTGGCCTCGGACTTCGAGCGGGCGAAACCTTCCGCCACTTCCGATTCCGACCAGGCGATGCGCATGCCTTTGCCGCCGCCGCCGGCGCTGGCCTTGATCATCACCGGATAGCCGATGTCGTTGGCGATCTTCACCGCCTCTTTTTCGTCGGCGATGACGCCGAGATGGCCCGGCACGGTCGAGACTTTGGCCGCCGCGGCGGCCTTCTTGGACTCGATCTTGTCGCCCATGGCGGCGATGGCCTTGGGGTTCGGCCCTATGAAAACGATGCCGGCGGCTTCCAAGGCCAGCGGGAAAGCCTCGCGCTCGGACAGGAAGCCGTAACCGGGGTGCACCGCCTCGGCGCCGCTCGCCTGGCAGGCGGCGACGATCTTGTCGATGACCAGGTAGCTTTTGGCGGCTTCCGGCGGGCCGATGTGGATGGCGGTGTCGGCCATTTCCACATGCAGGGCGTCCTTGTCGGCGTCGGAATAGACGGCGACGGTCTCGATCCCCATTTTGCGTGCGGATTTGATGACCCTGCAGGCGATCTCGCCGCGATTAGCAATCAGGATACGCTTGAACATGCGCGCGCTAAGCACCCCAGAGACCGGCTTCTTCCGCTTTGCGGCGTTGCAGCGAAAATGTCAATAACCTCAGGTGGACCCAATCATCGACGCCGCCCACAGCGCCAGCCCGCCGGCGATAAAACAACCGGCGGTGACCGCAGCGACCTGGGCGGCGAACGCGCCCCGGCCAACCGAGGCGGCAATGGCCAGTTTGCTGGTCATGTTGGTGAGCACCGCCACCAGAATGGCGGCGCTGGCCGCCCATTCACTCAACGGCGATGGCGCCAGCCGCGACATCGACACAGTGACGGCGTCGACATCAGCCAGTCCGAGGCCGGCGGCGCCGATCAGCGCACCCTGGGCCCCGAAGGTCTCGCCGATGTAGCGGCCCGCCAGGATCACAACGCCGAGGAACACCGCAAAGCCGACCACCGGCCAGAAGCTGAACGGGTTGCTGAACTCGCCAGCCGGCGTCCGCTTCTTCTGCTTGCCGGCGCGGAGAAATCCGTAAGCGGCGTGAGCCACCGCGATCAGGGCTGCCGCGCCCAGCGCCGGCACGAGCCAGACCAGCAAAGCCGGGTTCAGGGCAGCGACAACGGCCATCACCCGCATAAAGGAGATCGCGGACGCGATCGACACGCCCGCGGCGAGCAGCGTCGGCGTCGCCTCCCCCGCGGCCGCGCGTTTGGCGCTCATCATGGTGACCGCGGTCGATGACACCAGGCCGCCGGCCAGGGCGCCCAGCAACAGGCCGCGTTCGGCGCCGAACATCTTTACCGCGCCGTAGCCGAGGAACGACACACCGGCGAGCACCACCGCGATCAGCCAGACCCCGCGGGGGTTGACGCCATCGCCGGGACCGATCGGCGTGTCCGGAACGATCGGCAGTACGATCACCGACATCGCCAGCAGCACCAGCGTCGAGCGCAATTCAGGCCATGTGATCCGCTCGACCAGTTGATGGATGTTCTCGCGCGCAGCAAGAATTGCGGCGACTGCCACCGCCGCCGCGCCGGCAGCGCGCATGTCGCCGACCACCGCATAGGCCGCCAGCGCGAAAGTGAGCAGCGCCGCCACGGTCGTGGTAGCGGAATAGTTCTCTGCCGCGCGGTTCGCTTCGCGCTCGAACAGCGCGACGATGACGGCATAGACGACGAAGCCGAGGCCCAATATCAGCCCGGCGCCGACGGGCGAGCCGACCGCTTGCGCCAGCGCAGCAACGATGCCGCCGAGCAGGCCGTACAACGAAAACGTGCGGATACCGGCGGCGCGGCTTCCCGGGACAGCCTCACGCGTCGTCCAGCCGCGCTCTAGGCCGATGAGCAAGCCAATGCCCAAGGCCACCGCGAACCGCGTCAGAATGTCGTCGAGATCCATCAACAAGCCAACTCCGATCAGGGAAACCTGAGGCGCAACGCACGAACCGGGGCAAGTGTCCGGATGCTGAGAATTTTATTCCTTTAGGGGGGCAACCGATGAAAGCCCTGTCCTGTCAAAGTTAAAAAGCCGCGCAATGCTTACTCTTTGCGGCAAGGCCCATTCCGGGGCATGGAACACGGCCCTATATACAGCACGACCCGAACAGCGACCCACTGGAGATTTCACATGACACTGGCCATTGGCGACACGGCGCCCGACTTCGAAGCTGAAACCACCGAAGGCAAAATCCGCTTTCACGAGTGGCTGGGCAATTCCTGGGGCGTGCTGTTTTCGCACCCGAAGGATTTCACCCCGATCTGCACCACCGAGCTCGGCACCATGGCGCGCCTGAAGCCGGAATTCGACAAGCGCAACGCCAAGATCATCGGCCTGTCGGTCGATCCCGTGGCGAACCACACCAAGTGGGCGGTCGACATCAAGGACGTCGTCGGCTTTGCGCCGAACTATCCGATGATCGGCGACACCGACCTGAAGATCGCCAAGGCCTGGGGCATGCTGCCGGCATCGACCGAGGGCACTGCGGAAAGCCGTACGCCGGCCGACAACCAGACCGTGCGCAACGTCTTCATCATCGGTCCGGACAAGAAGATCAAGTTGATCCTGGTCTATCCGATGACGACCGGCCGAAATTTCGATGAAATCCTGCGCGTGCTGGACTCGCTTCAGCTCACCGCCAAGCATCGCGTCGCCACCCCGGCGAACTGGAAACAGGGCGAGGACGTCATCCTCACCGGCGCAATCACCGACGACGAAGCCAAGACGCTTTATCCCGGTGGCTACAAGCAGCCGAAACCCTATATCCGGATCGCACCGCAGCCGAAGTAATCCGGCGAAGTCTGTGTATGATGAGGGCGCGGGCCCATGGTCCGCGCCTTCATCTTTTGGATCTGCCCATCATGACCGACCTCGGCTTCATTCATCGCTTCGTCCCGGCCACGCAGGAAGGCCTGCCGCCTTTGCTGCTGCTGCACGGTACCGGCGGCGACGAGAACGACCTTCTGCCCATCGGCCAGCAAGTGGCGCCGGGCGCCGCTTTGCTGTCGCCGCGCGGCAAAGTTCTCGAGCACGGCATGCCGCGCTTCTTCCGGCGGTTGGCGGAAGGGGTATTCGACCTCGACGACCTGAAGATGCGCACGCAGGAGCTCGCCGGCTTCATCGCTGCCGCGCGCGCGGCGTATGGACTGACCGCGCCGGTTGCGCTGGGCTTTTCCAATGGAGCCAATATCGCCGCCTCGCTGCTGCTGACGCAGCCCGGCGTGCTGTCCGGCGCCGCGCTGATCCGTGCCATGCTGCCGTTCGAGCCTGCCGACCTGCCCGACCTGAACGATACCCCCGTGCTCTTGCTTTCCGGCGCCGCCGACCCGATGGTGCCGGCCGCTTCGCACGCGCGGCTCGCCGCCGTGCTCGGCGAAGCCGGTGCGGCCGTCACTCATACCGTGGTTCCGGCCGGCCACGGCCTCACCCACCAGGACCTCGCGCTGACCGCGCAGTGGCTCGAAACCCTGACCTGACATTCAAGCTGGAAGACCCGACATGAACGAGACCAACGAACTGGCATTCAAGCAGCCGGCCTTTGCCGAATTTCTCGGCATCAAGATCCTGCATGTCTCCGCCGACCGCGTCACGGCCGAACTGCCGATGCGCGGCGATCTCAACAACCGTTTCGATATCATGCACGGCGGCGCCATCATGGCGCTGGCCGACAATCTGGGCGGCACCGCGACCTCGGCCAACCTCAAGCCCGGCCAGTCGACGACCACGATCGAAAGCAAGACCAATTTCTTTGCCGCCATCCCGATTGGCGACACCGCCCGCGCCGAATGCACCCCACTGCACCGCGGCCGCACCACCATGGTCTGGCAGACGCGCATCACCCGCGGCGACGGCAAACTGTGCGCGCTGGTGACGCAGACGCAACTGGTGATGACGCGCGAGAAAAAGGCCTAGGCCGCCACTTCGCTGAGGAAGCTCTCGACCTCGTTGCGCAGATCGGCGGCGGCCTGTTCGACCGATTCCGACGCCGCCAGCACGGTTTGCGCCGATTGCTGTGTCTTGCTGGTAGCGCCGGCCACCTCGTCCAGCACCGACACCACCAGCTTGGTGCCGCCGGCTGCGCTGGCGACGTTGCGCGAAATCTCGCTGGTGGCGATGTTCTGCTCGCGCACGGATTCCGCGGCCGCCGACGTGTAGGTGTCGATCTCACCCATCCGCTGCGTGATGCGCCCGATTGATTCAACCGTCTTGTCGGTCGAGTTCTGCACTTCCAGTATCTGGCTGGAAATATCCTCGGTCGCCTTCGCGGTCTGGACGGCGAGCGATTTCACTTCCGACGCGACCACGGCGAAACCGCGACCGGCTTCGCCGGCGCGGGCCGCCTCAATGGTGGCATTGAGCGCCAGCAGATTGGTCTGCCCGGCAATGTTGCGGATCAGCTTGACGACGTCACCGATCTTCTGCGCGGCGACGGCCAGCACTTCGATATCACGATATGTCGCTTGCGCTTCGCCGACCGTGGATCGCACCACATCGGCGCTGTGACTGAGACGCTGCGCGATATCCGCAATCGAGTTCGACAGTTCGTCGGCGGCAGAAGCGGCGCTTTCGACGTTGCTCGACGCCTCGTTGGACGTCTTCACCGCCCGTTCGGCACGCTGCGAGGTGTGGCCGGAAGCGTCGAACAGGCTGGCCGCGGTGGTGCGCATCTGCCCGGCGCTGTTCGACACCTTCTGCAAGAGGTTTTCGGCCCGCCGGCGGAAGGACGCGATCGCGTTGTCGATCACCGCGCGGCGCTCTTCCTGCAATTGCATGGTGGCGCGTTGCTGCTCGGCCTGCCGGCGCTCCGTGACATCTTCATGCGTACCGATCCAGCCGCCATTGCCGGTCGGATGATTGGTGACGCGCAGAAGCCGGCCGCTCTCGGCCTTGACCTCGTGCACCATGGTTCGGCCTTCCGCGACCGAGGACAGAAATTCCCTGCGGTACTGCTGGGGATCGCGCGAAAATGTGCCCTTGGCGACCCGCTTTTCCAGAACCTCGGACAGCGTCGACCCGGCGGCGACGTCCGCCGGCGTCAGTTTGTACATATCGTAGTACTGCGAATTGCAGACGACCAAACGCTCCGCGGCATCGAACATGCACAGGCCTTGCGGCATGCTGTCGATGGCGGTTCGCAGCTGCGCCACCTCCCAGCTCTGGTGCCGGACGATCACAACGCCGGCCACGCTCATCGCCACCTGAGCGATAACGGCGGCGACGATCGCATGAGTAGCGGCGGCGGAAAGAGACGGCGTGACACTGGCGATCCAGCCCGGCGCGAAGATCGTCAAGGCCGAAAAGCTCACGACGAAAGCGAGGAGCCCGGCAAGGGCGACGAGCGTGGTTGCGCGCCTGAGCGACAGCGAGAAATACATCGGCAGATGTTCCGGCATCCACGGGGATGACAATATTATTCCATCAGCGGTTGTTATGCCGTTAATTTCTGGTTAACAAACCGTTAGCGGCGCCCGCCTACTCTGCAGGTTGATGGCTCACGGCGGCCGCCAATTCATCCTGCCCCCGCAATTTCGATCGATCGCGCGCCAGCAGCGTATACGCCGTCGGCACCACGAACAGCGTCAGTACCGTACCGAAGGTCATGCCGCCGACGATCACCCAGCCGACCGACTTCAGCCCCATGGCGCCGGCGCCATTGGCCATCGCGAGCGGCACAGCGCCGCCGACCATGGCGCCCGTGGTCATCAAGATCGGCCGCAGCCGCAGCGACGCGGCCTCTATCACCGATTCCCGCACGCTCTTGCCCTCGCCCTGCAACTGGTTCGCGAATTGGACGATCAGAATGCCGTGCTTGGTGATCAGACCGATCAGCGTAATCAACCCGATCTGGCTGTAAATATTCACCGACGTGCCGGTCAAATTCAGCGCAAGAAGCGCCCCCGTCATCGACAGCGGCACGGTGAACATGATGATCAGTGGGTCAATGAAGCTTTCGAACTGCGCCGCCAGCACCAGGAAGATGAAGCATAGCGCCAAAAGAAATATGAAATAGAGGCTCGACCCGGATTCCTTGAATTCGCGCGACACGCCCGAATAATCGTAGCGCGCGGTGTCAGGCAGGACCTCGCCGGCAATCTTCTCAAGCGCACCCAGAGCCTCACCGAGGGCGTAGCCCGGTGCCAGGTTGGCGGAGATGGTGGCCGAGCGGAACTGATTGAAGCGGTTCAACTCCTTGGGCGCCACCGTTTCAGCGGTGCGGACGATGCTGGTGAGCTGGATCATCGTACCGTTGCGGCCGCGCACATAGATATCGGCGAGGTCGCCCGGGGTACGCCGTCCATCGGCCTGAACCTGCACCACCACGTCGTACTGTTCGCCGTTCTGGATGAAGCGCGTCACCCGGCGGCCGCCCAGCAATGTTTCCAGCGTCTGCCCGACGGTCAGAACGTTGACGCCGCGGTCGGCCAGGCGGTCGCGGTTGAGGTCGACCTGGAGCTGCGGCTTGTTGAGGTCGAGATCGCTGTCGACGTTAGTCAACCCGGGATAGGCCTGCGCCGCCGTCATCACCCGGTTCACGTAGTCTTCGAGTTTTTTGTAGTCTTCGGCGGTCTGGATGACGAATTCGATCGGCCGCGCGCGGGGGCTCTGTCCGAACGAGCCCGGGTTGTTGACCGAGGCGCGAATGCCGGCGATCTGGGCCAGCTTCGGAGCAAGCTCGGCCGCGATCTGCATCTGGCTGCGGTCGCGCTCGCTCCAGGGCTTGAGGCGCGAGAACGAGATCAACTCATTGACCGCGCGCGACCCGGTAATAACGAAATAGGTCTCCACTTCCGGTATCTGCTTCAGCAGCGCCTGGATCTGCCCGGAATAGCGATTGGTAAACTCGATCGTCGAGCCTTCCGGCGCCAGGCCGGTGGTGAACAGAACGCCACGGTCCTCGATCGGCGCCAGTTCGGACTTCAGGCCCATGAACAGGAAGTAGCTGGACGCTGCGACGCCTACCGTGACCAGCATCACGAGCGGACGCAGCTTCAGCGTGACGATCAGAAGGCGGCGGTAGCCGCGGTTCAGCGCGTTAAGTCCGTTCTCCATCATGTTGTAGAGACGGCCGTGTTTCTCGTGCGCCTTGAGCAGTTTGGCGCACATCATCGGACTGAGCGTCAGCGCCACGAACCCGGAGACCAGGACGGCGCCAGCCAGCGTCAGCGCGAACTCCGCGAACAGCTTGCCGGTACGGCCGGGCGAGAACGCCACCGGCGCATAAACGGCGGCCAGCGTCAGCGTCATGGCGATGACCGCACCCGACAGTTCGCGGATGCCGACAATGGCCGCGCGCAACGGCTGCATGCCGTCCTCGATATGGCGATGAATGTTCTCCAGCACCACGATGGCGTCGTCGACGACAAGGCCGATCGCCAGCACCATCGCGAGCAGCGTC
Source organism: Pseudolabrys sp. (assembly GCA_022843325.1). Taxonomy (GTDB): domain Bacteria; phylum Pseudomonadota; class Alphaproteobacteria; order Rhizobiales; family Xanthobacteraceae; genus Pseudolabrys. Next base: position 9,691 of record JALHNV010000005.1, on the reverse strand, counting down.
AGCGAATTGATCGAGAAACCGAGCGCCGCCATGATGGCGAAGCCGCCGATCAGTGACACCGGGATGGTCACCAGCGGCACGATGGTGGCGCGGAATGTGCGCAGGAAGATGAAAATCACGATGACGACGAGGACCACCGCCTCGGCGATGGTCTTGTAAACCTCCTTGATCGACTCCTCGATGAACACCGAGCGGTCGTAGCTGAGGTTGATGCTCATCCCCGCCGGCAGGTCGCGGTTGACCTGCGGCAGCACCCTGCGCAACGCCAGCGAGACGTCGAGCGGGTTGGCGGTGGCCTGCTTGACGATGCCAAGAATGACGGCGGTTTCGCCGTTAAAGGTCGAGGATCGCCGCTCGTCCTGCGGGCCGACCTCAACCTGCGCCAGATCGCCGAGGCGCACCGAGAAGCCGTCGACGTCTTTCACGACGATACGGCGGAACTCCTCCGGCGTCTTCAGGCCGGTGCGGGACAACACGGTAAATTCGCGATCCAGCCCCTCGATCCGGCCGGACGGCACTTCGACGTTCTGCTGGCGCAGCGCCGTTTCGACGTCCTGGACGGTCAGATCGTGCGCCACCAGCCGCGCCCGGTCGACCCAGATCCGCATCGCATAGCGCCGCTCGCCGAAAATACGGACTTCGGATACGCCCGGCAGGTTCTGAAGCTGATCGCGAATATAGCGATCGGCGTAATCCGATATCTCCATCGCCTTGTGACGGTCGCTGGTCAAAGCGATATTGATGATCGCCTGCGCGTCGGCTTCGACCTTCGCGATGATCGGCTCGAGAATTTCGGCGGGAAGCTGCTTGCGGACGCGGCCAACGCGGTCGCGAACGTCACTGGCCGAAACGTCGGCGTCGGTGCCGAGCCGGAAGCGCACGGTGATCTGGCTGATCTCGGAGCGGCTGTTGGACGAGATGGTCTCGATGCCAGCGATGCCGGCAATGGAGGATTCGAGAATTTGCGAAACCTGGCTCTCGATGATCTCGGCACTGGCGCCGAGATATTCGGTGGTGACGTTGACCACCGGCTGATCGATGTTGGGATATTCGCGAACGGTCAGTGAGCCGTACGAGACGATACCGCAAAGAACGATGACAAGGCTCAGAACCGTCGAGAAGACCGGCCGACGAATAAAGAATTCGAAGGCGTTCATCTACGTCGCGCCTCCGCCAGAAGCGACAACCCGGACGGGCGCGCCTTCGCGCAGTCGCTGCTGGCCGGCGCGGACCACCACGTCGTTTGCTGTCAGTCCCTTGCGGATTTCAACCTGCCCCGGCAGCCGTTGACCGAGAACGACTTCGGTCTGCACCGCGCGGCCATCCACGACGCGATAGACCAGCGTCTTGCCATCGAGCGGGAATATCGCCGACTCAGGCACCAGCATGGCACTCTCTCTCCGGTCGACGACGATGCGGATGCGAACGAAGAAACCGGGCGACAACAGGCCATCGGGATTGGGAACGCGGGCCCGCAGACGAATAGCGCGGCCGTTCACGTCCACAATCGGATCGATCGCGGTTATTTTGCCTTCGAAGGTCTTGTCCGGCACCGCATCGGCCGAGACCAAAATCGTCTGGTCCGACCGAAGCTGGGACGCAAACAGTTCAGGCACACGGAAATCGACCTTGAGCGGGTCGACCTCGACCAGTTCGACGATCCGCTGGCCCGGGATGACGTAAGCACCGGCACTGACGGTGCGCAGCCCGACGACCCCCGTCAGCGGCGCGGTCAGCGTGGATTTCTGCAACCGCGCTTCGGCCAGTGCGATGTTGGCCTGCGCCGCCTGAAAGGCGGCCTCCGCCTCGTCACGGGCGCGGGTGGTCGTGATGCCCTGCTTGGCAAGCGTCAGCGCCCGGTCGTTATTGGCTTTCGCCAGCGACAGATCGGAGCGAACCTTGTCGAGTTCCGCCTGCAGCATGGTCGAGTCGAGTTCGACCAGCACGTGCCCCGCCTTGACCTTCTCGCCTTCCTGGAAGCCGATACGGGCAATCCGGCCGGAGATCTCGGTCGAGATGACCACCGATTCGTTCGGCCCCAGGGTGCCGATCGCCCGGATGTCTTCAATAACGGTATCCACCGCAACCGGCGCCGTCTCGACGGCGATGCCTCCGCCGCGGGGCGGTTGAGCCTGCGGCGGCGCGCCAGCGGCCGGCACGCGGGCGGAGGTGATAGCGGCGAAAGACTGGGGATACTGAATGAAAGCCCAGCCGCCGACGGCAATCAGCGAGACCGCCCCGATCGCAGTCCAGAAAACACGCCTTCCCATTGAAATCCCACTATCGCAGGCTTGTAGCGCCCAACGCCCCCACGACCCATGTAACACAACGGGCCCCAAGCGAAAACAAACTAGCATATTCCACGGCCGTAGAGAGGGCTCGTTCAAGGTTCACGGCGGTCCCCACCGGTTCCGCCCGGCCCGTTCCGGGTTACTGACGCCGCCACATTGGCCGCCGCCGGCCCCCGGCGTCCGCCCCGGTTGACCAGCACCACCCCCACCGCGCAGACCAGCATTCCTGCGATGGACACGGCGTCCAGACGCTCGTCGAACAGGAGATAGGCCATCAGCGCCGTCACCGCCGGCACCAGATAAAACAGGCTGGCGAAACTGGTCGCAGCCGAGCGGCGGATCAGCCAGTACATGAGCCCGATACCGGCAATCGACAGCACGATGACCAGCCAGGCCAGCGCGAACACCAACTCGCCGCTCCAGCGGATCTCACGCGTCTCGAAGGCAAAGGCTCCGGCGGCGAACAGCAAACCGGCGCCGAGGTATTGCACCAGGTTGCCAGCGCGCCAGTCGATATCGCCACAAAATCGCTTTTGATACAGCGAGCCGAGGGTAATGCCGAGCAGCGATACGATGCTGGCCGCCCAGCCCAGCGGCGTTGCAGCGGCCAGCATGGTGCGGTCATGCAGCACCATCGCGACACCAACGAGGCCGAGTGCCAGACCAAACCACTGCAGCCGCGTCACCGTCTCGCCCATGAAGCGGTTGGCGATCGTCGAGGTCAGGATCGGCTGCAGGCCGGGGATCAGCGCAGAAATTCCGGCCGGCACGCCTTGGCTGATCGCCGTAAAGACGCCCCCCAGATAGAGTCCGTGCACCAGCCAGCCGGCCACCAGACTGTGCCCGGTATCGACGCGGCTGGGCCAACGGGCCTTCCAAATCAGCGCGATGGCGCCAAGGATCAGCACCACGAACGCCATACGCACAGACAAAAATGTCAGCGGCTCGATATAGGGCAGCCCGTATCGCGCGCCGATGAAGCCGGTGCTCCACAGCAGGACGAACAGTACAGGCGCCGATGCGATGGCCAATCCCGAGAGGCGCATGTTATTTCCGGCACACGATGGTCGCGGCGTCAGTGCACTTCACTCGCATCAAGCGCGATGGGGCGCCACAGCAATTTGACGCCCCCAAGCCTTTATTGAAAGGCATGGCACCGGCCCGAGAGTGTGATAGAAGAGCGGCAATGTCTGGCTGAGGAAACAAAAATGCAGCTTATTCTGACCTACGCTGTCTTCGTGGTGATCGGCGAAATCGGCGCCTATTTCGTGGGGCGAACCGTTGAGCATTGGTCTGCAGCATGGAGTCTGCCGGTCTTTCTGGCCTGTTTCTTCCTGGTTTTCGGCATCGCTTGGAAACTGGCCGTGAAAATTACGGCACCCCGCGTCGCCTGACCGCACCGCACAAATAGGTTTTCTTGGAACTGACACCTCGGTTGACGGGTTGTCCTTCGGAATCGTGCGCGTGCGAAAGCCGCCACGCCTGGAACCCGAGGAGGCCTTATGTCAGATCCCCGCTACACCGACCCAAATTTGACCGACCCGCGCCTCAACGATCCGAATGATCCGCGGAACCCGCATGTCGGCGCTCCCATCTCGCGCAACGACCGCCGCAGCGGTGGCATGTGGGGCTGGGTTGTCGGCGTCGCGGTGCTCGCGCTGGTCGCGTTCGTTGTGGTTGCTGGCATGAACAGCAGCACCGACACCGCGAGCAATATGGCGCCGCCACCGCTCGCCTCGGAACCGTCGGCAGGTACCGTGACGTCACCGACCACAACGGGCTCGGGCGTCACTACGCCGCCGCCGGCCAATACGGTGCCCGACCCGGCTGCCTCTCCTGCTCCGATGACGCCTGCTCCGATGACGCCGGAACCGGCGGCCCCCGCTCCCAATACGGCGCAGTAGTCAGCGAGTGATTAGAAAAAACCCGGCGCCATCGCGGCGCCGGGTTTTACGATTCGAAAGCCCGATCCACCGGAACGCGATAGCCATTGGCCAGCCGGTTGGTCTCATTCGCCATGCCGGTGACCGCCATCAATTCGCCGAACATCGCCTCGGTCATGCCCGCCTTGCGCGCGGCGGCGCTGTGGCTGGCGATGCAATAGGCGCATCCATTGGTCACCGACACCGCCAGATAGACCATCTCCTTGGTCAGCGGGTCGAGCGCGCCGGGCGCCATGATGTGCTTGATGCTCTCCCAGGTGCGCTTCAGCGTATCCGGATCGCGCGCCAGATATTTCCAGAAGTTGTTGACGTCCGGCACGTTGCGCGACGCCTTGATGTCGTCGTAGACCGCGCGCACCGCGGGCGAGGCATCGGCATATTCGACAGGCGGCGGTGTAGGCATCGGACGGCTCCCGGGCTGCGGTAATGCCCGAGGCTAGCCGAACATCCGATAGCCTGCCACCAGCAGCAGGATGATGCCGAGCCAGATGGCGATATGCAGCAGCGCGCGGGAGCCGCTGCCGCGATAGCGGCCGAGCGCGGCCGAGCCGAACACCGCCGCCAAGACACCGAGCGCGCCCAGCCCGCCGACCATCCTGTTGGAGAACAGAGCCCCTTCGAACGCATATTCATTCGCAAGGATGGCCACGATCAGGCCGATCAAGACAAAAAAGATAATCGTTGGCATGGCCGGTTTGGTCTCCTGGCTACGGACTAAACACCAGCACGATAAACGTGGCAAACAAAACCAGATGTACGCCGCCCAGCAGGATGTTGGTCGGCGCGCCGGAGAACGTCATATTGGCGATGAACAGTGTGAGGACCAACAGCATCGCTTCGGCGTGCGGCAGGCCAAGCTCGAGCGGTATGCCAGTAAAGATACTGATCGCCAGCATGACCGGGATTGTCAGACCGATGGTCGATAGCGCCGAGCCCAGCGAAAGATTGACCGAGCGCTGCAACTGGTTGCGCCGGGCCGCCTGATAAGAGGTTAGCCCTTCCGGCGACAGCACCAGGATCGCGATCAGGATGCCGCCCAACGCGGTCGGCGCGTGCAATTCCTCGATGCCATGGTCCAGCAGTCTGGCCAGCGGCTTGGCCAGCAACACCACCGGCAGCAACGTCACCACCAGCATGACGGCGTGATACGGAATCGAATGCACCGGTCCATGACGACGGGGACTGGCAGACGCTGAAGCGGTCGCAGCCGCGGCGGCGGCCGTGTCGGTGAAGAAAGTGCGGTGCCGGACAGTCTGAATCACCAGAAAGCCGGCATAGAGCAGTGCCGTCAGCCCGCCGAACACGACCGCCTGCAGCGGCGTCAGCGACTGGTCCGTCGTCGACCGGGTGAAATCCGGCAGCACCAGAGCGATCAGCGACAGGCAGGAGATCACCGCCAGAAACGCCACTGCGCCCTGCAGATTGTATTGCTGCTGGCGGTGGCGCAGGGCGCCGACCACGACCGACACGCCGATCATGCCGTTGAGCACGATCATCAGCACCGCGAACACTGTGTCGCGCGGCAAGGTCGGGTTGGGCCCGCCACCCAGCATCACCGTCGCCATGATAGTGACCTCGATGCTGACCACGGCGATGGTCAGGATCAGCGTGCCAAACGGCTCGCCCAGATAGTCGGCCAGCACTTCGGCGTGACGCACCACGCCGAAGGCGCACCAGATCATCACCACGAACAGCCAGACGAACATCGCGGCGGCGGGGAGCAGGCTCGAAATCTCCGTGGTCCAAGCTTTGCCGGCGGTGAAGAAAATCACCGTCGTCGCAACGCCGGCCAGCACCGGCAATTCGGCCCGGATGTCTTTCAGCAATCTGCGGGCTTGGCCGGGCATGTCGGGCGAATCGTTTGGTGGGCGGGCGCTCCGCTGACGATATCACGCCGCGCGCGGCCGCCGGTCCTGGCCCGGACCGGGCTTGTCGCGACGCCTAACGCTTGACGTATTTCTGCACGCGCCAGTTCAGCGTATCGGCGACGAAAATCTCGCCGCGCGGACTGACCGCGATGTAGTGCGCCTCACCATAGCGGCCGAGCCCCTTGCCCTGCCCTGACCCTTCCATCACGCCGACCACCTTGCCGTTGAGATCGAGCTTCATGATCTCGCCGGTGTGGCCATGCGCCAGCCAGATATGCTCGTCGGCATCCATGAACAGGCCGCACGGCGTGCCGGGATGCGACGTCTCGCGGATATAATTGCCGTCGGCGTCGAACACCTGGATGCGTGCATTGTTGCGGTCGGCGATGTAGAGCAGTCCGGCCCGATCGAACACCAGCGAATGCGGCAGGTCGAACTGGCCGGGGCCCTTGCCGGTGCTGCCCCAGCTCTTGATGAAGTCGCCGTCGCGATCGAACTTCAGCACCAGTGACTCGGCCTTGCCGTGGCCCTGCAGCACGTAGATGTCGCCGGTCGGCCCGACCACCGCTTCGTTCGGCTCGTTGAACAGCCGCAGGTGGCCGTAAGGATGCCACTCGCCGGTCTGGCCCTTGACACCCAGCACCATGGTCAGCCGTCCGGACGGATCGAACCTGTAGACCATGTTGGCGGCGACATCGGTTGCCCAAATGTTGTCGTCGCTGTCGATGCGCAGGCCATGCGGCCGCTCGAAAAGGCCGTCGCCAAAGCCGCGGATGAAATTCCCGTCGGCGTCGAACTCCATCAGCGGCATCGGGCCGCGATGGATGACGAACATCGTGCCTTTCGACGTGAAGGCGACCGCCGACGTGCCGCCGAAGTTCATGCCCGGCGGCAATTTGAAGGATTCGGGAACCGGAACATAAGGCAGCGGGGACATGGGCGGGACCGAGAAAGAGAGAAAGAGAAAAAAGAGAGAAAGATTATCACATTCGTTCTCGGCGCGGATACCGCAACGCAATATGCGAATGTCGTTTTCATTGTCGAGAGCGCGCAGTAGCTTCCATGACGCCGACGGCAAGCCGGCACGTCACACATGAAGGAGCATGTTATGCGCGCAGCGTATTCACCGTTGTCCACGCTTTGCAACTGCGGCCAGTCTCACGGACCGAACCTAAGCCGCCGCACCTTGCTGGCCGGCGGCGCCGCCGCCTTTGCCTGCGCCGCTACGCCGCTCGCCGGTTTCCTGCCGAAGGCCTACGCGCAGGCCAAGGGCACCATCATCGACGTGCATCACCACGTGTCGCCGCCGACCTGGGTCGCCGGCCTAAAGAGCATCAAGATGGACTCGCCGCCGGTGACCAACTGGACGGTGGAGAAGACGATCGAGGACATGGACAAAGGCGGCGTCGGCGTCGCCATCACCTCGCCGACCACGCCGCAGGCCTCGCCCTTCGATGCGCCGACCGCGGCGCGCATCGCGCGCGAAAGCAACGAGTTCGCCAAGAAGCTGGAGACCGATCACCCCGGCCGCTTCGGCACCTGGGCGATGCTGCCGCTGCCGCATGTCGCCGAGAGCCTGAAGGAAATCGAATACGCCTTCGACACGCTGAAGGTGGACGGCGTCGGCGTCATGACCAGCTATGGCGACAAGTGGCTCGGCTACTCTGAATTCGAGCCGGTCTGGCAGGAACTCAACCGCCGCAAGGCCACCGTCTACACCCACCCGACCAACGCCAATTGCTGCGTCAACCTGGTGCGCGACATCGACCCGGCGCTGATCGAATTCGGCACCGACACGACGCGCTCGATCTTCACCGTGATCTTCTCCGGCTTCGGCGAGAAATACCCCGACATCAACTGGATCTGGTCGCACGGCGGCGGCTCGATTACGGCGTTCTACGAGCGCTTCACGGTGCAGTCGATCGCGCGGCCGCCCTTCGCCGGCAAGGTGACCCGGGCGCAGATCGACAAGCAGATCGGCCGCTTCTATTACGACACCGCGGCCATCCCGAACGAGGTCACGCTGTCGGCGCTGGCCAAGATGGTGCCCGCCTCGCAGATCGTGTTCGGCACCGATTACCCGTACCGGCGCGCCGCCGAGTACATCAAGCCGCTGGAGAGCTTCTTCAAGCCCGACGAAGTGAAGGCGATCCACCGCGACAATGCGGTAAAGCTGGTGCCGCGTCTCAAGACAGCGTGATGATGTCTCTGTAGCCCGGGTGGGATGTCGCTTCGCTCCATCCGGGCGACGAGTCTCACTTGATGCCGGGCGGACACTTGGACGGCGCGAACTTGAACACCTTCTGCATCACGTAAAAGCTGTCGCGGCGCAACGCGCGGCGATCCGGAAACGGAGCTCCCGGATCGCCCGCCATTTGATGTCCACTGCCGTTGACGCGGGCCGCGCTACCAGCCCATCAGCGTCTTGGTCGAGACCTCGTTGTCCTTGAGGAATTTCTTGTAGTCGTCGCCCTTGATGACGCGCGGCTCGAGGCTGAGGTTCGACGCCTTGTCCTGGTGCGCCTTGGACGACAGCGTCTTCTCCAGCGCCGCCGTCAGCTTGGCCTCGACATCCTTGGGCAGGTTGGCGGGCGCGGCGATGCCGCGCGACACCGACCAGGTCTGGTCGAAGCCCTGCTCCTTGAAGGTCGGTGCGTTCGGCAGGAAGCGCGAGCGCTCCGGCGCCATGACGCCGAGCACGCGAATGGTGCCGGCCCTGGCCTCCTCCGCCACCTCGCTGATGTTGGCGCCGAGCACCTGGATATGGCCGCCGAGCGCCGCGGTCTTGGCTTCGGCCGTGCTCTTGTGGTGCACGGTGATCAGCTTGATCTTGTTCTCGGCCTCGATCGACAGGATGGCGAGGTGATCGTCGGAGCCGGCGCCGAAGGCCGACACGGTAACGGCGTTCGGTGTCTTCTTGGCCGCCTCGACGACATCCTTGACGCTCTTGAACGGCGAGTCCGCCTTGACCGCCCAGACATTGTAATCGAGCACGTGGTTCATCAGCGGCGTGAAGCTGGCGAGGCTCTCGCTGCGGTTATGCTGGCGGTCGAGATAGCCGCCATACATGCTCGGCACGTTGAGATAGCCGATGGTGTAGCCGTCCGGATTGGCGCGGGCGAGCGCGCCCCAGCCGACCCAGCCGCCACCGCCGGCGCGGTTTTCGACCGTCACCGGCTTGCCCAGCGCCGCTTCGAGATCCTGCGCCAGCATGCGCGCGGTGACGTCGGTGCCGCCGCCGGCGCCGTAGGGCACGATCAACGTGATGTTGCGCTCGGGATATTGCGCCAGCGCCGGCGCCGTGACGGCGACCGCGAAAAGCGCGGCCGCAGCCGAAACAAGACGGAGTCGTGCAGTGAATGGTGTCATGCGTCTCCCCCTCTGATGTCGCCTTATGGACGAACTTGGCCTGAGCCTGCGCGCGGCGCGTGCGGCCAGCAAGGGGGGTGTCTCGGTTTAACGGCGGTCGGCGGGGCTTCTGAGGCTGGTGCCGCGCCCTTGAAACGGCGCCTGGGGCAATGATATCATAATGATATCACAAGGAGCGTCGCCATGGTCGACATTCTGATCCGCCATCTCGACGCCGACG
>JALHNV010000004.1 GCA_022843325.1 Pseudolabrys sp. | reverse complement strand
TCCTCGTTCGACTATCACCTGACCGACTACAAGGAAGCCGACCTCGTGAAGATGTCGATCCTGGTCAACGACGAGGCTGTCGACGCGCTGTCGATGCTGGTGCACCGCAGCCGCGCCGAGACACGCGGCCGCGGCATGGTGGAGAAGCTCAAGGAGCTGATCCCGCCGCACATGTTCCAGGTGCCGATCCAGGCCGCCATCGGCGGCAAGATCATCGCCCGCGAGACCGTGCGCGCGTTGCGCAAGGATGTGACCGCGAAGTGCTACGGCGGCGACGCCACCCGCAAACGCAAATTGCTCGACAAGCAGAAGAAGGGCAAAAAGAAAATGCGGCAGTTCGGCAAGGTCGACATCCCGCAGGAGGCGTTCATCGCCGCGCTGAAGGTGGATGTGTGAGGCACTGACCTTGTCATCACCGGGCTTGGCCCGGTGATCCCGCTTAGGAGAGCAGCCTAACCGGGATGGCCGGGACAAGCCCGGCCATGACAGACGCTACTCCGCCGCCTGCGCCGGCTTCAGCAACTTCGCATCTTTCATTTCATCATGAAGCGCGATCGGGTCCCAGTCGTAACCGTTCGGCCACGTTAGGGCGCCATCCTCGATAAAGACGCGGGCGAAGTATGCGGCGTCCTTAAGCGGCTCGGCCATCGGTCCGGTCTTTTCGGATATCAAAGACGAAAAGTCTCGCTCACCTCGCATGCCGTCGGAGAACTCGACTGCGAGCCGGAAAACACCAACGGATTTTACGCGTCTGACTCTGATCATCGCATCAGCCATCGGCACGGCGTTCGCCACAATCCGTCATGCCCGGCCTTGTGCCGGGCATCCACGTCTTGAGTCGCCTACCGGCTTAAAAACGTGGATGGCCGGGACAAGCCCGGCCATGACGACGCGGGTCTAAGCACACCACAACGCTTCCCGGCCATAACCTCACGGCTGCGGAATCTTCGCCCGCTCGACGATCGGCTGCCACTTGGCGTAGTCGGCGGCGATGTTCTTCTCCAGATCGGCGCCCGACAGGCTGGCCGGCGTCACGCTCAGCGCCTTCAGCCGCTCGATGATGGCCGGCTCCTTGGTGATCGCGATCAGTTCGTCGGCCAGCTTCTTGCGGATAGTCTCCGGCACATTGGCCGGCGTGATGAAGACCGCCGACCATGTGACTTCAAGCCCCGGAATGCTCTCCGCCAGCGTCGGGATCGAATTGTCGAAGCCATAGCGCTCGAGCGACGACACGGCGATGGCTTTCGCCTTGCCGGCCTGCACCTGCGGGTAGGCGGTCGAGAACTGGTCGCAGGTCATCTGGATCTGCCCGCCGAGCAGGTCCTGGATGATCTGGTTCGACGCGCGGTACGGCACATGCGCGATCTTGGCGCCGGTGTGCTGCACGATCAGCTCCATGCAGAGATGCTGCGAGGTACCGATGCCGGACGTGCCGTAGCTGAGCTTGTCGGGATTGGCCTTGATATAGGCGATGAACTCCGGGACCGTCTTGGCCGGGATGCTCGCATGCACGATCAGCATGTTGGGCTGCGTGCCGACCATCGCGACCGGGCGAATGTCCTTGCGCGCGTCGTAGCCGAGCTTGTCCTTGTAGATGTGCGGCAGGATGAACAGCGTGCCGGCGGTGACGACGCCCAGGGTGTAACCGTCCGGCTGCGCGCGCGCCATCGCCGCGACGCCAAGGCTGCCGCCCGCGCCGGTCCTGTTCTCGATCACAAACTGCTGGCCCAGACGCTGCGACAGGCGGTCGGCGAAAATGCGCGCGGCCACATCCGTGTTGCCGCCGGCGGCGAAGGGCACGATCACGGTGACAGGCTTGGTGGGCCAGGTCTGCGCCTGCGCCGGCGCGGCGATCATCGCCGCAGCGACGGCGAGACATGCGGCAGCATACGTCGGGAACGTCTTCATCCGGATCCTCCCTAAATTTATCGTTGAACTTGTTTATTGGGACAAGCTTAGCGGGAATCGCAGGCGATCGAAAGCGGGGTAGATGCGCACGGGCAGCGGCGCGCGTGCCTCATCATCCGCTCGTCCCCGCGGAGGTGGGCATCCAGCCTTTGGCCAAAGACTGGATGCCCACCTCCGCGGGCACGAACGGAGAATGACGAGCCGTCCCGGCATCCAACAAGCGTCAGCCGAGAAGACGCCCGACGCTTGACATAATTCCTACTGGTATATTATCCTATACTCGTCTTGGTCGCCGCCGCCGTCATCTCGAGTGACGCCGGCGGAGGATCGAGGTGCGGTGCGCCGACAATGCGCATCGCGGCCAGGCCGGCGCGCGAGCGCAGGCCTGACCAGGTGGAGCGCCGGGAGGCGCAGCGCCACGGCGGCAGGCCTCGCAAACCTGCCGCATGCGGCGCGCGCGCCCCGGGACAGGTCTCGCAAACCTGTTTCCGGTTCGGCGCGCGTGGCGGCCCGATCGCAAGGGCCGCCCTCAAAGGGGCCTCGCAAGCCCCCGGCGCCTCCCGGCGCTCCATTCCCCTTTTTGGGGAAACGGAAAAAGGGAACGCAGGCGTCCCGGCGCCTTGAAGAACACGGGCGATGGCGCACGGCTTGTTGGTCGCTGCGTAACATGTTACGTTTCTTCAGCGGAGAAACACGATGCCCGTCTCGCGCAAGCCCAAGCCTCAGACCCCGAAGCAGCGCATGCAGGCGCGGCGCGACCGCTTGCGCGCACAGGGTCTGCGGCCGGTCCAGTATTGGGTGCCCGATTTGCGCGATCCGACGATCCAAGCTGCGATCAAGCAGGAGATCGCAAACCTCGCCAAGCACCCGGACAATGCAGCGCTTGACGACTGGATCGAGCAAGCCTCCGATTTCAGCGAATGGAAGTAAAACGCGGCGACGTGGTTTTGATGGTCATGCAGGGCGACATCGGCAAGCCCCGCCCCGGCGTCGTCGTCCAGTCTGACCAACTCGCTCAATCCGCGACCAGCGTGCTGATCTGTCCGATGTCTTCGGACATACGGGAGCCGGCCATCCTCCGTCCAATCGTCGAGCCGGACGAAGCAAACGGTTTAGTCGCCCGCTCGCAGATCATGACCGACAAGGTCAGCGCACTACGCTATGACCGCGTCCGCCGAAAACTGGGCTCCCTCGACCAGGAAACGCTCGACCGCCTCGACCGCGCCTTGCTGGTCGTTCTCGGCCTCGCCCGATAATGCCGACGCTCGCCAGCGCCGCACACCAGGAGCTCCATGAAAACCGAAAAACAGAAGATGCTCGACGGCGAGCTGTACAATGCCAACGCGCCGGAGATTCAGGCCGACCACCGCGCCGCGATGGCGTGGCTGGTGCGCTACAACGCGGCGCTGGGCGCGACCGCCGGCGAACGCCGCGCGCTGCTCGCCGAGCGTTTCGCGTCCGTCGGCGACGGCGCCGAGATCCGGCCGCCCTTCCATTGCGACTACGGTTTCAACATCCGCATCGGCCGCGGTTCGTTCATGAACTTCAACTGCGTCATCCTCGACGTGGTCGCCGTCACGATCGGCGACAAGACGCAGATCGGACCCGGCGTGCAGATCCTCACCGCCGACCATCCGCGCGATCCGGCGACGCGCGCCACCGGCCTCGAGTTCGGCCGGCCGGTCGTCATCGGCGACAATGTCTGGATCGGCGGCGGCGCGCTGATTCTGCCGGGCGTCACCGTCGGCAACGACGCCATTATCGGCGCCGGCGCCGTGGTGACGCGCGACGTCGCGACGGGCACGACCGTCGCCGGCAATCCGGCGCGGCGTCTCGCTGGATAAAAAAACTCGGCCTACTTCCCGGCCTGCGGCAGCGCGCCGCAGTCGCTCTTGGCTTTCTCGCCGGCAAAGCGCGCATCGATCCACTGCTGCGCCAGCGCGGTGCCAGCCGTCATGGAGCCGTCATGGTCGGCGCCCGGCATCGGCGCATAGGCGACGACATTGCCCTTGGCACAGAGATTCTTGACGGTGGTGTCGGTGTCCTTCGGCAGCACGGTGTTATCGCCGGTGCCCTGCACGACCAAAGTCGGCGCCGCGATGCGCAGGCTGCCCGGCTCGTTGGCGGCCGCCACCTTGCGGAAGGCGGCGAGGTCCGGCTTGGCGACGAACTGATCCTTGGCGATGGCCGTCGACCAATAGCCCTTGGTCAGGGCGGCCGTCATGCAGCCATTCATCAGGTCCGGCAGGTGCGACCGCGCCTCGGCGGTCAGGATGCGGGTGAGGTCGATGCCGCGGTGATTGGCGGCATAGGATTGCAGCACGTAGAGCGTATACGGCAGCGCCAGTTCGACCTTGCCGGATTTCATCACCGCGTCGAGCCGGCTTGCGATCTGCGAGCCCGGCGCGAAAGCGACATTGCCGACCAGGGTGAAGTCCGGAAGATACTTGGCGCCCTGCGCCGCCGCGAACAGATCGACCTGCCCGCCCTGCGAATGGCCCATCACGGCGTAGCGCTTGCCGATCTTCGGCTCGATGGCGCGCGCCGCACGCAGCATGTCGAGCGCGTTGCGGCCGGTCGGAATGCCTTGCAGGAACGGATGGAAGCCGGCGACGCCGAGGCCCTGATAGTCGGTGGCGACGACCGCGTAGCCCTTTTTAACGAAGCCATCGAGCAGCGTGCGGATGACGGCGATGTATTCGTGTTCGGGACCCGTGTCGGTATCGCGCGACGGCGCACAGGCCGGCGCCAGACCGGTGGTGCCGTGGGTCCAGGTGATGACCGGCCAGCCGCCGCGCGGCGCTTCGCCCGGCGGGATCGACACGGTGCCCGTCACCGGTACGATTTTGCCTTGCGCGTCGGTGGAGCGATAGAGCGTCAGCACGTTGCGGGCGGCGCTCGGCAGCGCCATCGTGCCCTCAAAGGCCCGCGTCCAGACCACCGAACCGCGCTCGCCCTTCGGCAGCGGCGACGGCGGCGTATAAAAGGCGACGCCTTCAGGCCCCGCCGTGTTCGGACCGGCCGCGGCCGGCACTATAATGCCAAGGCACAGGGCGGCGGCGAGTGCTGAAATACGCTGAAACGTCATCGGGCGGGCACCTTGGGTTGAACCACTCGCCCGCCGGCATAGCCGACAAACGTTGAAGACAAGGTGAAGCCTCGCGCCGGCGGTTTTTGACTAAACTCCTAGTTCGCCGCCGCGCGATCCGGATTCGCAAATGGCCGGGCAAGGTCTATAAAGCGGCCAACGCACCGGCTATAAAGCCGGCCTGCAATGACAATGACCGAGTGAGGAAACGCCATGGATCAAACCGTCCGCAAAATCAGCGCCGAAGACATCAATCCCCGCCACAACTGGGGCCGCGCGCTGCCTTCGCTCGGCATCATGGGGGTCGATTTCGAGGAGCGCGTCGATTTCCGCCGCCTGCACCGCTACCGGCTTGGCCGGGCCAAGCAGGCGCTGGAGAATTCCGAGCTCGGCGCGCTGCTGGTGTTCGACGTCAACAACATCCGTTACCTGACCTCGACCAAGATCGGCGAGTGGGAGCGCGACAAACTGGCGCGCTGGGCGCTGCTGACCCGCACCGGCGAACCGATTTTGTGGGACTTCGGCTCGGCCGCCGTTCATCACAAGCTCTACGCGCCGTGGCTCGCGCCGGAAAACTGCAAGGCCGGCCTGGTCGGCCTGCGCGGCACTGTCGCCCCTTCTTTCGGCCTGATGAAGAAGCACGCCGAAGAACTCGCCTCCATCCTGCGCGAACACGGCGTCGCCGACATGCCGATCGGGGTCGATATCATCGAACCGCCGATGATGTTCGAACTGCAGAAGGCCGGCCTCAAGATCGCCGATGGCCAGCAGATCATGCTGGAAGCCCGCGAGATCAAGTCGCAGGACGAGATCGCGCTCCTGAACCACGCCGCCTGCATGGTCGACGGCGCCTATGACCTCGTCAACCGGGAGCTCAAGCCGGGCATCCGCGAGAACGACGTCGTCGCCATGGTCAACGACTTCCTCTATCGCAACGGCTCCGACGACGTCGAAGCGGTCAACGCGGTGTCCGGCGAGCGCGGCAATCCGCATCCGCACAACTTCACCGACCGCATGATTCGCCCCGGCGACATGGCCTATTTCGACATCCTGCAGGCCTTCGTCGGCTATCGCACCTGCTACTACCGCACCTTCGCCGTCGGTCGTGCCACGACGGAGCAGCACGACGCCTACAAGCTGGCGCGCGAATGGCTCGACAACGCCATGATGCGCATCAAGCCGGGCGCTTCGACCGCTCACATCGCCGAAGCCTTTCCGAAGGCGGGCGAATTCGGCTTCCCCGATGAGCTGTCAGCCTTCGGCCTGCAGTTCGCCCATGGCCTGGGTCTGGCGCTGCACGAGCGTCCGATCATCTCGCGCGTCATCTCGATGGATCATCCGACCGAGATCAAGGAAGGCATGGTGTTCGCCATCGAAACCTTCTGCCCGTCGAAGGACGGCTTCTCAGGCGCGCGCATCGAGGAAGAGGTCGTCGTCACCGACAAAGGCTGCAAGGTGATCTCGCTCTTCCCGGCGGAAGAACTGCCGATCTCCAACCGCTACTAGCTGCACAACCGGGCGCGCGCGCAGGCGCGCGCCCCTTTTTTTGGCGCACGACATGGCCCCTTACGTTCCCCGATACGTCTCCCCGAAAGAGCGCGCCGAAGGCCGCGCCCGGATGATCCGCTTTTCTTACTGGATGGTGGTCGGTATTCCGGTATTCGTTGCACTGATGATGTTCGGTTACAGCGACCAGGCGCCGCAGTGGCTGCGCAGCGCCACCGCCAGCGTCGATGCCATGCTCGGCATGCCGGTGCTGTGGCTGGTTACCAAGTTCGCGGCGACTTAGCGCAGGGCAGCCGTGCGCGTCAGGACTGGCTGAAACGGTTCCGCGGTACTATCTATGGTGCAACGCAACGCCGGAATTAATTCATATGCCCGTCGAGTTTCGTCACGCTGCTTCGGCCTCCGAGACCCCCCTGCCCGCTACCGCCGGGCAGGCGCTCTGGCGCGGCTTTCGCGGCAAATGCCCCGCCTGTGGCGAGGGTGCCCTGTTCGGCAGGTACCTCAAGGTTAATGACACCTGCCCGCATTGCCATGAGGAAATGCACCACCACCGTGCCGACGATTTCCCGGCCTACCTGGTGATTATCGTTGTCGGCCATATTCTGGTGCCGCTGGTGCTGGCGGCCGAAACCCATTACGCCCCCCCGGTGCTGCTGAGCATGCTGGCGTGGCCGGCGATCGCTTTGGTTTCCACACTCGGCCTGTTGCAACCTGTGAAAGGTGCAGTGGTCGCCGTGCAATGGTTCGGCGGCATGCACGGCTTCGAAGACGCCAAGAAGGCGCGCGCCCCCACCCCCACACGCTAGAAATTTCGGAACAAATCGCCACGGCGCGACTTAGTCCCTGCTAACTCACAGGGGACTACTATGGCTGAAGGCAATGGCGGCGGCGGTATCGGCGTACTCGGCGTTCTGGTCGGTGCGCTGATTGTAATTATCGTTGGCGGCGGGCTGCTGTTCGCGACCGGCAATCTCGGCGGCAAGAGTTCGACCGTGAAGGTCGAATTGCCCGCCATTTCCGCGCCGTCGGCGAAGTAGCGTCAGGCGGTGCGCGAGGCTTTCTCCCGCAGGTGGGGAAAGCGCTCGCTCAGCAGCGAGCCGTGATAATAGGTCGGCCCATAAGCCGGCTCGGCGCGAATCGCCTCGAACCAAGCGGCGACGCGCGGCAGATCCTGCCAGTCGGCAAAGCCCAGATCATCCATGCGCACCAGCGCCGGCATCACAGCGATGTCGGCGAGGGTGATCGATTTGCCCTGCAGCCACGGTCCACCGCTCGTTTCGATCTCGCGATCCATGCGTTCGTAGGTGCGGCGCAGGCGGCCGAGCGCGTCGTCCATCTCGTGCTGCGGAAATCCGGTCTGCCCCATCTTCATCATGAATTCACGGCGTAGCGGCTTGCTCTCCGCCATGGCGATGAACTCTTCGCGGCTCATCTTCTGAAAGCTCGGCAGAAAGGCGAGGTTGAAGGTCGGCACGCGCACCGCCGGCGCCGGCATCTCGTCAAAGAAATGCATGAGTGCCCGCATGCGGGCGCGCGCGAGCGGGTGCTCCGGCGTAAAGCTGGTCTCCGGCGAGACCTCGTCGAGATATTCGGTGATCACGGTCGAATCGGTAACGATGGCGCCGTCGTGATCCAGCGTCGGCACCACGCCGTTCGGATTGAGCTTCAGATAATCGGGCTTGAGCTGATCGCCCTCCAGCAGATTGAGCTTCACCTCCCCGAACGGCAAAGACTTGGCGTGCAGGACAAAGCGGACCCGCTGGCTGCAGGTCGATTGCGGCGCGTTGTACAAAGTGAATGGCATTCGCCCCTCCAGGTTACCCAAGTTGACACCGTCCGGCACAGGTCGGCAACCCGCGGCGGTATCCTCGCGGATCGGCCAATATTAGAGACAGAGCAGGGAATAGACGGCGCCTTGCGGGATTCATTCAGGGTGACCGACGCTGGTCCGCAACCAGGAGGATTGTCATGAATAAGTTCGTTGCCCCCGTCACCGTCGTGGCTCTTGCGATGCTCACGGGGCTCGCGTTCGCTCAGACCAAAACCGGCGACAGCGCCAAGGGAAAAGTCCTGACCGACGACAAGGGCATGACGCTCTACACCTTCGACAAGGACGCTGGCGACAAGTCCGCCTGCAACGGGCCCTGCGCCACCAACTGGCCGCCGCTGATGGCTGCCGCCAGCGCAAAGCCCGCCGCCAGCTACACCGTCATCACCCGCGACGACGGCGGCAAGCAGTGGGCCTACAAGGGCAAGCCGCTGTATACCTGGATCAAGGATACCAAGCCGGGCGACGTCAGCGGCGACGGCGTCAACGGCGTGTGGCACATCGCCAAGCCGTAGCCATCGGCGCCCTCTCCGCGGCGGCCGCAGAGAGGGCGCGGCCTCTATTACAGCCCGGTACCGACCTTCACGTTCTCGGGCTCGAGCTTCATGCCGGCCAGCTCGGCCATGGTCTCTGCCATCTTGGCGAAGTCCTGCGCCAGAATCTCCTTGGCGTTCGGCTGCGACAGCGCCTTGCCGATGTGCTGCTGGATGACCTCACGCGTCGCCGCCGTCACCGGCATCGGCACGTCGTACTCGCGGCCGAGATCGAGGCCGAGATCGAGGTCCTTGCGCAGCAGTTCCGGCGTGAACGTCGTGGTCCAGTCGAGATTGACCAGCGCCGGCGTCTTGTAGGCGGTGAACATCGAGCCCATGACGCCGTTGTTCATGAAGGCCAGGAAGGCGTTGCGCGGCACGCCCATCTTGTTGGCGAGCAGTGTGATCTCAATCAGGTTCTCGATGACGACACCGAGCATGACGTTGTGCGCGATCTTGCAGATGCGCGCCAGTTCGCCGTCGCCGACATAGGACACGCCGCGCGGTGCGAACACCTCGATCACCGGCATGGCGGCCTTGGCCGCGGCTTCCGGCCCCGACACCACTGAAGACAGCTTGCCGGCGGCGATGACCTGGCCGTTGCCCGACACCGGCGCACAGACGAATTCGATATTGTGCTCTTTCAGGCGTGCACGGATGCGCACCGAATCCTCGACCGAGATCGACGAGCAATCGACGAAGGTCTTCGGCAACTTGCCTTTGGCATTGGTAACGATGCCGTCTTTGCCGAAATAGACCTCTTCGAGGTCCTTGCCCTCGGACACGATGGCAAACAGCATATCGACGCCAGCCAGATCGACGGGCTTGTCGACCACCTTGGCGCCGAATTTGGTCAGCGGCTCAGCCTTGGACTTGGTGCGGTTCCAGATAGTAATGTCGTGATCCGCCTTGGCGAGGCGCTCCGCCATCTGGAAGCCCATTCGGCCAACGCCGATCCAGCCGATTTTTTGTGCATTCTTCGACATCACGAAATCCTTTCCTAAAAAATTCGCGCCGGATCCGGCCACGCCCTGCGCGCCTTTACCGTTTCCGCGGCAAAACCACCAGAGGGCGTTCTCACCTTCCTAATGATGCATGTCGCGCTTGTGGTCTGCTTTCAAAACGCTATCCTGCACCCAAGGCCGATCATAAGGCCAGGGACCCAAAGAGGTCCGAGGAAACGAGACCAAGGTAGGAAGTCCGCACCCCATGCAGGATGCCGCCGTCGCCACTTCGACGTCTGAACGCGCAGGTGTGCGCCTCAGCGAGAATCTTCGCGTCATCGGACGCAACCTTTTTCCATTCCTGGTCGTCGCTGTGATCTGGGAGATCATCGCGCGTCTCGAAGTGTTTTCCCGCCGGCTATTTCCGACGCTGGAGGAAATCTTCTCCTCGCTGTACCGCCTGACGGTCGCCGGCATTCTTCCGATGCATGCCTTCGAGACGGTTCTGCGGCTGCTGTCCGGCTTCGCCATTGCCGCGGTGATCGGCGTGACCATCGGCGTGCTGATGGCCCGCTCGCGTCGCGCGGAAGATATCTTCCTGCCGCTCGTCAGTATCCTGGCGCCGATCCCCGGCCTTGCCTACGCGCCGCTGTTCCTGTTGTGGTTCGGGCTCGGCAATTTTCCGGCGGTGCTGCTGGTCGGCTTCGTGTCGATGTTTCCGATCATCTTCAACAGCTGGACCGGCGTGAAGGCGGTGAAGGAAATCTGGGTGCGCTCGGCGCAGGCCATGGGCGCCGACGACAAGCGCCTGTTCCGCTACGTCATCCTGCCAGGCGCCCTGCCCTACATTTTGACCGGGATGCGCCTCGGCCTGGCGCAGGCGTGGCGCGTTCTGGTGGCCGTCGAAATGCTGGCGGCGGTGCCGTGGGGCCTCGGCTGGCTGATCTTCGGCGCGCGCGAAATGCTCAACACCGACGTCATGATGGCCGGCATATTGCTGATCGCGGTGATCGGCCTGCTGCTGGAGAAGCTCGTGTTCGAGAAGATCGAGCGCTACACCGTGGTTCGCTGGGGGATGATCACCGCATGACAATGGTCGCTCAAACCGGCGCAAATACCGGCGTTCAGGGCAACAAAACGCCCGACCCTGCCAAACGGGCAGCCAGCTGGCGTGCCGTCCGCCGCGCCGCGATCACCATCGGTCTGGCGCTGGCCACCTATGAACTGATCGCCCGGACCGGTTCGTTTCCGCGCGCGCTGCTTCCGACGTTGCCGATGATCGTGCGGACGTTGTTCGCGATGCTGCTCGACGGCAGCATGCTGATGCACTCGCTGTACACCCTCTATCGCGTACTTTTCGGCTTCTTCCTGGCAATGGTAGTCGGCATACCGCTCGGCATCCTGATGGCCCGGTTTCGCCGGGTCGAGCAGTTCTTCCTGCCCCTCGTCAGCGCGCTGATGCCGATCCCATCCTTCGCGCTGGTGCCCCTGTTCATGCTGTGGTTCGGCATCGGCAATCTTACGACGATCATTATCGTGTTCTACGCCGCGACCTTCCCGATGATCTTCAACACATGGTCTGGCGTGCGCTCGGTGAACCCACTCTGGCTGCGCGCCGCCGGCGCAATGGGAGCCGACGAGCACAAGCTGTTCTGGAAGGTGATCATTCCGGGGGCCTCGCCCTTCATCATCACCGGCATGCGGCAATCCTTCCTGCGCGCCTGGATCGCCGTGGTCGGCGCCGAGATGATCGCCGCCTCGAACTGGGGCCTCGGCTGGGTAATCTTCGATGCCAAGGAATTCCTGAACGCCGACATCATGCTGGCCTCGCTGGCCGTCATCGGTTTCATCGGCTTTGCTTTCGAGCGTCTGGTGTTCGGTTCGCTCGAGCGCAATACGGTGATGCGGTGGGGCATGATGCGGTCGGCAAAAAGCTAGCACACGCACGAAACAGCAATAGCGGCGGAGAGTCTTGAATGCCCCTGATCGAAGTAAAGGACGTATCGCTGGCCTACGACACGCCGGCCGGCCGTGTTCAAGGCGTGCTGGGTGCGACCTTCAACATGGAAGAGTCGGAGTTCCTCTGCCTTGTCGGACCCAGCGGTTGCGGCAAATCGACCTTGCTCAACATCATCGCCGGATTTCTGACGCCGACAGGCGGCGAAATCCTCATTGGCGGCAAGAAGGTCAGCGGCCATGGCATGGACCGCGGCGTCGTTTTCCAGGATTTCGCGCAGCTTTTCCCGTGGCGCACGGCGCTGGGCAATGTCGCGTTTGGCCTGGAAATGAAAGGCATCGGCAAGGAAGAGCGAGAGGAAATTGCGCTGCAGCAGTTGAAGCTGGTGAAGCTGGAAAAATTCGCCAACTCCTACCCGCACCATTTGTCCGGGGGCATGCAGCAGCGCGTCGCGATCGCGCGGGCGCTGGCCTACAACCCGGCCGTTCTGCTCATGGACGAGCCGTTCGCCGCACTCGATGCCATGACCCGCGACGACATGCAGCGGCTGCTTGCCGATGTGTGGAAGACGACCGGGAAGACCATCATCTACGTCACCCACAACGTCGCCGAAGCGGTCTATCTCGCCGACCGCGTCATCGTGATGACGCCGCACCCGGGCACGGTGAAAGCGGAGATTCCGATCACGCTGCCGCGGCCGCGCGATCCGCTCAGCGTGGAGTTTCTCGACCATCAGAAGCAGCTTCTCAATTACCTGGGTCAGGGCACCAGCAAGGCGGCCTGACCGCAACAAGGCGAAAACGCCAAATCGACAACCCGAAGGAGGATGCGCCATGACGATTCTGCGTACGGGAATGAACCGCCGGCAATATTTGGCGGCAACCGGAGCCACTGTGGTGGCAGCCGGACTGGGCGGCATAGGTCCGGCCGCGGCGACTACCACGGTCCGCCAAGGCTATCAGACCAACATGTGGGGCATGCCGACTTATTACCTGCTCAAGTCCGGCCTGCTCGAGAAACGTGGTCTCAAGATCGAGGAATTCGCGGTTCCGTCGGGCAATCTGACCATGCAGCAGATGGTCGCGCGTCAGGTCGATTTGGGCACCTATGCCGGTCCGTCGTTCATTCTCGGGCACGACAAGGGCGATCTGGTTGGCATCGCGGTCATCCAGAACGTCGGCAAGACGGCGCAGGTGATGGCCCGCAAGGAACTCGGTATCACCAAGATCGAGCAGCTGCGCGGCAAGAAGGTCGCCAACCAGACCGGGTCCTCCACCGGCAATATCTTTACCGATCAGATCGCAGCCGGCGCCGGCCTGAAGAAGGGCGACTTCGAGGAAGTCCGTATGAACACCAACGACATGGTCGCGGCGATGGCAGCCAAGACCGTCGATGCCATGGTCACGGTGGAGCCGTTCAACGCGATCGCCGAGGACGACGGGCTTGCTGTCACGCTGGTCGACTTCTTCTCATTCGACAAGCTGCCGGTGTTCATGGCGGCAACGTCGGACTTCGTGCAGAAGAACCCGGACGCGGTGGTGGCCTACCTGAGGGCGTGGCTTGATGTCGCCAACGACTTCAAGACCAACCCTGACAAGGTGGCGGATGTGATCTACTCGTTCTTCACCGGCAAGGGCTATTCGATGTCGAAGGCCACGTTCAAGAAGGCCTTGGCGCGGGTCGAGGTGGACCCCGGCTTCCCGAAGGACCTCCAGCCCTACCTCGACAACCACGCCAAGATCCTGCTCGACACCCGCAAGATCAGCGCGATCCCGGACTGGAAGAAAGCGCTGCGTCCGGAGTTCATGGACAAAGCCCGCGCGCAGGCCTAATCACTGACCCGTTGCCGCCGCGCCCGCCGAGGGGACGCCGTGGCGATGGCCGACGACAGGAAGGCCGGCGGTGACGCCGGCCTTTGATCTTGCGAGGCCCGCCGAACACCCTTTGCCGCATCGAATGGAGAGTTAGATGACCGTTACGGATACAGGCTCGCCGAACAAAAACGCTGCCGAGCCCGTCTCGTGGAACTTCAAGCTGCTGGCCCAGAACGACCTCGGCGGCTTCGGCGGCATGGGCGAAGGCATTGCGGTGCAGATCGCCAAAGACGGCCGCCGCATCGCCTGGATCGCGCATGAAAGCGGTCCGAAGAATTTCACCGGCGTCGATGTAACCGATCCACGCAATCCGAAGGTGGTGGTGCAGACCGAACTGCCGGCGACGCATATGCGCTCCAACTCGCTCGACCTGTCCGGCGACATCCTGTCGGTCGCCTACCAGACCCAGAAGGTCGGTCAGCAGCCGGCCGGCCTCGAACTGTTCGACGTGTCGGTGCCGGAAAATCCGCGCTCGATTTCGTTCTTCGATTGTTCCGGGCCGACCTCGCGCGGCGTACACCAGCTCTGGTTCTGCGACGGCGAATTCGTCCACATGGCGTCCGGCGCGCCCGACTTCAAGCCGAGCCACCCGAACGACGACCAGTTCTACCGCTGCATCGACGTGCGCAACCCGTCCAAGCCGGTCGAAGTCGGCCGCTGGTGGATGCCGGGCACCTCGGCCACCGACAACGTGGCGCCGCCGCCGCGCCATCCGATGGACAAGGGCTACCGCGCCCACAACACCAACGTCTATCCGCAGCGGCCGGACCGGCTCTACCTCTGCTACATCGACGGCGGCATGTTCGTGATGGACATCAAGGACAAGGCCAACCCCAAGGTGATCTCGCACTGGACCAACTCGCCGCCCTACACCGGCTTCATGCACACCGCCGTCCCGCTCTTCGATCGCGGCCTGATGCTGGTGACCGACGAGTCGACCGAGAACAACGCATCGGACTGGCCGAAGCTGGTCTGGGTTCTCGACGCCCGCGACGAAAGCAACCTGGTGCCAATCTCGACCTGCCCGATGCCGCCGGTCGATGCCTACAAGGATCGCGGTGGCCGCTTCGGCGCCCACAACATCCACGAAAACACGCCGGTGCCGACCGCCTGGCAGTCGGACCAGATCGTGTTCGGCACCTTCTTCAACGGCGGCCTGCGTGCTTTCGACATCTCCAACGCCTACCAGCCGAAGGAAATCGCAGCCTTCGTGCCGGCGGCGCCGAAGGGCTCGAGCGTCGGCGCAATCCAGCTCAACGACGTCTATGTCGATGAGCGCGGCATCGTCTACACGGTCGACCGGTTCTCGGGCGGCCTGTACACGCTGGAGATGGACTTCTAGGCCTAAGTACGCGGCACACGCATGCTCCGCTCATTCCCGCGAAAGCGGGAATCCAGAGCCAAGAACTGGGTCCCCGCTTCCGCGGGGACGGGCGGAGGATGACGTCGCGTCTGGACACACTGTCCGTGCGGTGTTTACTGAACCGTCCCCGGTTCGAGGGCGTTGACGGTATGTCATGAACGAAATCTTCCCCTCCCCTGCCGCTGGACCGTTTGGACGCAGGCTCCGGCGCGCGCGCGGCGCCCGCGTGCCGGTCACCGTCGTCACCGGCTTTCTGGGCGCCGGCAAGACCACGCTGCTGCGCCGCTTTCTCGGCACGCCGGAGGGCCAGGGCACCGCGGTGGTGGTCAACGAATTCGGCGCCACCGGCATCGATGACGCCTTGATCCGTGCCAGCGCCGACGAGACCGTATTGCTCGGTAATGGCTGCATGTGCTGCATCACCCGCAGCGACCTTCAGGAAGCGCTGCGGCGCATGGTGATCGAGCGTGACCGCGGCGAGATCCCGGATTTCCGCCGCATCGTCATCGAGACCAGCGGCCTGGCCGATCCGAGCCCGATCCTTCAGACGTTTGCCACTGACCGCGCGCTGGGTGAGGAATTCCACGTCGAGGTGGTGGTCACCGTCATCGATGCCGAGAACGGCCTCGACACGCTGGGCTGGTCGTCGGAAGCGCGCAAGCAGGCGATCCTGGCCGACCGGCTGGTGATCACCAAGACCGACATCGCCGGCGAAAGTGCCGCCGCCGCGCTGGCGGCGCGGCTGCGGGCGCTTAATCCGGGCGCCGAGATTATCGAAGCCGTCAGCGGCGACCTCGATCCGACCCGGCTGACCGAACCGGTTGCCATCGAGCGCAACGCCTTTGTCGCCGAGGCCGAACATAGCGACGGCATCGGCAGCTTCGTGCTGACGCAGGACAGCCCCATGCCGTGGCCGGTGTTTGCCCGCTGCATGGACACACTGATCGCGCTGCGCGGCACTGATCTGTTGCGCGTGAAGGGCTTCCTCGACGTCGAAGGCTGCCGCGGCCCGGTGGTGGTGCAATTCGTGCAGCATCTGGCGCATCCGCCGGTCGAGCTCGAGCTGTGGCCCGATAGCAACCGCCAGAGCCGGGTGGTGTTCATCACCCGCAATATTCTGGAAGCGCAGGTCCGCGACCTGTTCGCCGCGGTCCGGGCGCTGGCTTAACCGCGCAGGCGCGCGACGCCGCCGCGCACCGCCGCGATCACGTCCGGCACCGCCGCGTCATTGTTCGGCGCCATAATGTGCACACCAGCGACATGCGGCAGCTCCGACAGTTCGCGCACAATATCGACGCAGATCTGGCGGCCTTCCGCCGCCGGATCGGCCGCCGCCTCCATGCGCGCGATGAGGGCGTCGGGAATGACCGCGCCGTACAGCTTTTCCTTGATCCAGCGCGCCGACTTGGCCGACCGCAGTGGCACCACACCGATCAGGAAGCTGAGTTTGTCTGCCAGGCCCTGCTCGGCCAGCCGGCCCATGTAGCGGCGCACTACGCCGGCATCCATGCAGAACTGGGTCTGGATGAATTGTGCGCCAGCCTCGTGCTTGGCCTTGAGCCCCGCCGGCACCCAGCCGGGCGGCGGGTCGATCGGATTGTCGGCACCGCCGAGAAAGAATTCGGCGCGGCCCGAAACCTTGCGTCCCGACGGCAACTCGCCGCTGTCGCGCAGGCGGCGCACCATGGCGAGCAATTGCCGCGGGTCGAGGTCAAACACCGGCTTGGCGTCGGGCTGGTCGCCGGCGTCCGGATCGTCGCCGCGCAGCACGAGAATGTTACGCACGCCGGACGCGGCGGCGCCGATCAGTTCGCTTTGCAGCGCGATGCGGTTGCGGTCGCGGCAGGTGAACTGAAGGATCGGCTCGATGCCCTCGTTCACCAGCATGGCGGCTGCCGTCACCGCGCCGAGATGCGGACGGGCGCCGGCGCCGTCGGTGACGTTGACCGCATCGGCGAGGCCCCTCAGCGGCAGCGCCTTGGCCATCAGGTCATTGCGGTCGAACGACACCGGCGGCGTCACTTCCGCGGTGATGACGAAACGGCCGGCGGCAAGCTTGTCCTGCAGGCTGTCGTGCGAGGCTTTTGCCATCCAGATCAGGTCGCAAAATCCAGTGGACCTGGCAAGCGCAACAGTGAGACATTGCCCGCCATGACCGCGTTTCAGACCGTGAAATCCCTCGACGAAGCGCTCGCGCCCATCGTCGACGGTTGCCTGCTGGTGGTGCCGCGCGAGGTATCCGGCGTGCCGATGGCGGCGACGCGCGCGCTGCTACGCCGGGGCATCAAGAATTTGCATCTGGTGGCACTGCCCACCTCCAGCCTGCAGGCCGATCTTCTGATTGGGGCCGGCTGTGTGGGCACCCTCGAAACCAGCGCGGTCAGCCTCGGCGAATACGGCCCGGCGCCGCGCTTCACTGCCGCCATTCTGGGCCGGTCCATCACGATGAAGGATGCCACCTGTCCCGCCCTGCACACGGCGTTGCAGGCGGCGGAAAAGGGCGTGCCCTTCATGCCGCTGCGCGGCCTGATCGGATCGGACGTTCTGAAGTATCGCGACGACTGGAAGGTGATCGACAGCCCGTTCGGTAACGATGATCCGATCGTCCTGCTGCCCGCCATCAAGCCGGACGTGGCGCTGTTCCACGCGCCGATGGCCGACCGCTTCGGCAATGTCTGGATCGGCCGGCAGCGCGAACTCGCCACCATGGCGCATGCGGCGGAGAAGACCATCGCCACCGTCGAGAAAATTCACGACGGCAATCTGCTCGACGACCCCGTTCTCGCCGCCGGCACCTTGCCGGGGTTTTATGTCGAAAGCGTCGCCGTGTGCGCGCGCGGCGCCTGGCCGTTGCCGCTGCCGGATCATTACAGCGCCGATGGCGAGCACCTCGCGTTGTACGCCAAGATGGCGGCAACGGCGGAGGGCTTTGCGGAGTATGTGGAGAGATATGTTTACGAGCGGAAGGCGGCCTAGCACACCTTTGTCGTGGCCGGGCATAGCCGTCCGAAGAACGGCGTCGCTTCGCTTGCCTATGTCCCGGCCACCCCGCTTAGGCTGGCATCGTACTCTCCTAAGCGAGATCGCCGGGACAAGCCCGGCGATGACAATCGAGAGGACTGCGTGAACGCAAATTTCCGCCCCGAAGAACTCCTCGCCGACCAGATCGCGCAGTTGATCGGCGATGTGCGGCATGTCGCGGTCGGCAATGCCTCGCCGATCCCGGCCACCGCCGCCCTGCTGGCGCGCGAGCGCGGCAACGGCCGGCCTTACGTGTCGCTGCTCGGCAGCCCGAAAAATACCTTCTGGACCGACGGCGCCCGCGAGTTGTTCGACTGCGCCGGCCAGGGCCGCATCGACGTGTTCTTCCTGTCGGGCGGGCAGATCGACGGCCAGGGCAATATCAACCTGGTCAGCATCGGCGACTACGACCAGCCGAAGGTGCGGTTCCCGGGTTCGTTCGGGTCAGCGCACCTCTATTACGTGGTGCCCAAGGTCATCCTGTTCCGCACCGAGCATTCGCGTCGCACGCTGGTGCCGCGGGTCGACTTCGTCAGCGCTCCCGGCGCCAGCGCCGCGAACGTGTATCGCCCGGGCGGTCCGGTGGCGCTGATCACCAACCGCTGCCTGTTCAGCTTTGCGCAGGGCCGCTTTACGCTGGTCAGCGTGCACCCCGGACATACTGTCGCGGAGGTTGTCGAGAACACCGGCTTCGACTTCGTCTGCCCGGCATCGGTTCCCGAGACGCCGGCCCCTTCGCCGGCCACGCTGAAGCTGATGCGCGAGGTGGTGGCGCCGCAATTGGCCGAACTTTATCCGCAGTTTGCGGCCCAGGTGTTCGGCGTCGGCACCGCGGCTTTCGCGGACTGAAAAGAGCGGCGGCCTTTCCGTGATTTCCGCTGTGGGCTAGGGTGCCGCCGCGCGGCCGGCCGGCCGCGGCGCCATCAATGAATTCAAGCGATTAAGCAAAGAGGATCTGCACGGTGAAGACAGTTGAAGTGGGAGTGATTGGCGTGGGCTGGATCGGCGGCTTGCGCGCGGAAGCCTTGTCGCGCACGGCTCTGGTCGACAAGTTGCACCTTTGCGACATCCGCCCGGACCGGCTTGCCGAGGTCAAGGCCAAGTACAAGCCCGCCACCGCGACCGCTGACTACCAGGACATCATCAACAACCCGGAGATTTCGGTCGTCTATGTCTCGACGACGCCGGAAGCCAACCACTATCCGATCGCGCGCGATTGCCTGAAGGGCGGCAAGAACGTGATGCTGGAGAAGCCGATCGCGCTGGAACTGTGGGAAGCCGACGAGCTGATCATGCTCGCCAAGCGCAACAATCTGAAATTCACCATCGGTTACTCGCAGCGCTTCAATCCGAAAATCGCTTACGCCAAGAAGAAGATCACCGACGGTACGCTCGGCAATGTCGTGTCGGTGCTGGTCAGCCGCCATCTGTCGCGCGACCTCGGAAAGAAGATCGCCGGCCGCGTCCGGCTGTCGCCGGTCGTCATGGAATCGACCCACGATCTCGATTTCGTGTTCTGGCTGCTGGAGCCGGCCAAGCCGGTGCGCGTCTACAGCCAGGGCGCCTACGGCTACATGAAACCGGTCAACGGCTCGCATGACGTGATGTTCACCACCGTCACCATGGACAACGGCGTTGTCGTGATGATCGGCGGCGGCTGGAACTTCCCCCCGAGCTTCCCGAATTACTGCTCGACCTGGATCGAGATCACCGGCGTCGATGGCGCTCTGGTGCTCGACGACACCCAGCGCGACAACTGGCTCAACACCGAGAAGCGCGGCCAGGAATTCCCGATGTCGACCATGCCGGGCGAGCAGGTCGATCACGTGTTCGCCGGCGGCATCGGCCCGGAGACCATCTATTTTCTCGAAGCCTGCATCAAGAACACGCCGGTCATGGTGACGCCGGAAAGCGCGCGGCGGGTGATGGAGACCTACAGCGCCGCCGATCTTTCGGCCGATCGCAACGAGCCGATCGACCTGCCGCTGACCAATGAAACGATCTCGGGCATCGCCGAGCTCAAGCAGAAAAACCGCGCCGGCCTCAACCCCGCCGCCAATACCTGACCGACAACAAGGACATTGCGCGGCGCGCCGAGGCGCGTCGTAGCAATGACGAAAGGGAGTGATATGAAGCAAAATGCCAAGGGCGTCGGCCTCGCCATCATCGGCGGCGGCCGCGTCGGCCTGTTCCGTGGCGAAGTGGCGGCGCGCCATCCGGCGGTCGAGTGGATCGGTCTCGCCGAGAAGAGCCCGAACCGCGCCGGCGAAGTGGGTCCGAAGATCAGCGCCGATTTCGTTACCCAGAGCCACGTCGAACTGATCAACCGGCCGGAAACGACCGCCGTCATCATCGCGACCGACGAGCACCTACACGTCGACCCGATCATGGCGGCGATCGAGCGCGGCCTGCCGATGCTGATCGAGAAGCCGCTGGCGACCAACCTGGCTGAATCCGCCAAGGTGCTGAAGCTGATCAAGGACGCCAAGATCGACGCCGTGGTGGGCTATACTCAGCGCTTCCGCCGCCGCTGGCTGGCGGCCAAGGAAAAGTGCCGGACCGGCGCGCTCGGCGACGTGACGCTCGTGACATCGCGCGCCTTCATGAACCGCCTGGTTGCAATCGACAACTACAAGCGTACCGACGATCCCAGCACCATTTCACCGCTGGTGATTTCCGGCACGCATGCGCTCGACATCTGCATGTGGTGCCTGGACGGAAAGAAGCCGGTCGAGGTCTATGCGCGCTCGATCGACAAGGTGCTGGGCCCGCTGTACCAAGGGATCGACGCCACCGCCGGCATGATCATGTTCGACGACGGCACCGTCTATCACCTCAACATTTCCTGGGCCTTGCCGGTGACCTGGCCGGGCGCGGTCTATTCGCTGGAAGTCGGCATCGTCGGCACCACGGGCGTTCTGACCATCGACGACACGCATCGCGACATCGTTCTCGCCGTGTCGAAGGCGCAGTCGGAAGGCTACGCGCCGGACCAAACGCGTCTGGTCGACTTCATGGGCAGCTATCCGCCCGGCGACATGGCGCTGGGGGAACTGCGCGGCCCGATGGCGGACGAAACCGTCAGTTGGCTCGACCGGGTCGCCATGGGTCTTCCGACCGTGGCCGCGACGGTCGACGAAGCGCATCGCAATCTGATGCTGACCAAGGCGCTGGACCTGTCAGCCAAGCGCAAACAGTCGATCAAGTTGCCGCTGGGCGACGCCGATTTCGCCGCGGTGGCGTAAGCGCCACGTTTGCCCTGAACAAAAGAAAACGGGTCGCCGGTGACGGCGACCCGTTTTGCGTTTTGCCGCCTGAAACGCTGCCGGGAAGCTTCCAGAGCAAGGCACCTTACAGACTACCCCACCCTTGATAAGATCGGGCCAACGACAAGACCATAACGGGAGAGAGACAAGAATGCGCAGGAAGTTCACCAAGGCAGGCGTATGCGCGGCGCTGTTAGGCCTGCTGACGTTATCCGGTACAGCCAGCGCGCAGCCTGTAGAAGATCCGTCGAAGTATCCATCGAAGCCAGTCCGCGTCATTGTGCCGTTTGCCCCGGGCGGTGCCACTGACCTGGCGATGCGCATGTTCCAGAATGGCATGTCGCAAGCGCTGGGCCAGCAGGTGGTGATCGACAACCGCGGCGGCGCCGCCGGCAATATCGGTATGGAAATGGCCGCGCGCGCGGCGCCCGACGGCTACACTCTCTTCTTCGGCAATGTCGGCACGACAGCGATCAATCCCGCCTTCTACAAAGACCTCGCCGTGCAGCCCGAGCGTGATTTCATTCCCGTGACGCTGGCGTCGGAAACTGCCGGCATCCTCGTCGCCAGCAGCAAGTTCCCGCCCAACAACCTCAAGGAGATGATCGCCTACGTAAAGGAGCGCCCGGGCAAGATTAATTACGGCGCCGCCGGCATCAGCACGCTGAATGCGCTCGAGATGGAGGCATTCCGCCGCAAGGCCGGCCTCGATATGCAGCAGGTGCCGTACAAAGGCGGCGCCGGGCCGGCGCTCAACGATCTCGCGGCCGGAGTCACGGATGTCATGTTCGTTACGTTCTCGGCCGCCATCGGCCATGTGAAGTCCGGGCGATTGAAAGGACTGGCCGTGACCACAAAGGACCGGCTGGAGCAATTGCCGAGCGTCCCGACCATGGTCGAGCAGGGCTTCCCCGACAGCGTCAGTTCGTCGTGGCAGGGCCTGTTCGCCATTGCCGGCACGCCGCAACCGATCGTCGACAAGCTTTATGCCGCCGTTGTCGAGGCGCTGAAGGATCCGAAGACCAGGGAACTGATGACAGGTGCCGGCATGCTGGCCTCGACGAGCCCGTCGCCAGCGGCATTCAAGGCTTTCGTCAGTGCCGAAGCGGCCAAGTGGAAAGGCGTCGTGACCGATCTCGGCGCCAAGCTGGAATAGGTTCGACCGCGCAAACGACCCGGCGACAACGGTCGCCCGGTCAGCGCGATTGCGACTACCGCTCCCGCAACGGCTTGATCGACAACTCGGCAGCAAGCTTGTCGAGCTGCACGACCAGTTCCGGCGGCAGCGCCAGACCGTTCGCCGCCCGATCCGCGATGCGCTTGGCGCGCTGGTCGCCCGGCAGGCGGACGGCGTCGGGCGAGCCCGGCAGCGGCTTCGAGCTGCGCAGTTCGCGGGAATGACGGTCCACTTCGGACTTGAACGTGTCGATCGCCTGGAACTTGCTCGGATCCAGCGCCAGCACGAACTGGCCGGTGTTGGTGACCTTGTCCGGCTCGGCGTTGAAGTCGATGCAGTCGCGGCCGAACAGCGCGCCGTTGAGCGTGCCGGCCAACAGGCCGATCGCCAGCGCCAGACCGGCGCCTTTATAGCCGGCCATCGGCAACAACAGCGCCTGAACGCTTTTCTGCGGATCGGTCACCGGTTCGCCGGTTTTCGGATCGATCATCCAGCCTTCCGGCAGCGGCTTGTTCTGTAGCTTGTGGTTCTTGATGGTGCCGTAGGACACGATCGAGGTCGCAATATCGAGCACCACCGGCGGCTCGGTGCCCGCCGGAATGGCGATGGCCAACGGATTGGTGCCGAGCAGCGGTTCGGCACCGCCGCCGAGCGGCATGTGGTTGGCATTCGCCACCGCCGCGTACATGCCGATCATGTCGGCCTTCAGCGCCAGCGCCGCGTAGACGCCCGCCGCACCGGCATGGTTCGAATGAACGGCGCCGACCCAGGCAACGCCGCACTCGCGCGCCATCTCGATGGCCGCTTCCATCGCGCGGGCCATCACCAGATGGCCCATGCCGTTGTCGCCGTCGACCAGTGCGGTCGCCGGCGCGGTGCGGTTGACCTTGATGTTCGGCCGCGGATTGGTCGAGCCGAGCTGAAGCCGCTGGATGTATTGCGGCAATCGAAACACGCCGTGTGCATCGGCACCGATGAGGTCGGCCTCGAGGATGAGCTCGGCGATCTTCGGTGCGTCCGCGGCCGGCACGCCGGCCTTGACCATCGCATCGGCGATCAGGCCGGCGACGGCGGCGGTCGGAATGCGGCCGACAGTGGCATGGGCGTTCATGACGCCCTGCCCTTCAGCAGTTTCTCGGCCTGGCCGCCGAGAATCGCATCTTTGTCGGCAGCGGAAATATTCAGGCCACGAACATGGCTGACGCAGTCCATCATGCCCATGTCATAGGGATAGTCGCTGCCCAGCATCACCTTGTCGGCGCCGACCAGCGAGATCATCATTTCCAGCGTTTTGTCGGAGTGCAGGATGGTGTCGTAGAGGAAGCGCTGAGCAATGTTCTTCGGCTGCTTCTTGATGTTGACCTGCGGTTCCGGCCGCACCGCCCAGCCATGCTCCCAGCGCGCCGCCTGGTAAGGCGTGAAGCCGCCGCCATGCGCCAGCATCACCTTGAGCTTCGGATAGCGATCCATCACGCCGCCGAAATACAGGCTGGCGGCGGCGATGGTGGTGTCGAGCGGATTGCCGATCAGATTGGCCAGGTAATAGGATTTCAACCGGTCGGCGCCGGCAATGTTGTTGGGGTGCACGAACATGAAGGCGCCGAGTTCTTCGGCTGTCGCCCACAGCGGCTCGAAGCTCGGGTCGTCGAGGTTCTTGCCCATGATGTTCGAGGCAAACATCGCTCCGCTCATGCCGAGCTTGGTCATGGCGCGGCGCAATTCGTCGGCGGCCTTCTTCGGCTGCGCGATCGGCAGCGTGGCGATGCCCATGAAGCGGGTCGGGTGCGCGGCCATGTGCTTGGCCATCTGGTCGTTCTGGATCGCCGAAACGATCGGGCTCAGTTCATCGCCCAGCCCATAGAGATAGGTCTGCGGCGTGGCCGACAGCACGTGCACGTCGACGCCGGTGTCGTCCATGTCGCGCAACCGGCGCGGGATGTCGAAGCCGCCGGTCGGGAATATCCGGTAAGCCGTTCCGGCCACGTCCAGCACGGCGCCGTCGGCATCGATCGGTGTGATCGTCACCGGCGTCTTGGGCGACGCCTTGGTGATCAGTTCCGCCGTTTCCAGGGTCAGAATGTGGGTATGGGTATCGATCGTGCGCTGAGTCATTTCGTCCCCTGAAATTTGCTTTTGCCGGATGGGTTAGCAGCGATTGAGTGCCGCACCCGCGCGCGCTACGCAAGCCCCTGTTTGATCCGGCAGTTTCAGTTATAAAAGAGTCCCCGCAGGCTCACCATTCGGAACACTCCATGACAGCAACCGGCCCTACCCGCACGAAGAACGAACCGCGTGTCGAAGACGACGCCCTGGTGCGGGGCGGTGGCAGCTTCGTGGATGATCCGCGCCTGCCCAACCAGACCTATGGCGCTTTTGTCCGCTCGCCTCACGCCCACGCCAAGGCGCTGAAGGTGGACACCGAGGCGGCCGGCATGGCCAAAGGTGTGCTGGCGATCCTCACCGCAGCGGATATCAAGGCCGCCGGCATTGGCGGTATCTCCCGGCATCCTCCGATCCCCGGCCGTGGCGGCGCCAAGATGGCGGTCCCGTTCCGTCCGGTGCTGGCGGAAACGCCCATGCATGCCGGCGACCCCGTCGCCTTGGTGGTGGCGGAGACCGCCGCGCAGGCGCTGGACGCCGCCGACCTGGTGCAGGTCGACTACGAGGAATTGACCCCGGTCGTCGACCTCGAGACGGCGATGGAAGGCAAGATCCAGCTGTTCCCGGACGTGCCGGGCAATCTCTGCGTCGACTGGCCGGGCCCGACGCCGAGCGAGGACAACGAGCGCGCCGTCGCGGATATCATCAAGTCGGCGGCGCACGTGGCCCGCGTGCGCATCATCCACCAGCGCATGATCGTGGCGTCCATGGAGACCCGTGGCGCCACCGGCGAATACGACGCGGCGAGCGGCAACTACACGTTGCACGCGTCATCGCAGAGCGCCGACGCCATGCGCGTCCAGGCCGCCTCGATCATGAACCTGCCGAACGAGAAACTGCGCGTCACGACGGCCGATGTCGGCGGCGCCTTCGGCATGAAGACGACGTGCTACCCGGAATACATCGCGCTGCTGGTGGCGGCACGCAAGGTCGGGCGGCCGGTGCACTGGCAGTCGACCCGGTCGGAAGCGTTCGTCAGCGACGCGCAGGCGCGCGACGCCGTCAGCGAGGCCGAGCTGGCGCTCGACGACAAGGGCAAGTTTCTCGCGCTGCGGGTCCGGCATCTTTGCAATCAGGGTGCCTACATCGCCAATGCCGGCATTAACATCAACACCAACAATTTCGCGCGCTGCCTGCCGGGCATGTACAGGATCCCGAAGATCGACGTGTCGGTCGCCTGCTACTTCACCAACAAGGTACCGATCGCGCCGTACCGCGGCGCGGGCCGGCCGGAGGCCAACTACGTTCTGGAACGCCTGGTCGAGGAAGCCGCGCGTCTCACGGGCATCGATTCCGTCCGGCTGCGCAAGAAGAACCTGATACCGGCCTCGGCCATGCCGTTCAAGACGGCGATTCAGACTTACGACAGCGGCGATTTCCCCGGCATCGTCGACAAGGCGTTGAAACTCGCCGACTACGACAACTTCGCCAAGCGCAAGCGCGAAGCCGCCAAGCGCAAGAAGCTGCGCGGCATCGGCGTATCCTGCATGCTGGAGCATGCCGGCGCCATGCCGACCGAAACCGCTTCCATCGGCTTTCCCGGCGATGACAAACTGGTCCTGGGCCTCAACGTGCAATCGACCGGCCAGAGCCACGCCACCGTGTTCGGCCGCCTGCTCGCCAGCAAACTCGGCATCGACCCGGCGCTGATCGTGCACCGCCACGGCGACACCGATCTGGGACTGACCGGCCAAGCCTCGGTCGGCTCGCGCTCGGCCATGTGCGCCGGCAACGCCATCGTGCACACCGCCGATCTGATGCTGGAGAAGGGCAAGAAAGTTGCCTCGATGGCGCTGGAAGCGGCCGAGAGCGATATCGCGTATCGCAGCGGCAGCTTCGAGGTGGTCGGCACCGACAAGAAAATCTCGCTGTTCGAGACCGCGAAACGGGCCAAGGATATGGGCCAGGATCTCGACAGCATGGGCAAACTCGACACGCCGCTGACGTTCCCGAACGGCTGCCACATCGCCGAAGTCGAGATCGATCCCGATACCGGCAAGGTCGAGATCGTCACGTACACGGCGGTCGACGATTGCGGCAACATCCTCGATCAGCAGGTGGTCGAGGGGCAGGTGCAGGGCTCGATCGCCAACGGTCTCGGCCAGGCGCTGACGGAAAACGCCGTCTATGACTCGGAGAGCGGACAGCTGGTGTCCGGATCGTTCATGGACTACGGCATGCCGCGCGCCCATGACATGCCGATCGAACTGCG
Organism: Pseudolabrys sp.; assembly: GCA_022843325.1. Taxonomy (GTDB): domain Bacteria; phylum Pseudomonadota; class Alphaproteobacteria; order Rhizobiales; family Xanthobacteraceae; genus Pseudolabrys. Next base: position 65,977 of record JALHNV010000004.1, on the reverse strand, counting down.
CGAGGCCTCACATGTGGTGCCCGCAACCAGCAACGCGCTCGGCGTCAAGGGCACTGGCGAAGCCGGCACCACGGCCGCCATCGCTGCCGTAATGAACGCCGTCGCCAACGCCATCCCGAACGGCGCGGCGGACCACATGGAAATGCCGGCGACGCCGGCCAAGGTGTGGGAAGCAGTTCAGAAGGGCATGGCTGGAAAAGGCGTATCGTCTGCCGTCCCCGCGGAGGCGGGGACTCAGTAAACGCAGACGGTCGGCCCAGACATCTGCAGGGTTTACATGACAGCAAAAAAAAACGGCCGGGACATGCCCGGCCGTTTTCGTTGCGTGAGTGAAGCCTCTAGGCCTGCGAAATGAACTTGGTGTTCAGGTACGCCTGCAGGCCTTCAATGCCGCCTTCGGAGCCGTAACCCGACTCCTTGATGCCGCCGAACGGCGTTTCCGGCGTCGAGATAGCGACGCTGTTGACGCCGACCATGCCGGACTGAATGGCATCGCCGATCGCAGTGGCCGTGGTGCTCGATGTGGTGAAGGCATAGGCCGCCAGACCGTACTCCAGCGAGTTGGCGCGCTGCACCACCTCATCGAAGCTCTTGAACGGCACGATCGGCGCCAACGGGCCGAACGGCTCCTCGGTCATGATCTTGCTGTCGTCCGGCACGTCGGTGATCACCGTCGGCTCGAAGAAGAAGCCCTGGTTGCCGCGGCGCGAACCGCCGGTCTGGATCTTGCCGCCGCGCGCCTTGGCGTCGTTGACGAAGCTTTCCATGGCGTCGAGACGGCGCGGATTGGCCAGCGGGCCGAGCGTCGTTTCCTTGTCCAGGCCGTCGCCGAGCTTGAGGCCCTTGGCGAACTCGGTGAAGCGGGCGACGAACTTGTTGTAGCCCTTCTCCTGCACATAGAAGCGGGTCGGCGAAATGCAGACCTGGCCGGCATTGCGATACTTGAAGGCGGCGATGGTGTCGGCCGCCTTCTCCGGATCGAAATCGTCGAACACCACGACCGGCGAGTGCCCGCCCAGTTCCATGGTGGCCCGCTTCATGCCCTTGGCGGCCAGCCCGGCGAGGTGCTTGCCGACCGGGATCGAGCCGGTGAAGGAAATCTTGCGGACGATGTCGGACGGGATCAGGTGCTCCGACACGGTGGCCGGCACGCCGAACACCAGATTGAGGACACCCGCCGGCACGCCGGCATCGGCAAAGCACTTCACCAGCTCGACGCAGCCGCCCGGCGTTTCTTCCGATGCCTTGATGATCAGCGAGCAACCGGCGGCAAGCGCGCCGGCGATCTTGCGCACCGGGGTGAGCGTCGGGAAATTCCACGGCGTGAAAGCCGCCACCACGCCGACCGGCTCCTGCATCACCAGCTGGCGCACACCCCTGGCGCGGCCCGGCACGACGCGACCGTAGGCGCGGCGGCCCTCTTCCGCATACCAGTCGGTGATATCGGCCGAGGTCAGGACTTCGGCGCGCGACTCGGCGAGCGACTTGCCCTGCTCCTGGGTCTGCACCTTGGCAATGTGGTCATGGCGTTCGCGCAGCAGGTCGGCGGCCTTGCGCAAAGTCTTGGCGCGGTCATAGGCCGACGTCGTCTTCCAAACCGCGAAGCCCTTTTCGGCGGCGCCCAGCGCATTGTCGAGATCGGCGGCCGAGGCATGCGGCAGGCTGCCGAGCGATTTGCCGGTCGCCGGGTTGATCACGTCCTCGCTCTTGCGGCCTTTGCCGTCGAGCCACTGACCATCGATGTAAAGCTTGAGCTCTGTGTACATGCGAACCTCTTATGTCCCGGAAATTTGGTCGCGGTGCATTAGCACTTTAGGTCCCGCGCGGCCAGTGGAGGCATGATGTCGCGCCCGCCTTTCACGGCGTGAAAGAGCTACGAATTGCGGAAACGGACGCTGCCGAAGCCCGGGATCCGGTTGACCGCGATCACCACCGCAAAGGTGATCAGCAGCATGCCTATACCGATCACCGAAATCGCGCCGAGATCGCCGCCCTCGTTGAGATCGTAGATCAGCACCGAGATCACCTTGGTCTCCGAGGTGAACAGGATGATCGCGGCCGACAGTTCGCGCATGACGCCGACAAAGATGAAACACCAGGTCGCGATCACGCCGGTGCGCAGCAGCGGCGCCGTGATCTGCCACAGTGATTTCAGCCGCGTGGCGCCGAGGATACGGCTGGCGTCCTCGAGCTCGGGATGAATGGTGCGGAACGCCGCCTGCAATTGCTGGTAGGCCGCCGGCAGGGCGATGGTGACGAAGGCGATCAGCAGGATCCACAGCGTGCCGTACAGCACAAAAGGCGGCCGCGTGTAGGCAATGAACAGGCCGACGCCAAGCACGATGCCGGGGATGGCGATCGGCGCCGTAGCGAGAAAGCCGAGAACGCGCCAGCCCGTGACGGCCTGACGCGCGGTGACATAAGCGATAATGACCGCGATCAGCGTACCGATAGTCGCAGTGGCGGAGCCGAGGATAACCGTGTTCTTGAGGGCCAGCCGGGTCGCTGACAACTCGAACAAAACGAATTCGAAGTTGTGCAATGTCATGGTCTTGAACGTGACGAAGGTGGTCGCGACCGGCGACAGCGCGGCGTTGAGCAGCGCCGCATAAGGCAGGAACACCGGGAGCGCGAGCACCAGCAGGCAGAACAGGAAGATCGGCCAGCGCCAGGCATGCAGCGGAATCAGGCGCGGCTGGCCGTATTTGCCGCCGACCACCGAATAACCGCGACGGCCGAGGATCATGAATTCTGCCCGCAGCAGCATGACCGTGATCACCAGCAGCGGCAGCGCCGCCGCGGCGGCCAGCTCCGGCTTGGGCGGATACTGGAACAGGCTCCAGATCTTGGTGGTCATGGTGTGGAAGCCGGCCGGCAGCGCCAGAATCGCCGGCGAGCCGAACAGCGTCATCGCCTGCAGGAATGCGACCAGCGCGCCGGCCAGCAGCGCCGGCAGCACCAGCGGAATCGTAATGCGGCGCGCCGTGTGCCAGCGCCCGCCGCCGAGGATCGAGGAGGCATCCTCAAGCTCGCCGGGCGTGCGGTCGAGCGAGTTGGCGACCAGCACGAACACGTAAGGGAACGTGTAGCAGGAGATCACGAAGATCAGGCCCGGCAGCGAATAGATGTTGAACACGTGCACGTCCGGCTCGGCGCCGGTGATGCTGCGGAACACCTTGTTGAGCAGACCGCTGTTCGGCGCCGCCAGAATCTCCCAGGCAATCGCGCCGAGAAACGGCGGCGTCACGAATGAAGCGGTGACGAGCGCGCGGATCATGCCGCTGAACGGCAGGTCGGTGCGCGCCACCAGCCACCCCATCGGCGCGGCAACGGCACAGCAGATCAACGATGCCGATGTCGAAATGATGAACGTGGTCAGCAGCGGCGCGAGGAACGTCGGATCGCTGAACAACGTGACAAAGTTGTTGAGCGTGAACGAACCTTTGCCGTCGCTGAAGCTGTAGATCAACAGCCACGACATCGGCAGCACGATCAGCACGCACAGCAGTGCGGCGAAGCCGTATAGAACCGGCTTTGATACATCGATCCCGAGGCCGCGGCGTTCGGCGCGGGCTGGCAGGGCGACGGTCATGGCGGCAGCTTTGCTAGCTGCGGCGGGGCGAAATTCGACGGAAGCCCGGCAACGGGCGCGCGCATCTCGACGGCATCAGGAGCCCTGGCAGCATTGCGTTTCCCTCCGGTATTTGTTTCGTCTTTTTATTATGCAGGCGTGTTCTTATTCAGCATTTGCAGGCAATGGGCTGTCGTGTGCGGCGCCCTCAACTGGCCAGCGCCCGGCAACGGCCGGACGGCAGATGCAGCCAGACGCTGCTGCCCTGCGGAATGTTGGCTTCCGCCGCTGTCACCACGCGCAACTGTGTTCCGTCTTTGGCCTCGACCATGTAGTCGCGGCTGCCACCGAGAAACACCTGCCGCACCACTGTCGCCGGCACGACGTTTTCGAACTGCTGCGGCGGGGCCGCCGAGAGCGCGATGTCGTGCGGCCGGATCGATACCGGCGTGTTGGCGCCGGCAACGATGGTCGCACCAACGCATTGCAACGGCACACCGGCAAAATCGATATGCGTGGCGTCGAGGCCTCTGCCCTTGATGACATTGCTGGAGCCGATGAAGCGCGCGACGAACTCCGACTGCGGTCGATCGTAGATGTCCTCCGGCGAGCCGGCTTGCTCGATCTTGCCCAGATTCATCACAGCGATCAGGTCGGCGGTGGTCATCGCCTCGGACTGGTCGTGCGTCACGTAGACGGTGGTGTAGCGGTATTCATCGTGCAGCCGGCGCACCTCAAAACGCATTTCCTCGCGCAGATTAGCGTCGAGGTTGGACAACGGCTCATCAAGCAGCAGCGTTTCCGGCTCGACGATCAGCGCACGCGCCAGCGCAACGCGCTGCTGCTGGCCACCGGATAATTCCCCCGGATAGCGCTCGGCCAATGCGGCCAGCTTGGTGGTGGCAAGAATGGCGTCAAGCTTCTGGCCGATGGTGGCGCGGTCGATCTTGCGCAGCTTCAGGCCGTAAACGATGTTCTCGGCCACCGTCATGTGCGGCCACAGCGCGTAGCTCTGGAAGATCATGGACATCTGCCGCCGCTCGGGCGGAACAGTGTGCGCGGGCGACGAGATCAGTTTGTCACCGACGCGGATTTCGCCTTCGCTCGGCTCGACAAAGCCGGCGATCAGCCGCAGCGTGGTGGTCTTGCCGCAGCCGGACGGGCCCAACAGGCAGACCAGGTGGCCGTGCTCGATCTGCAGCGACACATTATCGACCACCGCGGTATTGCCGTATCGCTTGGTCAGGCCTCGCAACTCTACCGACGCCACGCGCTTCCTCCCCCGATTTCAGAATCCCCGCAGTTTGGCGCGAGGTAGAGTTTTTCTTTAGGAGCCGGTGAAGGCCGGCTTGCGCTTCTCCATGAACGCCTTGCGGCCTTCGGTATAGTCGTTGCTGGCGAAGCATTGCGCAACCAGATCGGCGCATTTCTTGAGGTTGCGCTCGGACTCCGGCTTGACTGCCTCGCCGACGATGAATTTCACTGTATCGACCGTCAGCGGCGCATTGCCGCCGATGGTCTCGGCGTAGTCCTTGACGTATTGGTCCAGCTCGTCGCCGGGCAGCACGCGATTGACCAGGCCCATCTTCTCCGCTTCGGCGGCCGTGAACTGGCGCGCGGTGTAGAAGATTTCCTTGGCGAACGACGGCCCGACCAGATCGACCAGCTTCTTGATGCCGGTATAGCCGTAACCCAGTCCCAGCTTGGCGGCCGGAACGCCGAACTTCGAATTGTCCGAGCAGATGCGCATGTCGCAGCACAGCGCCAGCCCGACGCCGCCGCCGATGCAGTAGCCACGGATCATGGCGATGGTCGGTTTGGGAAAGTCATAGACCGCGGCATTGGCGCGATCGACCGCGATATTGTAACGGTCGATGGCGTCCTTGCTCGAGCGCTCGCTTTCGAACTTGGAAATGTCGGCGCCCGACACGAAGGCCTTGCCGCCGGCGCCGGTCAGCACCACGACGCGGATCGCCTTGTCGTTCTTGAAGTCCTCGAGGTAGCCGGACGCGGCCTCCCACATCTCCAGCGACACCGCATTGTGCCGCTCGGGATTGTTAAAGGTCAGATAGCCGACGCTGCCTTCTTTGCGGGCCAGCATCTTGTCGGTCTTCGTCATGACATTCATTGCGTGTCTCCGTTTCCGTCATGGCCGGGCTTGTCCCGGCCATCCACGACTTAACTTGTTTCAAGTCGTGGATGCCCGGGACAAGGCCGGGCATGACGACTGAGAAGCCCTACACCGCCTTGGCCTTGTGCAACGCGGCGATCTCGTTGTCGGCAAAGCCGAATTCCTTCAGCACCTCGTCAGTGTGCTGGCCCAGCTCCGGCGGCGTCGCGACGATCTTGCTCGGCGTGCGCGACAGCGCAATCGGCTGGCCGACGAACATCATCTCGCTGCCATCCGGCTTCCTGGCGCTCTGGGCAATGCCGAGGTGCTTGACCTGCTCGTCGGCGAACACCTGATCGATCGCGTAGATTGGCCCGCATGGCACGCCGGCGGCGTTGAAGGCGTCGATCCATTCGGCGCTGGTCTTGGCCACGGTCTTCGCCTCGATCGCCGCGTTGACCGCGTCGCGATTCTTTGAGCGCAACGCGCTGGTCTTGTAGTCCGGGTTTTCCAGCATATCGTCGGCGCCGATCGCCTTGCACAGTCGCTCCCACATCACGTGGCCGGTGGAGGCGATGTTAATGTGACCGTCAGCGGTCTTGAACACGCCGGTCGGAATGCTGGTCGGATGATTGTTGCCGGCCTGCTGCGGCACGTCTCCCTGCTGCAGCCAGCGCGCTGCCTGGAAGTCGAGCATGAATATCTGCGCCTGCAGCAACGAGGTCGAGACCCACTGCCCCTCGCCCGATACCTCACGCTCCAGCAGCGCCGACATGATGCCCAGCGCGGCAAAGAGCCCCGCCGTCAGGTCGGCCAGCGGAATCCCGGCGCGCACCGGACCCTGCCCCGGCAGACCGGTGATCGACATCAGCCCGCCCATGCCCTGCGCGATCTGGTCGAAGCCGGGGCGGTCGCGGTACGGCCCGTCCTGGCCAAAGCCGGAGATGCTGGCGAGCACGATGCGTTTGTTGACCTTGCGCAGGCTGTCGTAATCGATGCCGAGCCGGTCCTTCACGTCGGGGCGGAAATTCTCCACCACCACGTCGGCTTTTTCGACCAGCCGCATGAAGGCGGCGAGCCCCTGCGGGGACTTGAGGTCGAGGGTCATGCTGCGCTTGTTGCGGTGCAGGTTCTGGAAGTCCGGCCCCTGGCGCGGACCGCCCGGTCCCTCGCCTTTTTCGAGATGCGCCGGCGTCTCGATCTTGATGACATTGGCGCCCCAATCGCCGAGTTGACGCACACAGGTCGGCCCAGAGCGGACTCGTGTCAGATCGAGGACGGTAAAACGGGAAAGGGCCTGGGAGGCCCCGGGAAACGGCATTTCAACGGCTCCGGCTGGCGGTTCGCGGCCGGTTGCAACACGGCCTCTCTTTTTCGGGCCCGACCTTCCCCGATCTGGGACGGCTTGTCCATCGGCCGAAATTGGGCTTCCCGCGCCCGGATTATTCATCATTTTGCGTCAAAAGGGCATTTATGGCCTTGAAAAGACCATAGCCGCCTGTCATATGAGCCTCACGGATGAACGACCCGGTCTCGGGTTTTGCGGGCTGCGTGCACGAAACTCATTTCAAACGAATTTCGCCCCGCCCATCCGATTTCTCAAACTAAAGACAACCCTGGCAACGCGGGATGTCAAAAACCGCGTTACCGCCGGTCGCATGAGCGATTCGGCCGTCTCGCCGCATAAGAAAGAGACGTTTTGACTACATTTAACGAATTCGGACTCGCAGAGCCGATCAACCGCGCTCTCGTGGAAGAAAAGTACCTCACCCCGACTCCGATCCAGGCTCAGACCATCCCGACCGTGCTGCAAGGCCGCGATGTCATCGGCATCGCCCAGACCGGCACCGGCAAGACCGCCGCCTTCGCGCTGCCGATCCTGAACCATCTGTACACCAAGCGCCTGCGCCCGGCCCAGAAGTCCTGCCGCGTGCTGGTGCTGTCGCCGACCCGCGAACTGTCGGGCCAGATCTCCGACAGCTTCCGCGCCTACGGCCGGCACATGCGCCCGCTCGAAGTCGCGCTCGCGATCGGCGGCGTGCCGATCAACCGTCAGGTCCGCTCGCTCGCGCGCGGCGCCGAAGTGCTGGTGGCAACGCCGGGCCGTCTGCTCGATCTTGTCAACCAGCGTGCGCTGCGTCTCGACCAGGTCGAAATCCTGGTGCTCGACGAAGCCGACCGCATGCTCGACATGGGCTTCATCCACGACATCAAGCGCGTCGTCGCGATGCTCCCCAAGCAGCGTCAGACGCTGTTCTTCTCGGCCACCATGCCGCAGGAAATCACCCGTCTGGCCGACTCGATGCTGACCGATCCGGTGCGCGTCTCCGTGACCCCGCAGGCGTCGACCGCCGAGCGCGTTGCGCAGCGCGTCATCCTGACCGACAAGGCATCGAAGCCGGCGCTGCTGGCCGAACTGCTCAAGAGCGAGGCCGTCGAGCGCGTCCTGGTGTTCACCCGCACCAAGCACGGCGCCGACAAGGTCGTGCGCAGCCTGGAGAAGTCCGGCTTCGCCGCCGATGCGATCCACGGCAACAAGTCGCAGAACCAGCGTGAGCGCGTGCTCGCCGACTTCCGCGCCGGCAAGGTGCGCATCCTGATCGCCACCGACATTGCCGCCCGCGGCATCGACGTCGACGGCGTCAGCCACGTGTTCAATTACGATCTGCCGAACATCCCGGAAAGCTATGTCCACCGCATCGGACGCACCGCGCGCGCCGGCGCCGAGGGCATCGCCATTTCGTTCTGCGATCACGAGGAAGCCCCCTTCCTCCGCGACATCGAACGGATGATCCGGATGACCATCCCCTCCACCAACCGCCGTACCGGCGGGCGTCCGAACCCTGTCGCCGCGGAAGCCGATGGCCGTCCCAACGGCCGGCCGCACAACCGCGGCAACCATCCGCGCGGCAACAATGGCGGACGCGGCCAGCAGCGTGGCCGCAATGGCGGCGGCGGCCAGGGCCGGCCGAACCAGAACCAGGGCGGCCAGCAGGCGCCGCGCCAGGAAGCCACGTCGGGCGAGCCAAGCGGCATTGGAAATGTTACATTCATCCAGCGCTCGGGCGAGCCGCGCCGTAACGCTGGCCACCGCGCGCCGCGCTAGCGCTGGGAGAGAACTGGATGGCGAAAGAAGAACTGCTGGAGTTCGACGGTACCGTGACCGAGGTTCTCCCGGACGGTAATTTCCGGGTGAAGCTCGACAACGAACACGAGGTGCTGGCCTACACCGCCGGCAAGATGCGTAAATTCCGCATCCGCACCGGTGTCGGTGACCGCGTGATCGTGGAAATGTCGCCGTACGATCTGCAGCGCGGCCGTATCAGCTTCCGCCACAAAGGCGATGCTCCGGCTCCCTCTCCGCAGAACCGCCGGCCGAATTTCCGCCGGCGCTAGTTACACACATTCGGCGGCAGGCGTTCAGCGCCTGCCGCCGTTGCTTTTTAAGCGCGTCACTTTTTCAAACCGGCACTGTTGACCACCGAAGTCCATCGCTTGGCTTCGGCATCGATGTAGCGGCTGAAATCCTGCGGCGTGCCGCCGATGGCCGCGACCGACTGCGCTTTCAGCGACTTGAGCACGTCCTCCGATTTGAGCGCTTCGTTGGCGGCGCGTGAAAGCTTGTCGATGATCGGCTGCGGTGTACCCGCGGGCGCAACCAGGCCGAACCACAGCACCGACTCGAAGCCCGGCACGCCGGCCTCGATCATTGTCGGAAGGTCGGGAAAGATCGCGCTGCGCTGCGCGTCGGTGACGGCGAGCGCCATCAGTTTGCCGCTGGCGATGTGGCCCATCACGCCCGAGGCTGGCGAGAAGTAGCCGTGGATGCGGCCGCCGAGCAGATCGGTGATGACGGGCGGGCTGCCCGAATAGGGCACGTGGGTGATTTTCACCTCGGCGAGCGACTTGAACAGTTCGAGCGCCATATGCGTCGAGCTGGCAACGCCGGATGAACCAAACAGGACCGTATCCGGCTTGGCCTTGGCCAGTGCGATCAGCTCCTTGACGCTTTTGACGCCGAGTTCAGGACTGACCACCAACACCGTCGGCGTCGAAGTCAGCAGCGTCACTGGCGCGAAGTCCTTGACGAAATCGAAGGTCAGGTTAGAGGTCATCGCTGCATTGATGAGGTTGGCGGCCGAGCCGATGTACAGCATGTAGCCGTCCTTCGGCGCCCGCGCGACCGCGGCTGCCGCAAGGCTCGAAGCCGCGCCGAGCCGGTTTTCAACCACAAACTGCTGACCGAGAATCTGCCCCATCTTGGCGCCCACCACACGCGCGGACAGATCGGCGGTGCTGCCTGCGGAGAAACCGCTGATGATGTGCACCGGCGCCGTCGGATAGTCCTGCGCATGGGCCGGTACGAATGACGCGGCCACAACGGCGACGCCAAGGGCCGCGGCCCGCGAAAATTTTATCATTACTTCTCCCTGGGTTTCTCATTTCCGGACGAAACCTTCGGCCGTTACTGCGCCTTGATCCCGGCCGACTTGATGACCGCCGCCCAGCGGCGCGTCTCATCGGCGTTGCGCTTTTCGGCTTCCTGCGGCGAGCCGCCAAGCGGAGTGACCCCGAGCTCGCTCCAGCGCTGCGCCAGGTCGGCGCGCGCAATCACAGTGTTGATAGCCTTGTTCAGCTTGGCGACAATATCGGCCGGCACACCGGATGCGACCGAGATCGTGTACCAAGGCACCGCCGCGTAGCCGGGAACGCCGGCCTCGGCGATGGTCGGCGTCTCCGACATCAGCGGCGATCGCTTCGGGCTGGTCACGCCAAGCGGGCGGATGCTGCCGGCGCGGACGTGCTGCAAGGCGCTTGGAATATTCTCGAACATGACCTGGACGCTGCCGCCGAGAAGATCCGTCATCGCCGGTGCACTGCCGCGATACGGGACGTGAACCAGATCGACGCCGGCCATGGACTTGAAAAGTTCGGCCGCCAGATGAATCGCCGAGCCGTGACCGGCGGAGGCGTAACTCAACCGGTTGGCTTTGGCATAGGCGATAAACTCAGCAACCGTTTTGGCCGGCACCGAGGAGTTCACAACCAGGACGCCGGCGCTTTCCGCGATCAGGACCACCGGTTTGAGTTCGGTTTCCGGATTGTAGTTGAGGTTGCCGTACATCGACGCCGCGGCATTGTGGGCAATCGTCGCGAGGACAAGCGTGTATCCGTCCGGCGCCGCCTTTGCGACAGCGCTGCCGCCGAGATGACCGCCGGCGCCCGTCTGATTCTCGATGACAATCGTCTGTCCGAGTTCAGGACCGAGATGTTGGGCCACCGTTCGGGCCAGCAGATCGGCGATACCACCGGCGGCATAGGGAACCACGAGGCGGATGCTGCGCGAAGGATAGTCTCCCGTTTGGGCAGCAGCGCCGAACGGCCACAGCAGCAAGCCAAGCAAAGGCAGAAGACGAATGGCATTCCACATCATGGCGCGACCTCCCCGTTTTTATTTGCGTCAATTTAGCATTGTGAATTACTATCCAGCAATATGAGATTAAAGATAGCCGCGGCTGCCGGCCGGCCTTGCAAACCGTCGTTTCGGAGCTGTTGCGTCATGTCGCCGCGGATCGCCGTCTTCACAAAAAACCGCAGCAACCCTGCCTATGAGGCAGCGCGGCATGGCGCCGACCGTACCGCGCGCCGGCTCGGCGTTGCCACAACGCATTACGTGCCCGAGCGGCCCGACAATGTGATCGAACAGATCGCGCTCATCGAACGCGCCATCGCAGAACGGCCGGACGCCGTGGTGTTTACGCCGGTACACGAAACCGAAGTCAACGACGCCGCGCTTGGCTTCGATGCGGCGGGCATTCCAGTCTTCAGCTTCGTCACAAAAGCGACGGCCGGGCAGCCGCTGTGCTTTGTCGGCTCTGACGACCGCGCACTGGCGAAGGACATCGCCGGCTATCTGTTCGCCAAGATCGGTGGCCGTGGCGAGATCTTCATACTCGAGGGCACGCCGGCCTCGGCGACGAGCCACGCACGGCTCAAGGGATTCCAGGAGGCCCTGGCGGAGCACCCGGATATCACCGTGCGACTGTCGCTGTGCGGCGAATACCAGCGCGATGTAGCGCGCGAGGTCTATCGGTCTGCCGCCGACAAGCTGCACGGCATCGACGCCATTTTGTGCGCCAACGACGTCATGGCGCTTGGCGTGCTGGATGAACGCGGCTCAGCCAAGGGGCCGCCTGTGGTCGGCATCAACGCCATCCCCGAGGCCATCAAGGCTATCGCCGCCGGCACCATGCTTGCGACTGTCAACTTCGACGCCATGACCATGAGTTCGATCGCCACCGAGGCGGCGGTTCGCCATCTGCGCGGCGAGACGCTACCCAGCGAGGTCATGCTGCCGGTTCAGGTCGTCGACTCGACCAACTACGCGCATTTTGACATGCCATTCCGGGACCGCGTTTGCCCAAGCTGGGACGAGGTCATGGCATCGGCGTCGATCCGCTGAGCCAACGCGCCCGCCTCACAAACCCCACATTGCCGCCGGTAAATCGAACCTGCTTGGCGCCGACGGCGGCGCAGCGTTGTGCCGGGCGTGCCATGATCCTACATCCCATTCGATCTTTGCTGCGCACCGGCTTGCTGGCGCTGGCTATCGCCGGCCCCATCGGCACGGCAACGGCGCAAGACCAGCCCAACCGGCCGGAGACGCGCAACGCCTCGGGCGTGCTGCGGCTGCTGCCGGCTGACGCCATCACAGACCGCGCCATCGATACGGCGCGCGGCAAGCTCGCCTACATTGCGACCGCGGGAACGATGCCTTTCTATGACCAGTCCGGCACCCAAAGTGCCGCGGTGTTCTATACCGCCTATGTTGCCAAGGATGCGCCTAGCAAGGGCAAGGGCAGCAACCGGCCGCTGACCTTTGTGTTCAACGGCGGGCCGGGCGCGGCCTCGGCCTTCCTGCATCTCGGCCTGGTTGGCCCGCGCATTCTCGACTTCGGCCCCGACGCCAACGACGCGGCGCGCGCCACGCTGCGCGACAACCCCGAGACCTGGCTCGCCTTCACCGATCTGGTGCTGGTCGATCCGATCGGCACCGGCTGGAGCCGCACCGCCAAGCCGGATGACTCGAAGAATTTCTGGGGCACGCGCAGCGATGCCGACGCGATGGCCAAGTTCGTCGCGCTCTATGTCAACAAGAACGACCGCGCCGCATCGCCGAAATATCTGTTCGGCGAAAGCTACGGCGGCTTCCGCGCCGCCAAGGTGGCGCGCGCCCTGCAACGCGACCAGGGCATCGCGGTCAACGGCATCGTGATGCTGTCGCCGTTTCTCGAAGGCTGGCTCACCTTCGGCGATGACAGTTCGGCCCTGAGCGCGGCGCTGAAGCTGCCATCGCTGGCGGCCGCCGAGCTTGAGCGAAAGAAATCTTTCAGTGCCGACGCGCTGGCGAATGCGGAAAGATTCGCCATGACGGACTATCTGGTGACGCTGGCCGGACCGCCGCCGCAAGGCGACGCAGCAAGCGCCTTTTATCGTCGTCTGGCGGAGATCAGCGGACTGCCGGTGGAGACCGTGACGCAGACCCGGGGCTTTATTGCCGACACCTATGTCAAAAGCCTGCGGTCGCAGGACGGCAAGATCGTCAGCCGCTATGACGCAGCCTTTGCGGTCGACGACCCATTTCCGGAACAGCGCACTGGCCGCGCGCCCGATCCGGTGCTCGATGGCATCACCCGCGCCTATGGCGGCGCGATGGCTGCCTATGCCCGCAACGAACTCGGCTTCAAGACCGAAATGACCTACACACTGCTCGCTGGCGAGGTGAACAGCGCCTGGGATTGGCAGGGCGGCCGGACGCAGGCTGGCGTCGAAGCGGACCTGCGCGTGTTGCTATCGTTCAGTCCGTCGTTCCGGCTGCTCATTTCGCACGGCTACTCGGACATGATCACGCCCTATGGCGCGACGCGCTATGTACTCGACCATATCCCGCCGATCGGTCCAGCCGGGCGCGCCCAGCTCAAGCTCTATCGCGGCGGGCACATGTTTTATCTCGACGGCGCCTCGCGAAAGGCCTTCACGGCCGACGCCGAAGCGTTCTATCGCGCCGGCGAGTAAGCCCGCCTAGCGGTCATAGAAAATATCGGCGAAACCCTGCGACGAACGCCGACGCTCACCCGTGTAGCGAATTGACGGCCTGAAGTCCTGGCGGGTGTAGTCACGCGACGGCAGCCGCACCGCCGCCACCGGCGCATCGCCGGTTACGACGATGCGTGTGCTGCTCATGCGGCCTTGCACCAGCGAAAACAGCACGGCCGCGTTTTTCGGGTGCAGTCGGATGCATCCGTGCGAGGCCGGGCGGCCGAGCCTCGACACCTCGTAGCTGCCGTGAATAGCGTAGCCGTGGTGGAAGAAGATTGAATGCGGCATGGGCGACCAGCTGTATTTGCGGGAGTACCATTGGCGCTCAAGCCGCTCCGGCCGGTAGCTGCCGTTCGGGGTACGATATCCCCAGCGGCCTGTCGAAACCGGCCATTCGTAACGCGGGTAACCATCGACCGAAACCGTCAACCGCTGCGCCGACTTATCAACGACGATCACCACGCGGGCATGAGCACCGCTGACGCTGAAAAGAACCACCGCAGCGGCAGCAAAGGCCACGACAACACGCAACATGACAGCACCCCGACACACACGTCATACCACGGCGAATTTACGCCGTCAGCTAACTTCCAGCTAAAACTGTCAACGCTATCGCGTAATGCCGTACTTCCGGTCGAGTCCCCGCAACCAGGCTTCGCGCTCGCGCAAGACCTGCGCCTCGTTGCTGTTTATCGACAATCGATAGCTCTCGGCACTGGCCAGCCGCGCGCGCGGGCGAAGCCGAGGTTCGAGAACTGCGTGGGGCCGAGCCGCGCTGAAGTCACGATTGGTCTCGATAGCTGCTTCGTCGGCATCCTCAGGCGCGGCTTTGGCGAAATGTCCGGCTGCCGAGGTCGCCTCGGCGACGGCCATCGGCGCGCCGCGCGGCGGAGTCGGCGGCAAAGGTGGCCGCTCCAGCGGCTTCTGCAATGCCGGTAGCGGGCCGTTCAACACCACCACCTTGGTGCCTTTCATGCCATGGCGGCGCACCATCGCATACAGGATTGCGGCATTGTCCGGCCGAAGGCGCACGCAGCCATGCGACGCCTGGCGACCGAGATTGTGGGCTTCCATCGTGCCATGCACCGCATAACCCCGGTGGAAGAAGATCGACCAGGGCATCGGCGTCAGATTGTACTTGCGAGAGTACCAGTGCCGCTCGAGCCGCTGCGGCCGGAACACTCCGGCCGGCGTCGGGGTGCGATTGGTGCCTGTCGAAATCGGCCAGCGATGGACCTCGGTGCCGTTGACCATGACGGCAAGACGCTGCTGCGACTTGCTGATGTTGACCACGAGTTCTGCCTGCGCCGGCACCGACAGGCACAGCAGCGCAACCGCGGCGGTGATCCGGACCATTCAGAAGCCCCCCAAAAAAACATGGCGCGACGGTGCGCAGGGACCAGTCTCGCAAGCGGAAGGCCAGCTTGTAAAGCATCTGTTAACCATAAAAACCGCTGGCAGGCTTGGGCTTTTCGCCCTTAATGCCGGCCCATCCGCCCCGCTAAACCATCACGCGCATTTAATCTGACAGGTCAGCCCGGAATCGGTAGATCGGAGAGATCATGATCACGCGCATCGTCGCTTTCATTGGTCTCGCAGCTTTGGTCATCGGCGGCCTCGCCGTCACCGGCGTCTTCGAAACCACGCAGCCGCCCTCGACCCGGCAGGCCGCACCGTCCGAGCCGTTACCGGCCAAGCCTGCGCCCGTCGTTGAGGTCACGCCGCCGGCGCCGGCCGCACCAGCCGTTGTCATCGCCACACCCACCGTTACGCCGCCGCCTGCGACCGTTGCGCCAGTGCCCGAGCGGCCGGTAGTTGCTGCACCGCCTGTTGCCGCGCCAGAGCCGATCGTCGTTGCCCCGCCCGTGGTGATCCCGCCGCCGGTCGCGATCGCGCCGCCAGCGCCCGAACCGGCTCCCGTCGTGAGTGCACCACCGCCCGCCGAAACCGCACCAGCCGCGGTCGCGCCGCCAGCGGCCGAGCCACAGATCGCAGCCGTTACGCCGGTTGAACCGCCACAGCCCGCGCCCGCTGCGCCCGCGCCGGTGATCACCGAAACGCCGCCCGCTCCGGTGCAAACGCCGCCCGCCGTCACCGGCAAGACGGATGCACTGCCGGCCAAACAACTGTTCGCCGCCAAGCAACTGCCGAGCCTCGGCAAGGCCATGGCCATCGGCTACTACCCGCGCGGCTGCCTGTCCGGTGGCGTGGAGCTGGCTGTCAATGGGCCGACCTGGCAGGTGATGCGGCTGTCGCGTAACCGTAACTGGGGCCATCCCAGCCTGATCCGCTTTCTCGAGGACTTCGCGCCGCGCGCCGCCAAGGCGACCGGCTGGAAAGGCATTCTGGTCGGCGACCTGTCGCAACCGCGCGGGGGCCCGACGCCGTTCGGCCACATGAGCCACCAGACCGGGCTCGACGTCGACATCTGGTTCATGCCGATGCCGGACCACACGCTGAGCAAGGAAGAACGCGAGAAGATCTCGGCCATCAATGTCGTCGCCGACGACTGGAAGCGGCTCAATCCGAAATACTGGACGCCGCAGCATATCGCCTTCATCAAGACCGCCGCCGAGCAGCCGAATGTCGAGCGCGTGCTGGTCAATGCCGCGATCAAGCAGGAGATTTGCCGCGTCGAGACGAAGAACCGCGACGGCTGGATGTCGAAGGTGCGGCCCTGGTATGGACACCACGACCACATCCATGTGCGGCTGAAATGTCCGGCCGACTCGCCGAACTGCCGCGCCCAGCCCGCAGTGCCGGAGGACGATGGCTGCGGCAAGGACGACCTCGCCTTCTGGTTCTCCGACAAGGTGTTGAAGAAGCCTTCTCCTCCGAAGCGCGTCGGCCCGCCGCCGAAACCGCCGAAGCCGATCACGCTCGCCGACCTGCCTCCCGCCTGCAAGGACGTGCTCGCCGCACCCGAGCAGCAGGCGCGGAAGACAAGCGCGAACTAACCGCTCATGCCCGCCTCCGCGGGCATCCAGTCTTTGCCGAAAATGTCTGAAGTGCTGGGTCCCCGCTTCCGCAGGGATGAGCGGAAAAGTTGCCTGGCTGCACGCTCACGCCACCGGCAGCACGTTGGTGTATTTCACCTGCTCCAGCGCGAAGCTCGACTCGATTGAGGCGATGCCTTCCAGCCGCGTCAGTTTCTGCTTGAGGAACTGCTCATAGGCAGCAAGGTCGGCGACCACCACACGCAGCAGGTAATCGCGCGGGCCGGTCATCAGATAGCATTCAAGCACCTCGGGCCAGCGGGCGATGGTCTTGGCAAACTTGTCGAGCAGCTCTTCCTTCTGCTTCTCCAGCTTTACCGACACGAACACGCTGACCGGCAGCCCCACCGCACGCTGGTCGAGCACCGCGACATAGCGCGCGATAACGCCGGACTTCTCCAGAATGCGAACACGGCGCAGGCAGGGCGATGCCGACAGCCCAACCTTGCCGGCGAGGTCGGCCAGGCTCATGCGGCCATCGTCCTGAAGCAGGCGCAGGATTTTCAGGTCCAGTTCGTCGAGCGTCGGGATCGGCATATTCCGCTCTTTTTCTAGTCAAAATTGGCAGGGTAAACCCCTATGAGTCCGATTATTAGCCCGATTTGGCAGGTACCGCCAACGGTAATCCGTCATTCTGCGGTGGCGGACCGCGGTGCGGCGCGCACGGGACATATTGCCAAGCGAGCAAACGCCATGACCATCGCCGCCGAAAAGATCGAGACCCTCAGCGCACTGGAGCGCAAGGTGCTGTGGCTCGCGAGCTGGACCATCCACAACGCCAATCACCTGCGCGCCAACGAGGACGGACTGAAGGTCGGCGGCCATCAGGCCTCCTCCGCCTCGCTCGCCACCATCATGACCGCACTGTATTTCGACGTGCTGCGGCCGCAGGACCGCGTCGCGGTGAAGCCACACGCCTCGCCGATCTTCCACGCCATCCAGTACCTGCTCGGCAAGCAGACCAGGGAAAAGCTGGAGAACTTCCGCGGCTACAAGGGCGCGCAGAGCTATCCGTCGCGCACCAAGGACACCGATGACGTCGACTTCTCGACGGGCTCGGTGGGCTTGGGCGTGGCGCAGACGCTGTTCTCGTCCATCGTGCAGGACTACGTGCGCGCCCATGGCTGGGGCCTTGAGCGCGACGAAGGCCGCATGGTGGCGCTGATCGGCGACGCCGAGCTCGACGAAGGCAATATCTTCGAGGCGCTGCTGGAGGGCTGGAAGCAGGGCCTGCGCAACACCTGGTGGGTCATCGACTACAACCGCCAGAGCCTCGATGCCGTCGTGCGCGAGGGCCTGTGGGAGCGTTACGAGCAATTGTTCAAGAACTTCGGCTGGGACGTCGTCATCGTCAAATACGGCTCGTTGCAGCAAGCCGCGTTCAAAGAGCCGGGCGGTGACAAGCTCAAGGCCTGGATCGACGCCTGCCCGAACCAGCTCTATTCGGCGCTGGTGTTTGCCGGCGGCGCCGCCTGGCGCAAGCGCCTGACCGACGAGATCGGCGATCAGGGCCCCGTGTCGGCGCTGATCGAGAAGCGCTCCGACGCCGAACTCGCCGCGCTGATGAACAATCTCGGTGGCCACGACCTGCCGGCGGTACTGGAAGCGTTTCACGGCGCCGGCAGCGACCGGCCGACCTGCTTCATCTGCTACACGGTGAAGGGCTTCGGCCTGCCGATGGCGGGCCACAAGGACAACCACGCCGGGCTCATGACGCCGCCGCAGATGGAAACCTTCCGGCAGGCGATGGGCGTGCGGTCCGGCCACGAGTGGGACAAATTCGAGGGCATGTCGCTGCCGGAAGACCGGCTGCAGGGCTTCCTCGACCGTGTGCCATTCGCGGCCGGTGGCGAGCGCCGCCTGACCGCGCCCGAGATAGCCGTGCCGGAGACCTTGCCGGTGACCATGCAGCCGACGATGTCGACGCAATTCGGCTTCGGCGCCATCCTCAACGAGATCGGCCGCGGCGACACCGAACTGGCGCGGCGCATCGTCACCACCGCGCCCGACGTCACGGTGTCGACCAACCTCGGCCCCTGGGTGAACCGCCGCGGCCTGTTTGCACGCGAAGCCATGGCCGACACGTTCAAGAGCGAGCGCATCCCCTCGACCTTCAACTGGGAATTCTCGCCGAAAGGGCAGCACATCGAACTCGGCATCGCCGAGATGAACCTGTTCATCAATCTGTCGGCCCTCGGCCTGTCGCATGCGATCAACGGCGAACGGCTGCTGCCGATCGGCACGCTATACGATCCATTCATCGCCCGCGGCCTCGATGCGCTGAACTATGCCTGTTACCAGGACGCCCGCTTCATCGTGGTGGCGACGCCGTCCGGCATCACGCTGGCCGGCGAAGGCGGCGCACACCAATCTATCGCGCAGCCGCTGATCGGCATGGCACAGGACGGGCTGGCAAGTTTCGAGCCGGCTTTTGTCGATGAACTGGCCACCATTCTCGGATGGTCGTTCTCCTACATACAAAAGAGCGGCGAAGGTGAACCCTCGGAGCAGAACTGGCTGCGCGACGAGACCGGCGGCTCGGTCTACCTGCGGCTGTCGACGCGGCCGGTGGAGCAGATCCAGCGCGAGATGACACCAGACCTGCGCCAGCAGATCGTCGACGGCGCCTACTGGCTGCGCAAGCCAGGGCCAAACTGTCAGGTCGTTGTCGCCTATACCGGCGCCATCGCGCCGGAGGCCATCGAGGCAGTCGGCCTGATGGCGGAAGACCGCCGCGACGTCGGGCTTCTCGCGATCACCTCGGCCGACCGTCTGAACGCCGGCTGGAACGCGGCGCAGCGCGCGCGTGAGCGTGGCCTCGTGCATGCGCGTTCGCACATCGAACGGTTGCTCGAGGATGTGCCGCCGCATGCCGGCATCGTTTCGGTGATCGACGGCCATCCGGCGACGCTGGCCTGGCTCGGAGCCGTCAACGGCCACCGCACCCGCGCGCTCGGCGTCGAGCATTTCGGCCAGACCGGCTCGCTGGCCGAGCTGTACCGGCACTACGGCATCGACGCCAATTCCATTGTCGCTGCCGCGCAGGGCGTCGCACCCGGACGGCCGATACGGTATCTGCAGGCGCTGTAGGGCTCCGCATTCATCAACCGCTCATTCCCGCGGAAGCGGGAATCCAGTTCTTTGGCTTTGACATCCGAGACCCTGGATCCCCGCTTTCGCGGGGATGAGCGGAGATAAACGCTACCTCCTGTCCTCCACAATCATCGCGGCGCCCTTCTCCGCGATCATCATGGTCGGCGAGTTGGTGTTGCCCGAGGTGATCGAGGGCATCACGGAGGCGTCGATGACGCGCAGGCCGTCGACGCCGATGACGCGCAGCCGCGCATCGACCACCGCGCGCGGATCGTCATCACGGCCCATGCGGGCCGTGCCAACCGGATGGAAAATCGTGGTGCCGATATCGCCGGCGGCCTTCTCCAGGGCCGCCTCGTCATCGCTGGAAACGCCCGCGCCCGGCAGATATTCGACCGGCGCGTATTTCCGCAGCGCCGGCTGCGCCACGATCGCGCGCGTGACGCGGATCGAATCGGCCGCGACGCGGCGGTCCTCCGGCGTGGACAGATAATTCGGGGCGATCTTCGGCGCCGCCGCTGGATCGCCCGAGCGCAGCGACAGCGTGCCGCGCGACGTCGGCCGCACATTGGCGACGCTCGCGGTGAAGGCCGGGAACGCATGCAGCGGTTCGCCGAAGCGGTCGAGCGACAGCGGCTGAACGTGATACTGGATGTTGGCACGGTCCTGACCGGGATCGGACTTCGTGAAAGCGCCGAGTTGCGATGGCGCCATGGTCATCGGCCCACGGCGGCGGAACACATAATCCATGCCCATGGTCAGCTTGCCGAAGGCCGACGCGCTCATGGCGTTCAGCGTCTTGACACCGGACACCTTGAAGATGGTGCGCAGCTGCAGGTGATCCTGCAGATTGGCGCCGACGCCGGGCCGGTCGAGCAGCAGAGGAATGCTGTGTTCGCCGAGATGCGCGGCGGGACCGACGCCCGACAGCAGGAGCAAGTGCGGCGAGCCGATCGCTCCGGCCGAGAGAATGACCTCGCCGCGGGCGCGGGCGCTGCGCAGTGCGCCATTCTGCCGGAAGCGCACGCCAGTGGCGCGGCGGCCGGTAAACTCGATCGCCTCGGCGAGACAGCCGGATTCAACCCGAAGGTTCTGCCGGTGCAACACCGGCCTGAGAAATCCGCGCGCAGCGGACCAGCGCCGGCCGCGCCGCTGGTTGACGTGGAAGTAGCAGATGCCCTCGTTGTCGCCGGTGTTGAAATCCGGCACCGCGGGAATGCCGTATTGCACGGCGGCGGCGCGAAACGCCTCGAGGATTTCCCACGACAGCCGCTGCTGCTCGACCCGCCATTCTCCGCCGGCGGCATGCGCGTCACCCTTGATGAAGTGATCGACGTGCTTGCGGAAGAACGGCCGCACGTCGTCCCACGACCAGCCCGGCAGGCCGAGCTGGCGCCACTGGTCGTAGTCGGTCGCCTGGCCGAGCATGTAGATCATGCCGTTGATGGCCGACGAGCCGCCGAGCACCTTGCCGCGCGGATAGTTCAGGCTGCGGCCGTTGAGGCCGGGCTCCGGCTCGGTCTTGAACATCCAGTCGGCGCGCGGATTGCCGATGGCGTAGAGGTAGCCGACCGGAATGTGAAACCAGATCCAATTGTCGCGGCCGCCGGCTTCAAGCAGCAGCACGCGCTTGGACGGGTCGGCCGACAGCCGGTTGGCCAGCACGCAGCCGGCCGAGCCCGCGCCAACAATGATGTAGTCGAAATCGCCGTCGATCGGTGTCGCGTCGGTCATGAGGTTCTAGAGGGTCCCGGTCTGGCCGGGTACTGTGCGGGCCGGGCGCCGGATTGGCAATCGGGTCGACGTGTCCGGCCCGATAACCTTCGCCGGCGCCCTCCGGGCGGGAGCAGGAGGTGTTTGCATCGCTGACGGCCAAGGATAACCTCGTCGTCGCCGCGCGGCCCGGACCATGGGAGGCCGGGATCAAAAATCGGAGGAACACCATGGCCAAGTTCATCATCGAACCGCATTTCCGCTTGCAGGAGTGGGTGGCCGACGAGAAAGGCTATTTCACCGAAGAAGGCCTCGATTACGAATTCCGCGAACTGATGCGAGCCTCCGATGGCAAGCAGCACGACAAGGGCTCCAAAGGCGCCTTTCAGTCATTCGAGGAAGGCCGCAAGGCCAACGTGTCCTGCGCCTGCCACTGGACGGTCAACGTCGCCGCTTCGAACGGTCACGGCCGCATGCTCACTGACGTCTATTCGGTGGCGACCGCCGGCATTTTCGTGCCGCCGGATTCCGCCATCAAGACGCCGGCCGATCTCGCCGGGGTTCCGATTTCTGTCGGCTTCCAGTCCGGCAGCCACTACGCGACGGTACAGGCGCTGGAGACCTACCTGAAGCCGGAGGAGATCAACCTGCGCTACGAGACCGGCATGCTGTTCAAACGGATGGAGCACCTGTTCGACGGGACTGCGCCGGCCGTGCATCTGTTCAACGGGCCCTATTACTTCGCCGAGCAGCTCGGCTACCGCAAGGTGATCGACGCCACCTTCATGATCGGGACGATGATCCATGGCGATCCCGATCCGGAGGAGCTACGTAAATTCTTCCGCGCGCTGCGCCGCGCCCAGCGCGACATCGACCTGAGGCCCGAGCTTTATACCCACTACTACAAGAACGAGTTTCCCGACCGTTTCCACGCCCGGATGGATACGCGGCGCTGGGGGCCCGGCGAACGCCTGGTGTTCGAGCCCTACACAAAGGAAGTGTACGAAGAGTCCTTCGAGTGGATCGCGTCCCACGGAATCTTTCCCGAAGGGAGTATGGGTAAAGGACAATACGAACAGGCGACGCTCTCGCTGGCGTGACCGCCGGACACCACGAAAACAGCGTTACGGGGCCCGCCCTGCGGCGCTTTTTTTGTCCAACTGGCCGCGCCCCTCGGGTTCGCGAAGCTACTTGCCGATCATCGTGTTGGGCACGATCAGCGCGATGTCCGGGAACGCGATCAGAAGCACGAGCGCCACGAACATGGCGAGCCAGAACGGCAGAATGCCGGCAAATACCTTGCTAAGCGGCACGTCCGGCACCAGCCCTTTGACCACGAACACGTTAATCCCGACCGGCGGGCTGATCAGGCCCATTTCAAGGACGATGACCATCAGCACGCCGAACCAGATCAGATCGTAACCCAGCGCCTCGACGATCGGAATGACGATGGGCAACGTCAGCACCAGCATCGCAAAGCCCTCGAGAAACATTCCGAGGAAGATGTACAGCGCCAGCAGGATGCTGAGAACTGCGAGGGGCGGCAGGTCGAACGAGATCAGCCAGGACGCGAACTGCTGCGGCAAGCCGCTGAGCGCGAGAAACGGCCCGAACACCAGCGCGCCGATCAGAATAAGGAAGACGAAGGAGGTCGTCTTGACCGTTTCCAGCAAAACGAACTGCATCGTTTCGCCCGTGAGCGAGCGTTTGTAGAAGGCATACAAAATCGCAAGGAAGGCGCCGACCGCCGCGGCCTCCGACGGCGTAAACACGCCGAGATAGATGCCGCCGATGGTGGCGATAACAATCGAAATCATCGGGCCGGCCTTGACCAGCGTTCTTACCCGCTCCTGACGGGTCGCCACCGGGCCGGGAGGGCCAATCTCCGGCCGGAAGCGGGCCCATACCGTGATCGTGATGACGAACAACACGGTCAACAGCAGGCCCGGCAGGAATCCCGCCAGCAACAACCGCCCGATCGATTGTTCGGTGAGGATGGCGTAGATGATGAACGCCGTGCTTGGGGGAATCAGAATTCCGAGTGTGCCACCCGCCGCGACGGTGCCCGTGGCCAGCCCGTCGTCGTAATTGTAGCGCTTCATCTCGGGCAGGCAGATGCGGCCCATGGTGACGGCGGAAGCGACGCTCGAGCCCGACACCGCGGCAAAGCCCGCGCAGGACACAATGGTCGCCGACGACAGGCCGCCGCGCCAATGCCCGACCCAGGCATAGGCAGCGGAATAGAGATCGCGGCCCATACCCGAAACCGAAGCGGCGTTCCCCATCAAGACAAACAGCGGAATAACCGCCAGTTCGTAAACCGCGGCGTAACCGTAAGGGTAGCTGCCGAGCATGAACAAAGCCGGCTGCACGCCGTGCAGGATCGCAAATCCGCAAGCGCCGACCAGCAGCATCGCGATGCCGATCGGCATACGCAGCGCGAGAAGCACCAGCATCACAACGACGCCGGCCAGACCGATCGTGGCGGGATCCATTACTGCGTTTCCTTGGCCGGCCGCGCGCGACAGGACTGGACCGCCTCGATCAGCAGCACCACTGAGAACATGGCCGAGCCGAACGCGACGGTGAAGCGAAAGGGAAAATGCGGCCAGCGCAGCATGTTGCTGAACTGGCCGAAAGTGGAGATCGTCTCGAGCAGAGTCCGGTAGGCGATCAACGCAAACAGCGCGGCCCCCATAAAGGCGAGAATGGCCGGGAGGTACCGCAGGCGCGGCACGTCCAGCCACTTCGAAAATACATCGACTGCAATGTGTCCGCCGGTCCGGCCGGTATAGGCGAGCGCAAGAAACACAATCAGCGCCATACAGAATTCGGTGAACTCGAAGACGCTTCGCAGCGGCGCGTTGAAGACATAGCGCAGGATGACATCCGCAACAGTGAAAAGCGTCAGCGCAATCAGGACGACGCCGGATGCCAGCGCAAGCAGACGCAGGAAGCGGTCAAAGTGCTCCGCCATCGCTTTCTTCCCCCACGGATTTCACGGCCCAATCATGCCGCGCCCCAAGGCTGCCGGCGCACGACCCGTTCCAATGGAACGGATCGCGGCCAGGCTCCTGCTGACTTCCACGCAGAGATTTCAGCTCACGAGCTTGTAGGTCTTGATGAACTCACTGCCGGGCAGACCCTTTTTGTCGTTTTCTTCCGCCGCCGCCTTGATCACCGGCTGGAAGACGCCAAGCCAGCGCTTTTGCTCTGCGGCGGGCAGCAAGTAGACCTCGCGCTCCTTCTTGGCGAGATTAACCGCCTCGACGTTCTTCTTGTCGTAACTGCGCGCGCCGCCCAGACTCATCTCGAGACCCGTGGTGTCGTCGATGATCTTCTTCATGTCGGCCGGCAGGCCTTCGTAACGCTTCCGGTTCATCGACACGATGAAAGGCGAGCGGCCAAGCGGGGCATTGATGGTCAGGTGCTTAACCACCTCGATCAGCTTGAAGTCCAGCATCGCCGACATCGGGATCATGGTGGCGTCGATTACGCCGCGTTCGAGCGAGTTGTATATCTGGGTAACCGGCATGCTGACCGGGATCGCTCCGAGCGCCTCAAGCTGAGCCGACTGCGCCGCCGACGGCGTGCGGATGCGCATCCCCTTCATGTCTTCAAGCGTGCGGATCGGCTTTTCGCGGCTCATCAGACCGGCGGTATCCGAATTCCACAGCATCAGCACCTTGGCCGCGGCCAATTCCTTTTCGAAAAATTTGGCGTTCGCCCAGAGCTTGCGGGTGCCGTCTTCGGCGCTATCGGCGGTGCCGGGTAATTCCGACATCGACAGCATCGGGAAGTCGCCCGAGGTGTAACCCGGCAGCGTGAAGACGATATCAGCGATCCCCTGCTCCATTTGCCGGTACAGCTCCGGCGGCTTGCCGCCGAGTTGCATCGAGGGAAACAGCCGCATGGTCATTTTGCCACCGCTGCGCTCGGCGACGGCCTTGGACCACGGCAGGATGGGATCGACCCAGATACTGTGCGAGGGCGGCACGAAGCTGGCGAGCTTGAGTTCGATGGCGCCCTGCGCCTGCGCCTGCTGCCACGGCAAACCGGCAGCCGCCGCGGTGGCGAGGGTCGACTTGAGAAACGTTCTGCGCGACGTAGACATGCTTTATCCTCCCATGGCGGCGCTCTCCGGCACCTTTGTTTATCGTCCGGGCACCATATCGCAGGGCCCGCCCTTTCGAAAAGGATCATTCCCCCGGCCCGCCCCCGAATCGGGGCATTGCGCAAATCCGCCGCAGGCTGCGTTTGGCGGTGCGGAATGGGCACGGCCCACCAGTCCTTTCGTCCGGCGGGCACCGCATCGCCGCGCTTTTCTTTGCTGGCAACCTCAGGCATTCTGGTGCCAACGATACTCAAACAACCGTATCGATCAGGGGAGACCTTATGAAACACATGATGTACGCCGGCACGGCCATGCTCGCGGCGGCTCTGCTGCCGGGCGCCGCGCAGGCCCAGGGCACCGTCAAAATCGGCGTTATCAGCGCCTATTCGGGCCAGTTTGCCGACACCGCAACCCAGATCGACAACGGCATCAAGCTGTACATGAAGCAGCATGGCGACACCGTCGCCGGCAAGAAAATCGAGATCATCCGCAAGGACACCGGCGGTCCGAACCCCGACGTCGCCAAACGGCTGGCGCAGGAACTGGTGGTGCGCGATCAGGCCGACATTCTGGCCGGCTTTACGCTGACGCCCGAAGCGCTCGGCGCCGCCAGCGTGTCCGAGGAGGCCAAGAAGCTGATGGTGGTGATGAACGCCGCCACCGGCATCATCACCAGCCGCTCGCCCTACATCGTGCGCACCTCCTTCACCGTCGGCCAGGTCGCGGACACACTCGGCAAATGGGCCGCCACCAAAGGCGGCGCCAAGAAGGTCTACACGATGGTGAGCGACTTCGGTCCGGGTATCGACGCCGAGAAATTCTTCCAGAACGCCTTCAAGTCGGCCGGCGGCGAGATCGCCGGATCGGTGCGCATGCCGGTGGCCAACCCGGATTTCTCCGCCTTTGTGCAGCGCGCCAAGGATCTCAACCCGGAATCGATCTTCGTCTTCGTGCCCGGCGGCGCCCAGCCAGCGGCGCTCGGCAAAGCCTTCGCCGAACGCGGCATGGACCCGAAGAAAATCAACATACTGTCGACCGGCGAACCGGTCGATGAAACCGCCGTCAAGGCTCTCGGCGAACTGGCGCTCGGCCGTATCAGCGGCTGGCACTACGATTACAATCTCAAGAACAAGGCGAATGCCGAGTTCGTCAAGGCGTTCAATGCCGAGTTCAAGCGCAATCCCGACTTCTTCGCGGTCGGCGGCTATGACGGCATGCACCTGATCTACGAAGCGCTGAAGAAGTCCGGCGGCAAAACCGATGGCGATTCACTGCTCGCAGCGTCCAAAGAGCTGAAGTGGGACAGCCCGCGCGGTCCGGTCAGCATCGATCCGGCCACCCGCGAGATGATCCAGACCATCTATATCCGCAAGGTCGAAAAGGTCGGCAGCGAGATCGTCAACGTCGAGTTCGACAAGGTCGAGAACGTCAAGGGCATGTGATCGCCCGCCGCTCGGAAGCTTCGAATGGGGCGATTGTCACAGTCGCCCCATTCGTGCATCTGGGTCGCATAACGTCAGCCTGAGAGAAACGCCGCCGCCATGCTTCCTCCGATCTTCGGCGTCCTGTTCGACGGCATTGCCTACGGGATGCTGCTGTTCGTGCTGTCGGTCGGCCTGTCGGTGACGCTCGGGCTGATGAATTTCGTCAACCTGGCGCACTGCGCCTTCGCCATGATCGGCGGCTACGTCACCGTCACGCTGGTCAACCAGTTCGGCTGGCCGTTCCTGGCGACGCTGCCGGCTGCTTTCGCCGCCGCCGCCGTCACCAGCGTCGTGCTGGAGCGGCTGTTGTACCGGCGACTGTACCGCGCCAGCGACCTCGACCAGGTGCTCCTCACCATCGGACTGGCTTTCATTTCCGTATCGGTCGCCGCCTACATCTTCGGCACCGTCCAGCAGCCCATCTCGACGCCGGAGGCGCTGCGCGGCTCGGTGCAGTTTCTCGGCCTTAACCTCGGCAAGTACCGGCTGTTCCTGATCGGCGTCGCGCTGGTGGTGACGCTGGCGCTGGTGATCGGGCTTGAATACACCCGCTTCGGCGCGCAGGTCCGCGCCTCGGTCGACAATCAGCGCATGGCGCGCGGCCTGGGTATCGACGTCGACTGGACCTTCGCCTCGACCTTCGCGCTCGGCTCGGGGCTGGCCGGTCTCGGCGGCGCGCTGGCGATCGAGATCGTCGGGCTCGATCCGAACTTCTCTTTCACGTATCTCGTCTATGTGCTGATCGTGGTCTCGGTCGGCGGGCTGGGCTCCATCGCCGGGTCTTTCGCGGCGGCGATGCTGATCGGCATCAGCGACATCGCCGGCAAATATTACGTGCCTGAACTGGGCGCCTTCCTGATCTATCTGGTGATGGTGGTGGTGCTGATGTGGAAGCCCGCCGGCCTGTTCGGGAAACGCTAGCCATGGCCCAGCCGACAACCACCGTGACACCGCAATCCTACCTGCTGGCGCGCGGCCGCTGGCACCCACTCGAGATCGTGTTCTGGCTGGCGACGCTGCTGCCCTTCGTGCTGTTTCCGAACTACCTGTCGCTGGCGAGCCAGATCGCCATCACCGCGCTGTTCGCGCTCTCGCTCGATCTCATCCTCGGCTACGCCGGCATCGTGTCGCTTGGCCATGCCGCCTTCTTCGGCATCGGGGCCTACAGCGCCGGCCTGTTTTCCAAGTACGTCTGGGGCGAACCGTTCTCCGGCCTGCTGGTGGCCGCGGCGCTGGCCGGCCTGCTCGGCTACGGCACCTCGTTCATCATCTCGCGCTTCCGCCATCTGCCGCTGATCATGATCACGCTCGGGCTTGGCCTGTTGGCGCACGAAGTGGCCAACAGCGCGCACTGGCTCACCGGCGGCAGCGACGGATTGCAGGGCGTGCGCACGCAACCGATCTTCGGCGTATTCCGCTTCGACCTGTATGGGCAGACGGCCTATGCGTATTCGCTGGGCGTCCTTTTTATTGTATTTCTCTGCGCGCGGCGGCTGATCAATTCGCCGTTCGGCCTGGCGCTGCGCGGCATCCGCGAGAACTGGAACCGCATGCCGGCGATCGGCGCCGACAGCCGCGCCCATATCCGCAAGGCCTACACCATCGCCGCCATCATCGCCGGCATCTGCGGCGCGTTGCTGACGCAGACCACCAACAGCGCGTCGCTGGAATCGATCAGCTTCCAGCGCTCGGCCGACGTGCTGGTGATGCTGGTGCTCGGCGGCGCCGGACGCCTCTATGGCGGGCTGGTCGGCGCCGCCATCTTCATGATCGCGCGCGACCAGTTTTCCGGCATCGCACCGCAGTTCTGGTATTTCTGGATCGGCGTGCTGCTGGTGGCGGTGGTGATGTTCCTGCCCAACGGCATTCTCGGCGGACTGGCCAAGATCACCGCGCGCTGGAGGCGGCCATGACGACGCATTCCGGCGGCACGCCCGCGCTGTCCACCCGCCACCTGTCCAAGAGCTTCGGCTCGCTGGTGGTGGCGCGCGACATCGAACTCAATCTGCCGGTCGGCGCGCGCTATGCGCTGATCGGACCGAACGGCGCCGGCAAAACCACGCTGATCAATCTGATGACCGGGATGCAGACGCCGAACGCCGGACAGATTCTGCTCGGCGGCGAGGACATCACCGCGCTGGAGCCGCAGCACCGCGTGCGGCGCGGGCTGGCGCGCACCTTCCAGATCAACACCCTGTTCGCCGGGCTGAACCCGCTCGAGGCGGTGACACTGGCCGTGGCTGAGCGGCGGGGTTTTGCCGGCAAGTTCTGGCAAAATATCGCCGACGAGAAGGACGCGATCGAGGAAGCCTACGAAATCCTGGTGAAGCTGCGGCTCGGCGATGTTTGCTACCAAACCACGCGCGAGCTGCCCTATGGCCGCCAGCGCTTGCTGGAAATCGCGCTGGCGCTGGCGACCAAACCGAAGGTGCTGCTGCTCGACGAGCCGGCCGCCGGCGTGCCGCAGGACGAGAGCGGCGATATTTTCGAGGTGGTGGCAGGGCTTTCGGACGACCTGACGCTGCTGTTCATCGAGCACGACATGCACGTGGTGTTCCGCTTCGCCAGCCATATCATCGTCATGGTCGGCGGCGCGGTGTTCACCGAAGGCTCGCCGGCCGAAATCGCCGCCGATCCGGGCGTGCGCGAAGTCTATCTGGGCAAGCGCCACCATGGCTGATCAACCGCTGCTGCAACTGGACAACGTCACCGCCGGCTATGGCGACGCGGTGGTGCTGCACGGCATTTCGCTGACGCTGCCCGAGAATGGCAGCCTGGCGGTGCTCGGCCGCAACGGCGTCGGCAAGACAACCTTGTTGCTGACCATCATGGGCTACACCCAACTGCGCACCGGCCGCGTGCTGTGGCGCGGGCAGGACATGTCGAGGATGCCGCCGCATCGCCGCGCCACGCAGGGCATCGGCTGGGTGGCGCAAGAGCGCGAGGTGTTTCCTTCACTGACGGTCGAGGAAAACCTCACCGTCGCATCGCGGCCCGGCCCCTGGGACATGGCCGCGGTGTTCAAGCTGTTCCCCCGCCTGTCGGAGCGCCGCCGCAACATGGGCAACCAGTTGTCCGGCGGCGAGCAGCAAATGCTGGCGACCGCGCGGGCGCTGATGACCAATCCGGCGCTGCTGCTGCTGGACGAGCCATGCGAGGGGCTGGCGCCGGTGATCGTCGACGAACTCATCGCCGCCATCAAGCTTTTGCTGGCCGACCGCCGCGTCGCCATCGTTCTGGTTGAACAGCACACCGAGGTCGCGCTGGAATTGACGGCGGATGCCATCGTGCTGGAACGCGGCGCGGTAGCGCATGCGGCGCCCTCGGCGCAGTTGTCGCAGGACGCCGCTACACTCGAACGCCTTGTTGGGTTGCGCGTCGCCGCTACGCCGTGACAATCTCTCCCTTTCCTTGCCCTGAGGGCGAGGGAGTAAATGGAGATTGCCTTGTCGAACCCCATGATCCCCCGCGAACGCAACGAATATTCCGCCATCGTCGACCGCCCGCCGCTGAAGCTGCCGGGCAAGGCGCGCATCGTATTCTGGACCATCGTCAACTACGAGGTCTGGGACATCGGCAAGCCGATGGCCCGGCAACTGCTGCCCGCGCCGACCGGCGTGCCGCTGATGCCGGACGTGGTGCACTGGGGTTTTCACGAATACGGCATGCGCGTCGGCTGCTGGCGCTTCTTCGATCTCTACAAGAAGCTCGGCATCAAGCCGACGCTCGCCGCCAACGCCCGCATTTGCGAGGACTATCCGCGGGTCGCGGAAGCGGCGCGCGACGCCGGCTGGGAGTTCATGGGCCACGCCTACGAGCAGGGCCCTATCCACAAGGAAACCGATCAGGAAGGCATGATCAACCGCACCATGGACATCATGGAGAAGTTCTGCGGCAAGCGTCCGGTCGGCTGGCTTGGGCCCGGCCTCACCCAAACGCTGGAGACCCCGGACCTGCTGGCCAAAGCCGGCGTCAAATACATCGGCGACTGGGTCTATGACGACGAGCCGACGGTGATCAAGACCACCAGCGGCCCGCTGGTCACCCTGCCCTACACCATCGAGACCAACGACATCCCGGTGATGATCGTCCAGCACCACAACAGTGATTACCTGCTGCAACTGGTGAAGGACCAGTTCGACCGGCTCTATGCCGAGAGCGAGGATCGCGCCAAGTTCGTGGCGCTGGCGATCCATCCCTATATTTCCGGCCAACCGCACCGGATCAAGTATCTCGAGCAGATCTACGACTACGTGAACCAGCACGAGGGCGTGCTGCACTGGAACGGCGAGCAGATCTACGACTGGTACAAGGGCATCGCCAAGGTTTGAGAGTCGGGTTAAGTGGTCTCCGCTCGTCCCCGCGAAAGCGGGGACCCAGTTCTTTCGCCGCAAGAGCTGGATTCCCGCTTCCGCGGGAATGAGCGGGGATTGAGACATCGGCCCTGACCAATTCAAGACGCGCAACAAGCACGCTGAAACCGCCGAGGAACCGCCATGAACTTCCCCAAGCCGCCGGTCGGGATGCTGCCGAACGACCGTCTCGATTATTCCGCCATCACCAAACGCGAACCGCTGAAGCTGCCGAATAAAGCGCGCATGGTGGTGTGGACCGTCACCAACGTCGAGGAATGGGACCCGACGCAGACCATGCCGCGCACCGTGCTGACGCCGCCGGCCGGCGGTTCGCCGATGCCGGACATTCCGAACTGGTGCTGGCACGAATACGGCAACCGGGTCGGCTTCTGGCGGTTGCTCGAGGTCTATGATGAGTTCAAGATTCCCGGCGTCATGAACATCAACGGCGTCGCCGTCGAAGCGTTTCCCGACATCGTCAAAGCCTGCGTCGACCGCAACTGGGAGTTCGTAGGTCACGGCTACACCCAGCGCAACATGCAGAAAGTCGAGAACGAGCGCGAGGACATTCGCAAGTGCGTCTCCGTGCTCGAAAAGGCCACCGGCGCCAAGCCCCGCGGCTGGCTCGGGCCGGGCCTGACCGAGACCTGGGAGACGCCGGACATTCTCGCCGAGGAAGGCTACGACTATGTCGCCGACTGGGTGCTCGACGACCAGCCGGTGTGGATGAAGACCCGCGGCAAGCCGATCCTCAACATCCCCTACACCCAGGAATGCAACGACGTCGCGATGATGCTGATCCAGCATCACAAGGCGTCCGAGTTCTATGAACGGGCGATGGACCAGTTCGAGCAGATCTACAAGGACTCCAAGGATTCGGCGCGGGTGATGGCGATCTCAGTGCACCCCTACATCATGGGCGCGCCGCACCGCGCCAAATATTTCCGGCAGATATTCCAGAAGATCCGCAAGAAAAAGGACGTTCTATTCTGGACCGGCGCGCAGATCGCCGACTGGTACAAGAAGGTCGGGCCGAAGGCGCCTTAGCCTTCTTAAACCGTGTCACCGGCAACCGGTCGCTGCCGCGACCGGCGTTACCTCATTCACTTGGGTGGCCCAACGCCGCCCCCTATCCCCCGCAAGAGAAGTCTCATGGCCATGCATCCGCGCGAACGACTTGCCTTTTCACCGATCGAGAACCGCCCGCCTCTGAAGTTTCCGAAAGGCGTGCGTTTGGTCATCTGGCCCGTGCTGGCGCTGGAGGAATGGGAGATGGGCCGACCGATGGCGCGCATGGTGATCTCGCCGCCACAGGGCCAGCCCCAGCAGCCGGACCATCCGAACTGGACCTGGCACGAATACGGCATGCGGGTCGGCTTCTGGCGCATTCGCAAGATGATGGAGAGCCTCGGCGTGTCGCCGACGGTCACGCTGAATGCGCGTGTCTGCGAAACCTATCCGCAGGTCGTCACCGCCTGTCTCGACAGCGGCTGGGAACTCAACGCCCACGGCTACGACCAGGTGCCGATGCACAAGGCCGAGGACCAGCGCGGCGTCATCATGAAGTCGATGGATGTCATCGAGAAGTTCTCAGGCAAGCGGCCGCGCGGCTGGTTCGGCCCCGGCCTGACCCAGACCTTCGATACGCTCGATTTTCTGTCGGAGGCGGGCGTCGAATATATCGGCGACTGGGTGCTCGATGACGAGCCGGTGACACTGAAGACCACGCACAAGCCAGTGGTGGCACTGCCCTACAATTTTGAAATCCATGACATCGTCATGATGGCGCTGCAGCATCACGGCTCGGACATGATGTATATCCGCGCGCGCGACCAGTTCGATTGCCTCTATGCCGAATCGGTGGACCGTCCGAAGATCCTGTCGATCGCCTGCCATCCTTACCTGTCCGGTGTGCCGCACCGGATCGGCCATGTCGAGCGCACCTTCCGGGAGCTGCTGGCGCATGACGGCGTGGTCGCCTGGAACGGCGAACAAATTCTCGACTGGTACCTCGGCCAGCAGACGTGACGTCGAAGGAGAGCGGCATGACCTCACCGTTGTATCTCTCGGCCTTCGTGCCGCACGACCTGCCGGAGCCGGTCACGGGCGCCGCCGAGGGTCCGCTGGCGGGCCTCACGGCCGCGGTCAAGGACATGTACGACATCGCAGGGACACGCTGCGCCAACGGCAATCCAACCTGGCTGGAGACTCACCCCGCCGCCGCGCGGAATTCGACCGCGGTCCAAAAAATCCTCGACGCCGGCGCCACCATCATCGGCAAGACCGTGTGCGACGAGTTTTTCTACAGCGTCACCGGCGCGAACGCGCATTACGGCACGCCGGTCAATCCGCGTGCGCCGGGCCGGCTGCCGGGCGGCTCGTCGAGCGGCTCCGCCTCCGCCGTGGCGTCGGGCGCGTGCGACTTTGCGCTGGGCAGCGACACCGGCGGCTCGGTCCGCATTCCGGCCGCGTTCAACGGCGTCTACGGCATCCGGCCGACGCACAACCGCGTCGATGCCGCCGGCGCGACAGCGATGGCGCCATCGTTCGATGTGCCCGGCTGGTTTGCTTCGGGTCCCGGTGTATTCCGCGCACTTGGGACCGTGCTGCTCGACGGCAATGCGGTCGCCGCGCCGATCCAGAGAGTGATCGTGCTGGAGGACGCCTTCGAGGAGGCCGACGAGAAGATTGCCGACCTGATGCACAGCGCGCTCGAATTCATGGTCGACGACCTGCCGCCGATGGTGCACGCGCGCATCGCGCCGGACGGATTCGATCCCTGGCGCGAGGCCTTCCGCATCATCCAGGCCCACGAGGTCTGGCAGTCCTTCGGCTCCTTCGTCACCCGCCATCAGCCGCCGATGGGCCCCGGCATCCGCGAGCGCATGGACGCCGCCGCCGCCATCGGCGTCGACGAGCTTGCGGTCGCCCGCACGCTGCATGCTGAGGCGCGCGACCATATCCGCGGCATCGTCCGGCCCGGCACCGTGCTGGCGCTGCCGACCGCGCCCTGCATCGCGCCGCGACTCGATCATACGCCGGCGGAACTGGAGCACTTCCGCGTGCGGGTGATGCGGCTGACCTGCACGGCCGGCCTCGCCGGCCTGCCGCAGGTGACCCTGCCGATCGGCACCGTCGACGGCTGCCCGGTCGGGCTGTCGCTGATCGGCTGGCCCGGCGGCGACGAGGCGCTGCTCGATCTTGCCTGTGCATTGGCGCGGCATTGCGGGATGGCGGCGTGAGGCGTTTTATGCTTTGAACGCGGGGTCTCCCGCACGGACCCGCTGCCATGACCACGCCTGAACTGCTCGACCGCAAGACCATCGCCGAACTGACCGCGCGGATGTACCTCGACACCGGCGCGGTGCGGTTCATGGACGACAAGCCCTTCATCTTCACCAGCGGCTGGGCAAGCCCGGTTTACAACGACTCGCGCTGGCTGATCTCGTTTCCCGACGTGCGCAGCCTGCTGATGGATTTCACCGTCGCCGGCATCAAACGCGACATCGGCCGCGACAAGCTCGATGCCGTCGCCGGCGGCGAGACCGCCGGCATTCCCTTCGCCGCCTGGGTTGCCGACCGGCTGGCGCTGCCGATGCAATATGTGCGCAAGAAAGCGAAGGGCTTCGGCCGCGGCGCCCAGATCGAAGGCCAGTTGATCCCGGGCCAGCGCGTGCTGCTGGTCGAGGACCTCGCCACCGACGGCCGCAGCAAGATCAATTTCGTCAAGGCGATCCGTGACGCCGGCGGCACCTGCGACCATTGCACGGTGCTGTTCTTCTACGACATCTATCCGGAAGGCCGGAAGGTTCTCGCCGACATCGGCGTCACCATGCACTACCTGACGACGTGGCGCGACGTGCTGGCGGTGGCCAAGGCCAGCGGCAAGTTCGAGCCGAAAAAACTGGCCGAGGTCGAGAACTTCATCAACGACCCGGCCGGCTGGTCCAAGGCCCACGGCGGCGTCGCGGCCGCGGCGGAGTAACTCTCCCCGCTCGTCCCCGCGAAAGCGGGGACCCAGGGCGACCTTCTCCGGCATTGTTTGTGGCTCAGGATTCCCGCTTGCGCGGGAATGAGCGGAGTTTGGGTTTAGCCCCCGGCCGTTCATCCTTCGAGGTTCGCCGCAAGCGCGGCTCGCACTTCAGGATGACGGATTGAGCTTCCGCTTCAACCGCACCACCGCCAGATCCAGCGCCGAGAGAAACCGCGAGATGTCCTGCCGCGACAGCGGCGGCGGACCACGCGTCTGTTCGCCGGCCGAGCGCAGGCTGGTCATCAGATCCCGCGTCGCCAGCGCCATGCCCATAGCGTTGTCGTCAAACGGCTTGCCGGTCGGTGACAGCACGGTAACCCCGTTACGCACACACCGCCCGGCCAATGGCACGTCGGCGGTGATAACGATATCGCTCGGTCCCGCGCGTTCGACGATCCAGTCGTCGGCGACGTCCGGCCCTTGCGTGACGATCACCCGCTCGATCATACCACTACGCGGCACGTTCATGAACGAGTTGGCGACCACATAAACGAACAGCCCATAACGCTCGGCGACCCGGTACACCTCCGGCTTCACCGGACAGGCGTCGGCATCGACAAAGATCCGGATGGCGGGCGGTTTCGGGGCTTCCATGGTCAAGGCCGGCGTGATCCAATTGCGTCCTCGGGGGAGGGATCAATGGCCAAGGGCAAGAAGAAAGTCCAGCCGCTGCGCAAGCCGGTCGGACGCAAGGCCGCGGTGCGCCGCGCCGTCAAAGGGAAAACCCGGGCCAAGGCCAAGCCGAAGCAGCAGTTCGCCGTCAGCCATTTGCGCGAGGAAGATTTCGACCAGGGCCTGCGCACCTATGCCAAATACCGCGATCTGGGCCTCGCGCCCGCGACCGGCGGCATGGTGCAGGCGCATGTCATCCGCTTCATCCCGCCCTACCGCGCCGAAGACGTATCGACGCCGCATTTTCACGACGTCGACCTGCAGATGATCTATGTGCTGAAGGGCTGGTACAAGACCGAGTTCGAGGGCGAAGGCGTGCACACCTTTCACGCCGGCAGCTGCTGGCTGCAGCCGCCGCGCATCAGGCACAGCGTGCTCGGCTACTCCGACGACTGCGAACTGCTGGAGATCGTGCTGCCGGCGCAGTTCGATACGGTGACGCTGGGGAAGTGAAGGCTTCGTGTCTAAGCGTCAATGCTTCCATTCGGGCGGCGGCACCGGGGTCCACGGCCGCTTCAGGCGCAGGTCGTCGGCGATGGCATTGGCTGCGATGTAGCCGGCCGCGCCGTTGACACCGCCGCCATTGCCGGATGACGAGCCGCCAAGATAGAGGCCTTCGACCGGCGTGCGCGAGCCAGGAAGGAGCGGATGCGGCCGGTTGATGCCAAGCTGGTCCGGCACGTAAGCGCCCATGCGCACCGCGCCCTGCCGCATGTTGACGTTCAGCTTTTCGACGTCGAGCGGCGTGAACAGATAGCTGCCGAGCAGGTTGTCGCCGTCGAGGTTGGAGGCATAGACGCGCCAGTAGTCCAGAATACGCTGGGTATAATCGGCGCGGTTGCTCTCCCACTCCTGCGGCCCGCCATCGACCGAGTACGGCGCGAACGGCCACCAGAACGCAGTGTGGCTGCCGGACGGCGCATAGGTCGGGTCGAAGGCGCTGTTGCAGGCGCCGTTGCCCATCAGCACCTTGGGAAATTTCTGCGCCTTGCAGTCGTCGAAGCAGCTCGCCACCTCGTCGATATTCTCCATGCCAAAGAAGATGTTGTAGGCGCGCGCCATGTCGGGATCGAAGGCGCTGGCGCGGTATTCCGGCGGCCGTTTGAGCGCCAGATGCAACGTCACCAGGCTGTGGTTGCCCCAGTGCCATGACTTGGCCTTTTCACGCACCGGCTCCGGGAATCGCTCCTCCCCGGCCATGCCGAGCGTGGTCGGGAAATCGATGGCGCTGGAGACGAATTTGCCGGCGCCGATGAAGCGGCCGTCGTCGAGCACCACGCCGGTGGCGCGGCCGTTCTCGACCTTGATCTCGCGCACCTCGGCGCCGGTGATGACATCGCCGCCGCCCGCCTCCACCACCCGCGTCAGCGCGTGAACCAGCGACACCGCGCCGCCGACCGGCAGCGTGAAACTGGCGATGTTGGCGAAGATCGCCGGAAACACGATGCCTGCGCCGGGCACGTTCTCGGTGGTGATGACGTGCATGTAAGAGGTGAATAACGTGCGGATGCGTTCGTCGACGAAATGCTTGCGCACCACGCTGAACAGATCGTGCTGCGCATGCGACAGCAGCTCCTTGCCCTTGGCGCCGCTGAGGCGGTCGATGAGCTGATCGCGCGGCAGCGGCGCGTTGTACATCAGCGACACCAGCAGCGGCCGCATCTCCTCGCAGTAGGTGTGCCACAGATCGCGGAAGGTCTCGGCGTCCTGCTTCGAGAAGCGCGCCAGCGAAGCGCAGGACTTGTCGAGGTCCTTGTGGATCACCACGCAGGTGCCGTCGCGGAACGCGGCCGCCTGCTGCACCGGCGGCTCAATATAGGAGAAGCCGTAGCGGTGCAGCTCCAGATCCCTGAGCAGCGGGCTCAGGCCCATGCCCATGTAGAAGTTGGCGTGCAGATTGAGCCGATGGCCGGGAAGGATGCGCTCTTCGGTGCTGCAGCCGCCGCCGATGCGGTGGTTGCGTTCCACCACCGCGATCTTCAGCCCGGCGCGCGCCAGATAGGCCGCGGTGGTCAACCCGTTGTGACCGGCGCCGATCACGATTCCATCGTAGTGCATCTTCCTCTCCCTGACCCGCGGCGATTGGCTCGCTCTCCGCCGAGCCTAATCCGTTGACCCGGTGGGCAGCAACGGTGGCGCGTCGCTGCGTGACGTTGCCTTCGCGTTTTTCCTCGCGTAAGGCTCGCGCGGCTGCGGCCGATCTCATCGGAAGTCCGTTTGATGCGTCAATTTGCAGATTCGCCACCCGTAACGCTGCCGTCGCGTGGCGAATTCTTGGTGCGCGGCGCGCATGTGCTGTCGATGGACGACGCCGTCGGCGATCTGCCGGACGGCGACGTGCACCTGCGTGACGGCACGATTGTCGCGGTTGCCGCGTCGGTGACGGCGCCGGGCGCCGAGGTGCTCGATGGCAAAGGCATGATCTGCATGCCCGGCTTTGTCGACACCCACTGGCACCACTGGACCAGCGCGCTGCGGCCGCTGATGCGGCAGGACGATCCGTCCCGCGGCTACTTCCCGGTCACCTTCGCCACCGGTCCCCATTTCACGCCGCAAGACAGCTATCGCAGCGTCAGGCTCGGCCTGGCGCAGGCGCTCGCGGCCGGCGTCACCTCGACGCAGAACTGGGCCCACAATGTGCGCAGCCCGGCCCACGCCGATGCCGAAATGGCGGCCATGCGCGACACCGGCATCCGCGGCCGTTTTGCCTATGGCACGCCGATCGGCATTCCCAACGATCAGCCGATGGACATCGCCGACCTCGCCCGCGCGCAACGCGACTGGGTCAGCACTGACGGCCTGCTGACGCTCGGCATCTGTTCGCGCAATGTTGACGGCAGCCTCGGCGGCGCCCGCGGCGCCATCGGCATCGACATGGCGCGCCGGGAATGGGGCGCGGCGCGCGACCTCGGCCTGCCGATCACGCTGCACACCTCAGGTAGCGGCGCCATCAAGAGGCTCACCGGAACCGGCCTGCTGGGGCCCGACTTGCAACTGGTGCATCCGCTCGGCTCCAGCGCCGAGGACCGCGCCGAACTGGCGAAACACGGCGTCAGCTACTCGATCGCCCCGATAGAGGAGATGCGGCGCCAGGGTACCATCCAGTTCGCCGAGATGCTCGAGGCCGGGGTCAGCACCAGTCTGTCGATCGATCACACCACGACGTACAATTGCGACTGCTTCGCCTGCATGCGGATGCTCTACACGCTCAACATGCACCGCTTCGGCGCGAAGAACACCCTGACGGCGCGGCGGCTGGTGCAACTCGCCACGATCGATGGTGCCCGCGATCTTGGCGTTGACGACAAGACCGGCTCGCTGACGCCGGGCAAACGCGCCGACCTGATCCTGATCCGCGCCACCGACGCCAATCTGGCACCGCTCGGCGATCCTTACGAAGCCCTGGTATCGATGGCGCAGCCGGACAACATCGACACCGTGGTGATCGACGGACGAATTTTGCGCCGGCACGGGCAATACACCGCGCTCGACATCGACAAGGTGGTGCGCGACGCCGCCGATACCGCTGCCAGCCTCAAGGCCCGCGCCACGTGGGCGTGAAAAAGCCCCGGCAAACCGTGCCGGGGCAGGAGAAACCGAACATGTCAGGGAAACGACGTTCGGCTTTGGATCGTGTTCAGGCGTTCAGGCGGCTCAGTGCGGCGCGGTTGCGCAGCACGATGCGGCGGGAGGTCGGCACTGCGATCACCGCGGAAATTTCAAGCTGCGTTAGCGTACGCGACACAGTCTCGATGGTGAGGCCGAGATAATCGGCGATATCCTGCCGCGACATCGGCAGTTCTATCTCGTTGCTGGCCCCAGAGCGTGCCGCCATCTCCAGCAGGAAGCCGGCGACGCGCTCCTGTGCGGTCTTGATCAGCAACATGATGTGGTTATGCGCCCGCTGCAACTCGGTCGCGGTCATCGCCCAGAGCTGCTGCGCTACCGCGTTGTCGCGCGTGGCTAGCGCGATGAGCGCGCTGCGCTTCATCACCAGTACCTTGCAGTCGGCGATAGCTTCCGCCGAGAAGGTGTGCTCATCGCAGACTTCGAGGCCGAAGATATCGCCGGGTAGATAGAATGCACCAATCTGACGGCGACCGTCATTGAGCACCTTGTAGGTCCGCACCGCGCCGGAGACGACCTTGTAGAGATATTCGGCCGGCTCGTTTTCCCCGTAGATCTCGGCGTTGCGGCCGAACGGCATCACTGCACCCATCATCTCGATCGAGTCACCCATGCGCGAGCTCACCTGCGGCACGAGGCGAAGCGCTGGCTGGCGCAGCGAACTACGGTTGATCATCGCGGTTTGTGTGTACATGGCGCATTGTCCCGGTGAGTCCATAGTCAACCGATACAGCTGGAGCGAGGCGCCGAAAATTCAGATAATCTCCCTACGGGGTTTCCCGGAGGCGCCGGTGACCGCCTTCGATACGCAGCGCTCGCCGGGCCATATTATGGCACAAACCACTGATAAATATAACATTTTTATAGAACTTCAGCGCGGCACGGTGTGGCGCTATGGGGTCGCGCCAACGGCAGTTCTGCTGGCCCTGGCCGCTCGTGCTCTGCTGACCCCCACATTGCACGAAGACGCGATATTCCTCTACTTCATACCGACGGTGCTGATATCCGTTGCTTTGGGCGGTCTCGGCCCTGGCCTGCTGGCGACCGCGCTCAGCGTCGCAGTAGCCCTTTTCGTGCGTCATGATCCCGCAGCCTTGTCGAACACAGCGACAATTAACAGCATCGCTTTCGCCGTCATCGGCGCCGTCGTGTCATGGGGCGGCGAACTGCTGCACCGCAGCCGGCGCGCCGCCAACCTCATGACCCGCGACGCGCTGGCCCGCGAGGCACATCTTCAATCGATCCTCGACACGGTGCCGGAAGCCATGATCGTCATCGACGAAAATGGCGTCATGCAATCGTTCAGTAGCGCCGCGGAGCGACTGTTCGGCATGGCGTCGGCCGAGGCGATCGGGCAGAACGTCCGCATCCTGATGCCCGGACCGTATCGAGAACAGCACGACGGCTATCTCCGCCGCTACAAGGACACCGGTGAGCGGCGCATCATCGGCATCGGCCGCGTGGTGGTCGGCCAGCGCAAGGACGGCTCGACGTTTCCGATGGAGCTCGCGGTCGGCGAGATGAAATCCGGCGACCGGCGCTATTTCACCGGCTTCATCCGCGACCTGACCGAGCGGCAACAGACCGAAGCGCGGTTGCAGGAATTGCAGTCCGAACTGGTGCACATCTCGCGGCTGACCGCGATGGGCGAGATGGCCTCGACGTTGGCGCACGAGCTGAATCAGCCGCTGTCGGCCATCAGCAATTATCTCCAGGGC
Source organism: Pseudolabrys sp. (assembly GCA_022843325.1). Lineage (GTDB taxonomy): Bacteria > Pseudomonadota > Alphaproteobacteria > Rhizobiales > Xanthobacteraceae > Pseudolabrys. The sequence goes on along the minus strand of JALHNV010000004.1, from coordinate 24,391 downwards.
TCGCAGCGGATACTGGAGAGCGCGAACGACGAGCGTTCCGCAATGCTGCGCGACGCACTCGAGAAGGCCGCCGACCAGTCGATGCGCGCCGGCCATATCATTCGCCGGCTGCGCGACTTCGTGTCCCGCGGCGAGAGCGAGCGGCGCGTGGAAAGCATCACCAAGCTGGTCGAGGAAGCCAGCGCACTGGCGCTGGTCGGCGTCAAAGACCGCGGCATCCGCGTGCAGTTCCGCTTCGATCCGGCGGTCGATCTGGTGCTGGCCGACCGTGTGCAAATCCAGCAAGTGCTGCTGAACCTGATCCGGAACGCCATGGATGCCATGGAAACCTCAGCGAGACGCGACCTCGTCGTCGCCATCGACGCCATCGGCGATAACCTCGCCCGCATCAGCGTCGCCGATAGCGGATCGGGCATCGCACCGGAAATTGCCGAGCAATTGTTCCAGCCCTTTATCACCACCAAGCGCCAGGGCATGGGCGTCGGCCTGTCGATTTCCCGCACCATCGTCGAAGCGCATGGCGGGAAGATCTGGGCCGAGCCCAATCCCCCCGGGGGGACGATCTTCAGTTTCACTTTGGCGATGGTGAGCGAGGGGTATGTCGATGACGCAGCCTGAGCCGATCATCTACGTGATCGACGACGACGACGCCGTCCGGCAATCGCTCGAATTTCTGCTGAAGACCGCCGGGATCAAGGCGCGCGGGTTCGAGTCGGCCAAAGCCTTCCTGGACGTGCTGCCGCAGATCACGTCCGGCTGCATCATCACCGACGTTCGGATGCCGGGCATGACCGGCATCGACCTGTTGCGCCATCTGCACGGGATCAAGCGACAGCTTCCGGTCATCGTCATTACCGGCCATGGCGACATCGCGCTGGCGGTCGAGGCGATGAAAATCGGCGCCGTCGATTTCCTCGAAAAGCCGTTCGACGACGCGGTGCTGCTGGCCGCCGTCCGCAATGCCTGCAGCCGCAGCGCCGATGCGGCCAGCCGCAACGCCGAGCTCGGGGGCATCCAGGATAAACTGGCGGCGCTGTCGAAGCGCGAGCGCGAGGTGCTCGAAGGCCTGGTAGCGGGCAACGCCAACAAGACGATCGCCTTCGATCTCGGCATCAGTCCGCGCACGGTGGAAATCTACCGCGCCAACCTGATGACCAAGATGGCGGCCAACAGCCTGTCCGATCTGGTCCGCATGGCGATGCTGGCCGGCGTTCTCGACGAGTCCGGCAGTACGGGGCGATGACGCTCGTTACGGCCTGACGCCAATCCCGCGCATGAAGCGCTCGCGTATCTGCACCGGATCGCGGTCGGTGGCGCCGACCGCCGGCTTGTGGTCGATGCGCGCTGCAATCAGCGTCGGGCCGCCACCCTTTAGCGCGCCGGCAACCATGCGATCGAAGTCGCCTTCGTCGCCCGCCCATGCGCTGTTGGCGAGGCCTGCGCCGCGCGCCATCGCGACCAGATCGGCGGTGGAGGCGGTCGCGGTCGGCTGCGAGCCGGTGATCTGATAAAGGCCGTTGTCCCAGATCACCATGGTCAAGTTCTTCGGCATCCGCATGGCGACGGTGGCGAGACAGCCAATCTGCATCAAAAGCGAGCCGTCGCCCTCAAGCGCTATAACGTGACGCTGCGGCTGGGCGATGGCGACGCCGAGCGCGATCGGAATGGTCAGCCCCATGCTGCCGAGCATGTAGAAGTTCTGCGGCCGCTGGCCGCTGGCCCACAGGTCGAAATTAGCGTTGCCGATGCCGCCGATCACCGCCTCGCCGTGCTTGAGCTGGGCGACCAGACGCTGGGTCAGGTCAAAGCGGTTCATCACCTTGGCATTGTGTGCGCTAACGGCGCCGGACTGTGTCGCGGTCATGGTGTCGCTCAATGCTGAAAAACTTTGCCGCCGGTTAGGAGCGGCGACAGGATGAAGGTAACCGGCGCCTGCGTGGCGACCGCCTGCTTGATCGAGCGGTCGACGATGAACTCGAGTTCGTCGTAACGCGTGATGGTGTGGGTTTCGATGCCGATCGAATCCAGCACCGGCCGCATGGTACGGCAGACCAGCGCCTGACCGAGATTGAACTCGCCCAGCGTGCCGCGCTCGGAAACAAAGATCAGCGCCGGGATTTGGCTCGGCACCACCAGTGATGCCAGCGCGTTCGGAAGGGTGCCGAAGCCGGAGGTCTGCATCAGCACGGCGCCGCGCATCCCGCCCATCCAGGCGCCCGTGACGATGCCGATCGCCTCCTCCTCCCGCGTCGCGGTGAAAGCGATAAAGTAGGGGTCGGCGTGGATCGCCTTGATCAGCGGCGTGAACACCTTGTCGGGAACGTAGACGACCAGCTTGACCTCGTTGGCCTTCAGCGTCGCCAGCACGATCTCGTACCAGGGCGCAGGCTGCGTTGGCTTTTTCGTCAAGCGACCGGTCCTTAAAGCGGGAATTGCAGTCCAGATGCGACGTTAGCGTGTTTCGACCGTCCATCAAGCCGTGTGCCATCATCGAGGGTGGACGATTTTCATCTCCGCTTTCACCCGGTGAAAGCAGTGCGACATAGCGCGCGGCTAACGGCATTGCTCCAATATTCGCAATAGCTTATCGTTCGCCAACAAAAGCGCCGGCCATGGGCGGGCAAAACACACAGGGAGGTTTGATGACCAAATTCAATGACTGGGCGCTATCACGGCGCCGTCTGATCAAGGGCGCCGGCGCGCTGGCGGCCGGTGTTGCCGCGCCCGCCTTGATTGGCACCCGTTCGGCCTATGCCGCTTACCCGGAGCGTCCGGTCAAGATCATCGTGGCGAACACGCCGGGCGGGCCTTCAGACCTGGTCGGCCGCACGGTGGCGGCGGCGTTGCAAGAGTCCACCGGCAAGACCTTCATCATCGAGAATATCGGTGGCGCCGGCAGCAACATCGGCATGGGCGCGGCGGCGCGTTCCGAGCCGGACGGCTACACTCTGTTGCTGGCGACTAACGCCTATTCGGTGAATCCGTCGCTGTACAACAAGATCCCGTATGACCCGATGACCGACTTCGTCGCGGTCTGTGAACTGGCAACGTCACCGAACACCTTCGTGGTCCGTTCCGAGTTGCCGGCCAAGACGATCCAGGACTTCATCAAACTGGCGCAGGCCAGCCCGGATAAGTTCAACGTCTCGGCGCCGCCGATCGGCACTGCACCGCAATTGCAGGCGGAAGTCCTGAAAGCGCGCGCGAACCTGCCCAAGCTCGAAACCGTTGTGTTCAAGGGCGGCGGAGACGCCCTGCAGGCGCTGTTGTCCGGCACCGTTCAGCTGTCGTCGGGTTCGCTGCCGCCGGCAGCGGCACACATCAAGGCGGGCACGCTGCGCTGCCTGGCGGTTACCGGTGCCGAACGCTGGCCGGACATGCCCGACGTTCCGACCATGCAGGAAGCCGGATTCAAGGACTTCGTGTTCGCCACCGACTGCGTGCTGATGGCCCCGGCCAAGACCCCGGCGGATGTCGTCAAATGGGTCGAGACGGAAACCATCAAGGTGCTCAGCACACCGGCGATGAAGGAGCGGCTGTTCAAGGCCGGCTTCCAGGTTCGCCCGGTGGGCCAGAAGGAAGCCTGGGCGCGCATCACCAAGGAAATCGACCTGTTCCGTGACGTCATCGAACAGGCGAAGATGAAGAAGCTGTAGGCTCAAGCCTGCGTCAAACCGCGCCCGCTGCCGCGACCCGGCGGCGGGCGTTTTCATTCCAGTCCGTCGGAGCCGCCGCCGTGCAGATCAAATCCATCGAGCCCATCGCCATCAGCCTGCCGATGCTCAAGCCGGTCATCATGGCGGGCGAGGAAGTACGCCGCGCCGACAATGTGCTGGTGCGAATTGGGACCGACACCGGCCTGGTCGGCTGGGGCGAAGCCGCTTCGGCGCCTGTCATGACCGGCGATACGCTGGAGAGTATCGTTGCCGCCGTCCATCGGCTGGCGCCGGCTCTGATCGGCCGCGATCCCGCCGACATCGAAGGCGCCATGGTGGCGATGGACGGCCGCATGTACGGCAATCACGGCGCCAAGGCGGCGATCGAGATTGCACTGCTCGATCTGGCAGGGCTGGCCGCCGGCACGCCGGTGCACGCGCTGCTCGGTAAGGCGCTCCGCGACCGGGTGGCGCTGCTGGCCGTGGTCGGCGGCGGCGATTTCGACGGCGACCTGCGCGACGCCGAAAAGAAAAAGGCGGCGGGCTTTACTGCCTACAAGATCAAGGTCGGCATCGACAGCGCCGCCAATGACGCCCGGCGCACCCGCGCCGTCTGCGAGGTTCTGGGGCCGGACATGCTGATTTCGGCCGACGCCAACCAGGGCTTCACGACCGAGGAGGCCATTGAGTACGTCCGCGCCGTGAAGGGCTGCGGGCTCGATTTCTTCGAGCAGCCGGTCACCGCCGACGATCTGGCGGGCATGGCGGCGGTGGTGGCTGCGGCGCCGGAGATCGCGATCGGGGCCGATGAGGGCATCCATTCGCTCGCCGACATAACCCGGCACCATCAAGCAAATGCCGCCCGCGGCGTCAGCCTGAAAGCGATCAAGCTCGGCGGCATCCGCGCCGTCGCCAATGCTGCGGCACTGGCCGACCGCGCCGGCATGAGCGTGAATATCTCCTGCAAGACCGGCGAATCCAGCGTCGCCTGTTCCGCCGCGCTGCATGTCGCGGCGACGATTCCGAACATCGCCTGGGGCCTGACGCTGACACACACCGCGCTCGGCGCCGACGTCACCACGCAGCCAGTGCCGACGGCGCAAGGCCACGTCACACGTCTCGACCGGCCGGGCCTGGGTGTCGTCGTCGACGAGGACCGGCTGCAGCGGCATCGCGTCACCATCGGCACGCGGGTTGAGGCCGTGGCGGCATCGGACGCCGCCTAGGCTCAAAACGTTGCCAATAATGCTTTAGCCTAAATTATGGGCTGATTTGGCCCTATTGTATGCAATAGGAGTTCCGCCCTGCTTTTGGGCCCTGCGGCCCGCGCAGAGGGATTCTTACACTCCATCAGACGTTTAGCTAATTTTCGCACCCGCGAGAGTTTTGGCACGCGGCTTGCGGAAGACCTCCCCAGTGCATCTCGGGAGGTTTGACCATGAAGCGTCGCGAATTTCTGAAATCAGCCACCGCTTTGGCGGCTGGCACCGCCATCTCCGCGCCGGCCATTTTCTCGGCCGCCGCGCAAACGCGCCAGGAGACCCTCCTTCTCGTCACCGAGAACGGACCGAACAACCTCGACATCCACGGGGTCGGCACCAACCGTCCCGGCTACGAGGCGTCGTGGAATTGCTACGACCGGCTCATCAGCCATGAGACCAAGACCCTGGCCGACGGCTCGCTGTCCTACGACCTCGACAAATTCAAGCCCGAGCTCGCCGAAGACATGACGACCGGCGACATGTCGGTCACCTTCAAGCTGAAGAAGGGCGCAACGTTTCACGACGGCACGCCGATCACCGCCAACGACGTGAAATGGTCTTTCGACCGGGCCGTCTCGGTCGGCGGCTTCCCGACCGTGCAGATGAAGGCCGGTTCGCTGGTCAACAAGGAACAGTTTGTCGCCGTCGACGACAACACCTTCCGCGTCGACTTCATCAAGAAAGACCGCATGACCATTCCGGACATCGCGGTGATTGTGCCGAGCATCTACAATTCCGGCCTGCTGAAGAAGAACGCCACCGAAAAGGACCCGTGGGCGCTCGAATACACCAAGAGCAACACGGCCGGCGGCGGCGCCTACAAGGTGGCAAGCTGGAAGCCGGGCGTCGAGACCGTCTACGAGCGCCACGATGGCTGGGTTGGCGGCAAGCTACCGCAGCTCAAAAGGGTGATCTGGCGCACCATCCCGTCGGCGGGTAACCGCCGGGCGCTGATGGAGCGCGGCGACGCCGATATCTCCTTCGATTTGCCGGCGAAGGATTTCACCGAGATGAAGAAGGACGGCAAGCTCAAGCTCGTCTCCAATCCGATCGGCAACGGTATGTACAGCGTCGAGCTGAACGTGAAGAACCCGCCGTTCAACAACGAAAAAGTCCGCCAGGCCATCGCCTACGCGATCCCGTATCAGAAGATCATCGATGCCGCGATGTTCGGCCACGCGCGGCCGCTGTTCGGCGCCGCGTCTAACACAGTCACCGAAAGCGTTTGGCCGCAGCCCACCGGCTACAGCGACAACATCGCCAAGGCCAAGGAACTGATGGCGGCGTCCGGCGTCGGCCCGATCGAGTCTACGATTTCGTTTGATCTCGGCGACGCGGTCAATTCCGAACCGATCGCTATCCTGATCCAGGAGAGTCTCGGCCAGATCGGCATCAAGCTCGCCATCAACAAGGTACCGGGCGCCAACTGGCGCAGCGAGATGGCGAAGAAGTCGATGCCGATGATGGTCAACTTCTTCTCGGGCTGGCTGGATTATCCGGAGTACTTCTTCTTCTGGTGCTATTCCGGACAGAACGCGATCTTCAACACGCCGAGCTACGTCGACAAGGACATGGACGTCCTGATCGACGGCGCCTACGCCGCCGCCGCCATCGGCGACAAGGCGGCTTACGACAAGAGCGTGACGGGATTCATCACCAAGGCCTACAACGATGTGCCCCGCATTCCGCTGTTCCAGCCGTATCTGAACGTGGCGATGCAGAAGAACATCTCCGGCTACCAGTACTGGTTCCACCGGCAGGTCGACTACCGCACGCTCGTCAAGGCCTGACCCTGCAACAGTGAAGGCGTGCGCCATCTCGGCGCACGCCCGCCACCTCTTCAAGGGCCGAAATCATGTTGGCGACAATCGGCAAGCGGCTGGTGACGGTCATTCCCACGCTGATCGGTGTGGTGATCGTCACGTTTCTTCTGACCCGCGTATTGCCCGGAGACCCCGCGGTCTACTTTGCCGGCCCGGCGGCCACACCTGAGTCGATCGCAGAGGTCCGAAAATCGCTGGGCCTCGACCGCCCGCTGCCCGAACAGTTCCTCCGCTACGTCAGCGATCTCGCCCACGGCAATTTCGGCAACTCGCTGTCGACCGGCCGTCCCGTCATCACCGAAATCGCCAGCCGCCTGCCCGCTTCCGCCGAACTGACGCTGCTCGGCCTGGTCCTGTCCATTATCATCGCTGTCCCGCTGGGCATTCTCGCCGCGGTGAAGCAAGGATCATGGATCGACCACACCTGCCGCATCGTTGCGACCGCGGGCGTGTCGTTGCCGGTATTCTTCACCGGTCTGCTGCTGGTCTATGTGTTCTACTTCCAGCTCGGCTGGTCGCCGGCGCCGGTCGGCCGCCTCGACGCCTTCGCCAGCACGCCGCCGCATATCACCGGCTTCTATCTGATCGACAGTCTGGTCACGGGAAATTTCGAATCGTTCCGCGCCGCCTTTGCGCAGTTGATCCTGCCGGCGCTGACACTCTGCATCTTCTCGCTGGCGCCGATCACGCGCATGACGCGGGCCTCGATGCTGGCTGTGCTGGCATCCGAGTTCGTGCGCACCGCGCGGGCCAGCGGCCTCGACGACCGCACCGTCATTATCACCTACGCCTTCCGCAATGCCATGCTGCCGGTGGTCACCACGCTCGGCATGGTGTTCTCGTTCCTGTTGGGGGCGAACGTGCTGGTGGAAAAGGTCTTCGCCTGGCCCGGCATCGGCTCCTACGCGGTCGAGGCGCTGCTGCAATCCGACTTCGCGCCGGTGCAAGGCTTTGTCCTGACCATGGCGGTGCTCTACGTCGCGCTCAACCTGCTGATCGACATTCTCTACGGCGTCATCGATCCCCGCGTGAGGCTTGAAGGATGACCGAAACAAGCATGCCCATGGCGACGGCTGCGCCGGTTCAGCCCAAGACCCCGAGCAACTCGATCTTCAAACACGCGCGCTACGTCGTGGCGGAAAACCCGGTCACCGGGCTGGCCTTCGGCCTGTTCCTGCTGATCGTCCTGTGCGCGGTGTTTGGCCCCTACATCGTGCCCTACGACCCGCTCGCCACCGACACCACGGCGACGCTGCAGCCGCCGTCGCTGACGCACTGGTTCGGCACCGACCAGCTCGGCCGCGACATCTTCAGCCGTGTGGTGGTCGCGACCCGCCTCGACCTCGTCATCGCGGTCAGTTCGGTCGCGCTGGTGTTCGTCATGGGCGGCTTCGCCGGCATCGCCGCCGGCTTCTTCGGCGGCTGGACCGACCGCGTGGTCAGCCGGCTCGCCGACACCATCATGGCGTTCCCGCTGTTCGTGCTGGCCATGGGCATCGTCGCCGCGCTCGGCAACACCGTCACCAACATCGTCATCGCCACTGCGATCATCAACTTTCCGCTCTACGTCCGCGTGGCGCGCGCCGAGGCCAATGTCCGCCGTGAGGCCGGCTTCGTGCAGGCGGCGCGGCTGTCGGGCAACGGCGACTTCCGCATCCTGCTGCTGCACATTTTGCCCAACATCATGCCGATCATGATGGTGCAGATCTCCCTGACCATGGGTTACGCCATCCTGAACGCCGCCGGGCTGTCGTTCATCGGCCTGGGCGTCAAACCGCCGACGCCGGAATGGGGCATCATGGTTGCCGAGGGCGCCGCCAATATCATTTCCGGCGAATGGTGGATCGCGCTGTTCCCGGGCGCGGCGCTGATGATCGCCGTGTTCTGCTTCAATCTGCTCGGTGACGGCCTGCGCGATCTTGTCGATCCGCAGCGGCGGACGTGAGGCAGCCATGACGAACACAACGCTGATCAACGACGCGACCGTGCCGCTGCTGGACATCCGCGATCTCACGGTCGAGTTCGCCACCCGCCGCGGCACCGTGCAGGCGGTCAGGAACATCAACATCTCGCTGGCAAAGGGCGAGACGCTCGGCATTGTCGGCGAGTCGGGGTCGGGCAAGTCGGTCACCTCCTACGCCGTGATGCGCATTCTCGATCGCGCCGGACGCATCGCCGAAGGCTCGGTGATGTTCAGCGGCGTCGATCTGCGGGCCATGCCGGAAAGCCAGATGCGCGACCTGCGCGGCCGCGAAATGTCGATGATCTTCCAGAGCCCGCGGCTGGCGCTCAACCCGATCCGCAAGGTCGGCCACCAGATCGAGGACGTGCTGATGCAGCACGCCCAGGCCGGCAACGACGCCGTCAGCGAGAAGGCGATCGAGGTACTCGACCAGGTGCGCATCGCGCGGCCGCGCGAGCGCTATCACGCCTATCCGTTCGAACTGTCCGGCGGCATGTGCCAGCGTGTCGTGATCGCGCTGGCGCTCGCATGCCGGCCGCAACTGCTGATCGCCGACGAACCGACCACCGGGCTCGACGTCACCACGCAGAAGGCCGTCATGGACCTTGTGGTCGAACTGACGCGCGAGCGTGGCATGTCGACTATTCTGATCACCCACGACCTCGGCCTCGCCGCCGCCTATTGCAACAAGGTGGTGGTGATGGAGAAGGGCAACGTGGTCGAGACCGCGCGCTCGGAAACCATCTTCCGCAGCCCGGCGCACGCCTATACCCGCAAGCTGATGCGGGCGACTCCCCGTCCCGGCATTTCGCTGCGCGATCTGTTGCCCGAGGATGAGGCGGCGCGGGCCGCGCTGATCGCGGAAACGCCGGTCGTTGTCGGCGAGCCGCCGCTGCTGGTGGTCGACAAACTGGTCAAGGAATATGCCCGCAAGGATCTCGCCACCACGATGTCGAAGCTGTTCGGCAAGAAGCCGGCCGTCGTGCCTGACGCCTTCCGTGCCGTCGATGGCATCAGCTTCTCGATCGCGCGCGGCGAAAGCGTCGGCCTCGTCGGCGAATCCGGCTGCGGCAAGTCCACCACCTCGATGATGGTGATGCGGCTGATCGACAAGACCTCCGGCAGCATCACCTTCGGCGGCGAAGACATTGGCGAAATCCCTGCGCGAAACTTTGCGACGCTGCCGCAGCGCAAGCGCATCCAGATGGTGTTCCAGGACCCGACCGACAGTCTCAATCCGCGCTTCACGGCCGCGCGCGCCATCGCCGATCCGCTGCTGCAACTTGGCGGTATCGGCCGCGGTGAAGTCCGCTCGCGCTGCGAGGAACTGGCGACGCAAGTCGGCCTGCCGCTCGACCTGCTCGATCGCTTCCCGCATCAGCTCTCCGGCGGCCAGAAGGCCCGCGTCGGCATCGCCCGCGCCATCGCGCTCAAACCGGACCTGATCATCCTCGACGAACCGACCGCGGCGCTCGACGTATCGGTCCAGGCAGTCGTGCTTAACTTGTTGCAAGACCTTAAAGATTCCCTCGGGATGAGCTATCTCTTCGTGTCCCATGACCTCAATGTGGTGCGGCTCTTGTGCGACCGTGTCATTGTCATGCGGGCGGGACAGATCGTCGAACAGGGACCGACCCAACGGGTGATGGATGCGCCGGAAGCCAGCTACACCCGCGACCTGCTGTCGGCGATTCCCCATCCGCCGATCTGACAGAACGGCCTCACGCTCGCGCAGGAATCCAGTATGAGCGTCAGCGCTCCCGCAGACACCCAGCCGATTCCGTTTCCGCGCAAGACGCGGGCCGAGGAATTGCGCCTGCAACTGGCCGACGAGATCGTGCGCGGCGTGCTGGCGCCCGGGTCTTCGCTGGACGAAACCACTATCGCCAATCGCTTCAACGTCTCGCGCACACCGGTGCGCGAGGCGTTAAGGCTGCTGGGGGCAAGTGGCCTGGTCGAAGTGCGGGCGCACCGTGCCGCCGTGGTAGCGCGGCCGAGCGCAGCCCAACTCGAAGGCATGTTCGAGGTCATGGCCGAACTGGAGGCGCTATGCGCCGGGCTCGCCGCCGAGCGCATGAACAGCGCCGAGCGGCGCTCGCTCGAGGACATTCACGACGAGTTGCGCGTGATGATCCAGAGCGGCGATCCGCAGCGCTATCACGAAGTCAACGAAGCATTTCACAACTGCATCTATAACGGCGCGCACAATACGTATCTTGCCGAGATCACGCTGGCGACACGGGGCCGGGTACAGCCGTTCCGCCGCGCGCAATTCCGTATTCTTGGCCGTCTCGCCAAGTCGCACTTCGAACACGACCGCGTGGTGCAGGCGATATTGCGCGGCGAACACGACATCGCTGCCTCGGCGATGTACGCGCACATCGTCACCGTGCGCGAGGAGTATCTGCATTATACGGAGACGATTTGAGCTTTCTTAACCTCTCCCATAGGGAGAGGTCGACGTGCGAAGCACGTCGGGTGAGGGGATACGATCTATCGAGAGTCACTTGCCCCCTCACCCCAGCCCTCTCCCCCAAGGGGAGAGGGAGCACGCCGCGTTTGTGTCACTGCTCGCGGACTACTCCACGTCTCACACCGTCGCCTTCTCCCGCGCCAGATATTTTCGCCAGCCGCCGAAGCCGGAAATATTCTGCGCACCGGCGATGGCCGCGCCTTCGGCGAGAAAGCCTTTGACGCTGCGGCCGTCGGCCAGTGAGACCGTGCCAATCGCCATTGGCGCCGGCACCGCATCGATAAAGGCGCCGAACGCCGTCATCGGCAGCGCCCAGACCTCGACCTCGATCGCCGCGCCCTGGCCGCTTTCGACCCGCACCAGCCCGGGCTTGGCCGGCGTGGTGCCGGGCAACGCATAGAGCTGATAGTCCGCCGCGGTCTGTGTCGTCTCCAGCAGGCGTCCGCCGAGCGCGCGCAATTCGCCGTTCAGCGGCAGCCCCGACAGATGCGCGCCGACCACCGCCAGCGCGATTTCATTGTCCCCCGATTGCGGTGCCAGCGGAGACAACGGCGGCTGCGGCAGTTTCAGCGCCCCGAGCGGCAAGTCGGTGTCGGCGTGGAAGACGCGGCCGATCTCGGCCAGCCGCGCATCGTGGCCGCCGGCGGCGAGCAGCGTAATGCCGAACGGCAGACCGGCCTCGGTCATGGCGGCCGGCAGCGCCAGGCCGCACATGTCGAGGAGATTGACGAAATTGGTGTAGGTGCCGAGCCGGCTGTTGAGCTGGATCGGATCGGCCAGCACCTGCTGCAGCGAATAGGCGGTCGGCGCCGTCGGCAGCGCCAGCGCGTCGATCTGCTTGAACTTGAAGTCGGCGATGCGGCGCAGCCGCTCCAGCTTGTACAGCGCCTGGAAGGTGTCGATCGCGGTCGGCCGCAGGCCGTTGAGAATGATCTCGCGGGTGACCGGATGGATCTCCTCCGGCGCGGACGACAGCACCGGCTGCGCCGCGATGGTGCGTTCAGCCACCCACGGTCCGTCATACAGCAGCCGCGCGGTTTCGTAGAACGGCTCGATATCGGTCTCGATAATCTCGCAGCCGAGCCGCGCCAGCCGTTCCAGCGCCAGTTCGTAGCCGCGCTCGAACTGCTTGTCGCCGAAGAACAGCCGCTGGCCGGGGAGCGGCACGCCGAGCTTGATGTGCGCCGGCATGGCGCCGGGCGTGCCGGCCGGACGGTGGCGCGAATAGTGATCGGCCGGGTCCGGCGCCGCCATCACCGACAGCGCCGTCCAGGCGTCGTCGACCGTGAGCGCAAACACCGACACACAGTCGAGCGTACGGCAGGCCGGCACCACGCCGTGGGTCGAGATCATGCCGAGGCTGGGCTTGAGCCCGACGATATTGTTGATGCCGGCCGGGACGCGGCCGGAGCCCGCCGTGTCGGTGCCGAGCGCCAGCGGCACCAGCCCGGCGGCGACCGCGACCGCGGAGCCCGAGCTTGAGCCTCCGGGGATCATCTCGGGGTGGGCGGGATTTCTCGGCACGCCATAGGGCGAGCGCACGCCGACCAGCCCGGTCGCGAACTGGTCGAGATTGGTCTTGCCGATGACCAGCGCGCCGGCGGCGCGCAGCCGCGCCACTGCGGTGGCGTCGTGGATGGCGTTGTATTTGAAGGCCGGACAGGCGGCGGTCGTCGGCAACCCGGCGACGTCGATATTGTCCTTCACAGCCACCGGTACGCCGTACAGCGGCAGCGCCGTGTTGCCGCTCGCGGCAAGCGCCCGCGCCTCGGCCAGCACCTCGGCTTCGGGGCGCAGGCTGATGAAGACGGCATCGTCGCCATTGGCACGAATGCGGGCAAAACTTCGCGCCACCGTCTGCTCGGGCGTCAAGGTGCCGGAACGGTGGGCGGCAATAATCTCAGCAACGGTCTCAGCCACAATGGTCTCTCTTCAAGCGGAAAACAGGGCGCAAGTTCACTGATGACCGTCGCAAAAGCCGGGCCAAGATTGCAACTTTCACACCGTCAACCGGTAGTGTCCAGCGGCAAAACGCGGCTACCATGACTGCGTGGCTATTCGCAGCGTACACCGGTAAATCACTGTCAGAACAAAAACAAAAGACGTGGAGGAATACGTGAAGCTGGTCCTGTTTCAACCGCAGCAAAGCACCGATATCCGGCCCGGCGTGCTCACCGATCGCGGCGTCATCGATATTTCGGCGGCGGTGCCGGCCAGCTACACGCCGCAGCTTACCATGCAGGGGATCATCGACGGCTACGACCGCTTGCGGCCGGCGCTGGAGATGCTGTCGCGCGACGGCGATGCCGTGCCGCTCGACACCGTGCGTCTGCGCGCGCCGCTGCCGCGGCCCGGCAAGATCCTCGCCTGCATCGCCAATTACTGGGAGCACGCGCAACGCGAAGCGCGCCCGCTCAACATGTTCATGAAGAATCCGGACGCCGTGATCGGCCCCGGCGACACAATCATGCTGCCGGAGTTCACCGTGCCGTGGATCTTCATGCACGAGGCCGAACTGGCGCTGGTGATCAAGGGCCCGGCCAAGATGGTGAAGGCCAAGGACTGGCGCAGCGCCGTGTTCGGCTACACCTGCATGATCGACGTTTCGGCGCGCGAGGAAGGCCGCAAGACCTGGCCGGCCAGCCCGCTGACAAGCTGGCTTGGCAAGTCGTTCGACACCTTCGGACCGATCGGTCCTTGCATCGTCACGGCCGACGAGGTGCCCAACCCCAACGATCTGGTGGTGCGGTTCTGGAACGACGGGCAGTTGCGCCACAACTACAACACCGACGACATGGAACACCGGGTTCCGGAACTGGTCGAGTTCGCCACCACGGTGATGACGATGAACTCCGGCGATCTGATTGCCTGCGGTACGAACCACGAAGGCCTCGGCGCGTTGCAGGACGGCGAGACCGTCGACATCGAAATCCAGCACATAGGCAAGATGACTTTGACCGTCTCGGATCCGCTCAAGCGCAAATGGGAACGTGGCGTATATATGGGCGAGGATTCTACCAACCCCGACGCCGTCAAGCGGCATCGTCCGCAGACCGCGTGAGCGAACGTATGGCGTGTGGTTCTGCGCCAAACTCCAGACACATCAATCGCATAGATATGACTGCAGCGAACAAGGTTTGAGGAGACACGAAGGACAATGATGAAAAGCGAAATTCGCGATGGCATGCAGATCGATTGGGATGCGCCGATCAAGATGGACGACGGCGTCGTTCTGCGCGCGGACGTGTTCCGCCCGGTCGGCGATGGCAAGTATCCCGTCATTATCAGTTACGGCCCCTACGCCAAGGGCCTGTCATTCCAGGAAGGCTACAAGAGCAACTGGTCGCGCCTGACCAAGGCCGCGCCGGAAGTGCTCGAAGGCTCCAGCAACATCTATCAAAACTGGGAGCTGGTCGATCCGGAAAAGTGGGTACCGGACGGCTACGCTCTGGTGCGCATCGACTCGCGCGGCTCGGGCCGCTCGCCCGGCGAACTCGACGTGTGGTCGGCGCGCGAATCCCAGGACATCTACGAGTGCGTCGAATGGGCCGGCACGCAACCCTGGAGCACAGGAAAGGTCGGCATCAGCGGCATCTCCTACTACGCCATGAACCAGTGGACGGCCGGCGCGCTGAAGCCGCCGCATCTGTCCGCGCTGTGCATCTGGGAAGGTTCGTCCGACTACTATCGCGAGCTCGCCCGTCACGGCGGCATTCTCAGCGACTTCCTCAACACGTGGCACCCGCGTCAGGTCGCGAGCGTGCAGCACGGCGTCGGCGATCGCGGCGCCAAGAGCGTGGTGACCGGTGAGCCGGTCGCCGGCCCCGACACGCTGCCGGAAGAAGAACTCAAGAAGCGCCGCACCGACACGCCGGCTGAGGCCAAACATCACAAATACGCCGACGAATACTACGCCGCGCGCACTGCCGATCTGTCACAGATCGAGGCGCCGCTGCTGTCGGCCGGAAACTGGGGTGGCATGGGCCTGCACACGCGCGGCAACTTCGAAGGCTATCTGCGCGCCGGCGCCAAGCAGAAATGGCTGGAGGTGCACGGCGACACCCACTTCACCCACTACTACAGCAACTACGGCGAAGCGCTGCAGAAGCGGTTCTTCGGCCACTTCCTCAAGGGCGAGAACACCGGCTGGGACAAGCAGCCGAAGGTGTCGCTCAATATCCGTCACCCGGACGAGACCTTTGTGCTGCGGGCGGAAAATGAGTGGCCGATCGCGCGCACGAAGTGGACCAAGTATTATCTGCAGCCGGATGCAAAAGAACTCGGCACCACCGCGCCCACCGCCGAAACCGTGCTGAGCTACGACACCACCCGCGACGGGCTGACGTTCACGCTGCCGGCAATGAAGGAAAGCCTGGAAATCACCGGCCCGGTCGCCGCCAAGCTGTTCGTCTCCTCGGAGACGACCGACGCCGACCTGTTCCTGGTGCTCCGGCTGTTCGATCCCGCCGGCAAGGAAGTCACCTATATTGGCTCAAACGACCCGCGCGTGCCGGTCGGCCTCGGCTGGCTGCGCGCCTCGCAGCGCAAACTCGATCCGAAACTGTCGCAGCCCTACCGGCCGTGGCATACGCACGACGAGACGCAGCCGCTAACGCCCGGCAAGCCGGTCGAACTCGACGTCGAAATCTGGCCAACCTCGATCGTCGTGCCGCCCGGCTATCGGCTGGCCCTGAGCGTGCGCGGCAAGGATTACGAAGTTGACGGCAAGGATATTGCGCTGCCAAACGCGCCGTATCCAATGAAGGGCGTCGGCCCGTTCCTGCACATCGATCCGGACGACAGGCCGCCGGCCATTTTCAACTGCCGCAACTCGCTGCACTTCTCCCCCGGACAGCAACCTTACCTGTTGTTGCCGGTCATTCCCGAAGCGTAAGCTTTAGAAAAGAACCATAGGAGGAATACAAAATGAAACGCCTTGTTACGCTCGCCGCGGTCGCACTCGGCTTCGCCATTTTTGCTGGGCCGGCAACGGCACAGCAATATCCCACCAAGAATATCACGCTGATCGTCCCCTACCCGGCCGGCGGCCCGACCGACCAAACGGCTCGCCTGCTTGCGCAGGAAATGTCGGATAAACTCAAGCAAAGCGTGATCGTCGAAAACGTCAGCGGCGGCGGCACCACCATTGCCACTAACCGTGTGGCCCGTGCCGCGCCGGACGGCTATACGGTGCTGATCCACAACCTGCAGATCTCCGCCAACCCGGCTCTGTACAAGAGCCTTCCGTTCGACACCGAGAAGGATCTCAAGCCGGTTATCTTCATCAACAACAACCCGCTGGTCCTGGTCGGCCGCAAGGGGCTGCCGGCCAATACGCTGCCGGAGTTGATGGCTCTCATGAAGAAGCAGTCGCTGCGGACGGCAACGCCTGGCGTGGGCTCCACCGGCCATCTGGCTAGTTCACTGCTGGCGCAGGAAGCCGGCGTCAAGATCGATCTGATTCCGTACCGCGGCGCGGCGCCGGCGTTGCAGGACATTCTAGGCGAACATGTCGACGTGTTCTTCGCCACCCCGCAATCGGTAGCGCAGCAGGTCGCCTCGGGCACCATGAAGGCTTACGGCCTTACGTCCAAGGACAAGGCCTCGGAACTGCCGAACGTCGAAAGCTTTGTCTCGGTGCTCGGACCAAAGCTTCAGATTCTCTACTGGCACGCAATGTTCGTTCCGACCGGCACCCCGGACGCGATCGTCAACAAGCTCAATGCCACGATGCAGGAAATCCTCAACGACCCGAAGATCGTCAAGACCTGGGCCGCAACCGGCGTCTCGGTGTATCCGAAGGATCAGCAGACGACCGCCGCCGCCGCCCAGCTCTTCAAGAGCGAAATGGACCGCTGGGGTCAGGTCGTGCGTGACAACAAGATCGAAGGTCAGCTTTAAGCCTCTTTCGATCGTCGTCTTAAAAACCGAAGAGCGCGCCGCACCCGCGGCGCGCTCTTTTTCTTTGGCCAAACCTACTTTGACGGCTGCAGCTTCTCTTCCAGCCAGTCCCACATATAGGCTGCGCAAATTGACTGGTTGTCGATCTGGCAATGATGATAGCCACCCTCTTCGCGGGTGAAGATCTTGAAGGTCTTGTCCTTCGAGCCTACCGCGTCGAAGCACTTCTGCGCCTCTTCGAGCGGGATTTGCTCATCGCCCTCGCCGTGCAGCAGCACGAACGGACAGGTGATCTTTTGCACCGCGCCATCGAGCTTGAACGGCTCCAGCAGCTTCAGCGCTTCTTCCTGCGACTTGGCGTTCACTACCCACGAGATGTGCTGGGCGGCGACCGACAGCGACGGCGTCACCGACGCCGCCAGCCGGTCGAAACGATCGCTCCAGATCTTCTGGTAGTCCCACTGCGCGCCCCAGGCAATGCAGCAGGCGAAGCGCTGCTCGTAGGCCGCGGCGCGCGGCGCATAGTAACCACCAAGGCTGATGGCCATGACGCCGATGCGCTTGGCGTCGATCTCCGGCTTCGCTGCCAGCCACTCGTAACACGGCGTGGCGTAGTGCTCGGTGTCGTGACGCAGGTAGAAGTCGCGGAAACGGATCGCCTCGCCATTGCCGGGGCCGTCGACGATCAGGCAGGCGATGCCGCGCGCCGCGAGATCGGCGACACCCTTGAAGTACTGGATCTCCTTGGTGACGTCGAGGCCGTCGAAATACACCATCGCCGGCACCTTGCCGCCGCCGTTGACCGGCTCGGCGTGCACGTAGAGCGCCGGCAGGCTTTTGCCGTTGTAGGGTATCTCGACGTGCTCGATGCGCGGGCGCTTGAGGTGCTTGGCTGCCTCGCGGAAGCACTCGACGCCCCGCATATAGGCGTCGTTACCCTCCTTGCTCTTCGGCTGCAGGAAGCGTTCGCCGGTATGGTAATAGGCGCTGGCGCGCTGCAGATATTGCGCGCCGCTGGTCTTGCGCCCGGCGGCAATCAGTTCGCGACCGCGATCCTCCACGGTGCGCGCCTCTTTCGACCATTCGCGGAACCAGGCGTCGTCATCGCCGACGACGTTCTTCAGGCGCAGCCCGATGCGGTTGATCTCGCCGATTTCGGCGCCGCCCCACGGCGCCATGTTCAGGCAGATCAGCAGGCCGTGCGACCAGCGATAGTTTTCGGGAAAATAGGTGAACGACAGTTCTTCTTGTGCGGCCATTGCGATTTCCTTCCAGTGGAAGGCGACAGTTAGCATGGCGCGGCCGGCGAAGCACCCCGGAGCTTCACGTGAAACATCGCCAAGCGCCCGATATGGTTGCGCTATTCGATGTCAGGCCGCAGTGCGCAGGGCGTGGATTTCAGCGATCAAGGCCGTGCAAACGCGGTCGACGAGTTCCGGCGTCATGGTGTAGGCGCTCGGCAGATTGATGCCGCGCCAGGAGATATCGTAGGCGACGGGGTTTCGCTCGCGCGCGCCGGCCGATGACGGGTGACCGCGGTAGGCCGGGATCGCCGACAGCGGATAAAAGAACGGCCGCACCCCGATCCCCTGTGCGGTCAGGCGCGGGATCAGCGCCTCCTTCGACACGTTGAACGCCGCATCGATCAGCGCCGTCACCATCCAGTAGGTGTTGCGCACGCCGCTGGCCTCTTGATTTAACGAGAACCCTTCCTCATCGCTCAGGCGGTCGCGATACCAACCGAAAATCGTGCGCTTGCGGGTCACCAGTTCGTCGAGCCGCTCGAGCTGAGCGACGCCGAGCGCCGCCTGCATCGCCGACATCCGGTACTTAAAGCCGACTTCGTCGTTGAAGAACATGATGTCACCCGGCGCGCGGCCGTGGTCGCGCATCATCAGGCAGCGCCGGTACAGTGCCTCGTCGTCGGTCAGCAGCATGCCGCCTTCGCCCGTCGTCAGCGTCTTGGAGCCGTGAAAACTGAAAACGCTCGCCGCACCGAAAGCACCGGCCGGGCGGTCGCGAAACATCGACCCGATCGCCTCGGCGGAGTCCTCGATCAGGGCAATGTTGTGCTTTAGCGCAACCGATTCGAGCGCCGCCCAGTCTGGCATGTTGCCGTAGAGATCGACAACGATCGCTGCCTTGGTGCGCGGCGTGATCGCGCGTTCCAGCGCCGCGGCGTCAAGACACCAGCTGTCGCGATCGACATCGGCGAACACCGGCGTGGCGCCGACATAGGCGACCGGCGCCGAACTGGCAATCCAGGTCAGTTCGGGCACGATCACCTCGTCGCCGGGACCGATGCCGAGCGCTTCCAAGGCCAAATGCAGTCCGGCAGTGCAAGACGGCAGCGCCGTAGCAAACGCGCGCCTATGGCGCGCCGCCATCGCCGCCTCGAAGCGTTGCTGAAACACATTGGCCTTGTCGAACCACGCTGTCGCCGCCGCTTCGGTGACGTAGTCAATCTCTTTCTGTGTGATCGACGGGCCGGCGACCGGGATATGTTTCAGGCTATTTGACACAGCGGAGATAGCCTTCGGGTCCGACCGAGATCAGCAATTTGTGGTCGACGGTGCGGTCCACGACAAAGCGGTCGGTGCCGGCGAGAAACTCGTGCACCGCCGATTTTGGACTATTGCCCGGGCCCCAGGGCCGATCGGCGAAAAATGCCTCCGGCATGTCCTCGACGATGGTGTCGAGCACCACCAGATAGCAGCCGGCGCTGACCAGGGGCGCATAGGCCTTCAACTCGGCGGCAACGTGATCCTTGGTGTGGTTGCTGTCGAGCACCACCATGGTGCGTTTGCCGGCGGCCTTCCTGGCCACCGCGCCGGCGACATCGGCGCCGATCGACGAGCCCTCGATCATGTCGATGCGCCGCGCCATGCGGTGCGCCTCGATCTCGGCGCGGTTGTGGGCGCGGATGTCGATGTCGATGCCGAGTACGCGGCCCTCGCCGCCGATCAACTCCAGCAACGAAGCAAAGAAGATCAGCGAGCCGCCATGGGCTATGCCGGTCTCGATGATGAGCTCGGGCTGGGTGCGCCAGACGATCTCCTGCAGCGCAACCATGTCCTGCGGATACTGGATGATCGGGCGGCCGAGCCAGGAAAAATTGTACGAGTATTTGTAGGGCACGGTCTCGCGCATCCAGACCCGCGCCAGCGCCTGTACGTCGGCATCCTTGCCCTGCCGTGCGATATTGTCGGCGACCTCGCGCTGGAAGGCGGCCACCGGATCGCCGGAATCGTTCTTGTTGCTCATCGGCCGAGCGTCATCCGTTGCCTTGAGGGAAATCACGCTAGTCGGCGTACACGTCGCCATGAGCCAGTTCGGGCGCATTGTGCTTGACGACCCGCGCCGGATTGCCGGCGACCACCGCATAGTCCGGCACGTCTTTGTTCACGACCGCGCCGGCCCCGACCGTGGCGAACTTTCCAATTTTGATTCGCGGCAGGATGGTAGCATTGGCGCCGATAAAGGCACCATCGCCGATTTCCACCTCGCCGGCCACCGCCACGGCGAAGGAGATAAAGGCCGAATGACCGACGCGCACATCGTGCGCAATCATGCAGCCGATGTGCACGCTGCAATTGGCGCCGAACCGCACATTGGCCTGGACCACGACCTTCTCCTGGATATAGGCGCCGGGCCCGGCGCTCGACATGAACAGGTCGACATCCGGGTGGATGAGGCTGGCGAGTTCACCGCCGGCGCGGACGATGCCGCGCGCCGTCCGGTAGCGGGCAACCGTGCTGCCGGTCACCAGCGAGACGAACTTCGTGCCCTGCGCGGCGAGCCCCGCCACCTGCTCGAGCCCGCCGAAGATCGGATAGCCGTGAAATTCGCTGCCCTTCCGCGCCGGATCGCTGTGCAGGAAGCCGATCAGTTCGGTCTTCTCCAGGCCCGCCCGCTGCTCATGGCGATTGAGCTGCATGAAGAACCGAATGGTTTCGGGGTTTTTCGGGCCATAGAGCACGACCTTCACGGCGCGAAACCCTCCTGCGATCGGGGCGAATCAACTAAGGTCGGCACTGCGCATGGCACAGCCACGGGAATCACGCTCGACGCTTGAATGTACAAGAGTTGTGACCACGGAACCACACGCGACATGACCAACCGAAAGCGCTCATGAAAGTCGTCATCCTCGCCGGTGGATTAGGCACGCGGCTTTCCGAGGAGACGTCCGTCCGGCCGAAGCCTATGGTCGAGTTGGGCGGCAATCCCGTGCTCTGGCACATCATGAAGATCTACAGCGGTCACGGCTTTACCGAATTCGTGATCTGCCTCGGCTACAAGGGCTATCTGATCAAGGAGTACTTTGCCAATTACTTCCTCCACCGTTCCGACGTCACCATCGATCTGAAGGAAAACCGGATCGACGTGCATAACGCCAAGAGCGAACCCTGGCGCGTGACGCTGGTCGAGACCGGCGCCGACACGCAGACCGGCGGCCGCATCAGGCGCATCTTGCCCTACGTCAAGGATGACGCCGCCTTCTGCCTGACTTACGGCGACGGGCTTGCCGACGTGGATATCTCGGCGGTGGTGGCGCAGCATAGCCGCGGCAACCGGCTGGCGACGGTGACCGCCGCGCAGCCGCCGGGCCGGTTCGGCGTGCTCGACCACGACGGCCACCAGATCACCGGCTTCAAGGAGAAGCCGACAGGCGAAGGCGGCTGGGTCAATGCCGGCTTCTTCGTGCTGTCGCCCAAGGTCGGCGACTGGATCGACGGCGACGACACTACGTGGGAGCGCGACCCGCTCGAGAAACTGGCGGCCGCCGGGCAGCTCGGCGTGCATCTGCATCGCGGCTTCTGGCAGCCGATGGACACGCTACGCGACAAGACGCTGCTGGAGCAGCTCTGGGCCTCCGGTGCGCCGCCGTGGAAGAACTGGACATGATCGACCACGCCTTCTGGCGGGACCGGCGTGTACTGCTCACCGGACACACCGGCTTCAAGGGAGCGTGGCTGTCGCTGTGGCTGGAGCGAATGGGCGCGACGGTGACCGGCCTTGCGCTGCCGCCCGACACCGAACCGTCGCTCTACACGCTGCTGCAACCCTTTGCCGACCAGCGATCGCGGTTGGGCGACATTCGCGATCCGGCGGCCGTGAAGAACGCGGTAAAGACAGCGCGGCCGCAGATCGTCATCCACATGGCGGCGCAAGCGCTGGTGCGGCGTTCCTACCGCGATCCGGCTGCGACCTTCGCCGCCAATGTGATGGGCACGGTTCATCTGCTGGACGCATTACGGGACACCGACGGCCTGCTGGCGGTGCTCGTCGTGACCACCGACAAGGTTTACCGCAATGACGGCGAAGTCCGGGCCTTTACGGAGGACGATCCTCTCGGCGGCCACGACCCCTACTCCGCCTCCAAGGCCGCGACCGAAGTCGCCGTCGCCAGCATGGCGGCCAGCTACTTCGCACCGAAGGGTATTGCGGTGGCGACGGCGCGTGCAGGCAATGTCATCGGCGGCGGCGACTGGGCCGACGACCGGCTGATCCCGGACCTGTGGCGCGCCATTCGCGCCGGGGAGCCGCTACCACTGCGCTATCCCCAGGCGACGCGGCCGTGGCAGCATGTGCTGGAGCCGCTGTCGGGTTATCTCATGTATGCTGAACGGCTGGCGCGCGGCGACGCTGTGCCGGCAGCGCTAAATTTTGGCCCGCCACCGGGCGAAGTGCTGACCGTCGCCCAGATTGCCGAGGCGATGTTCACGGCGATGCAGTCGACGCAACGCTGGATGCAGGCCGAGGGTATCAACCCCGACGAGGCGCAGACGCTGGCGATCGATCCGGCGCTGGCGATGCAAACGCTCGGCTGGCGTCCGCGCCTGCAACCGGCGCAGGCTTTGCAATGGACCGCGGACTGGTACCGCGCCTTCAATGACGGTGCCGATCCGCGCCAACTCGTCGTTGCGCACATCGAACGCTACGAGGCGATGGCATGACGATGCCGCATTGTCAGGGCTGCGGCGCGCCGCTGACACGGACGCTGGTGGACCTCGGCGTCATGCCGCTGGCCAATTCATTCGTGAAGCCGGACCGCCGCAACCCGGAGCCGGTCTATCCACTGCATGCACGGGTCTGCGACCAATGTCTGCTGGTGCAGGTCGACACCGTGGTGCCACCGGGCGAGATCTTCAGCGACTACCTCTACTTCTCGTCCTACTCGGACTCGTGGCTGGCGCATGCCCGCCTTTACGCGGCGATGGCAATCGAGCGTTTCGCGCTCGATCGCACCAGCGTGGTGATCGAGATCGCCAGCAATGACGGCTACCTGCTGACGAATTTCGTCGCGGCGGGCATTCCCTGTCTTGGCATCGAACCGGCCGCCAATGTCGCCAGGGCCGCCACCGCCAGGGGCGTGCCGACCGAAGTCGCCTTCTTCAGCGCCGAGACGGCGCGGCAGCTGGCGGCGCAAGGCCATCGCGCCGACCTTTTGGCTGCCAAGAACGTGCTGGCGCACGTGCCAGACATCAACGATTTCGTCGCCGGCATCGCCCTCCTGCTGAAGCCGGAGGGAGTTTTCACCGTCGAGTTTCCCCACCTGATGAACCTGATTTCTCAGGTCCAGTTCGACACCATCTACCACGAGCACTTCACGTATCTGTCGCTGCTGGCGCTCGAGCGCGTGTTCGCGCGGCACGGCTTGCGCGTGTTCGACGTCGAGGAGATCCCGACCCACGGCGGTTCGCTGCGCGTGTTCGTCTGCCACAATGCCAGCGAGAGAGCCGAACTGCCGGGCGCCGCCGCCGTGCGCGCCAGGGAAATGCAGGCGCAGCTCGACCGGCCCGAAGGCTACGCGGGCTTCGCCGAGCGCGTCGACCGCGTCCGCCGCGATCTGCTGACGTTTCTCGATACGGCCCGCGCGGAAGGCCGCAGCGTCGCCGCCTATGGCGCCGCCGCCAAGGGCAACACGCTGCTGAACTACTGCGGCATCGGGCCGGACCGCGTTACGTTCGTTGCCGACCGCAGCACCGCCAAGCAGGGCCTGCTGTTGCCGGGCAGCCGCATCCCGGTGCGCGCACCGGAGGCGATCTTCGCCGCCAAGCCCGATTACGTGCTGATCCTGCCGTGGAATCTGATCGACGAGCTGTCGGATCAATTGGCCGCCATCAGCACATGGGGCGGCCGTCTGGTCACGGCCATTCCGCGCCTGCAGGTGCGGTGATGCGGTTCATTCCCACACCGCTGGCCGGAGTCGTGACGGTCGAGATGGAAGCGGCGGAAGACGAGCGCGGCTTCTTCGCCCGCAGTTTCTGCGCCGAGGAATTTGCCCGCGCCGGCATCCGCCTGCAACCGCA
>JALHNV010000003.1 GCA_022843325.1 Pseudolabrys sp. | reverse complement strand
GTGTTCGGCAGCCGCGACTACGCCATGCAGGTCTGGCTCGATCCCGACCGGATGCAGTCGCTGAACCTGACCGCGACCGACGTCACCCTGGCGCTGCAGCAGCAGAATCTCCAGGTCGCGTCCGGCGTGCTGAACCAGCCGCCGGTGCCGAACCAATTGGCGTTCCAGGTGGCGGTCCGCACCCTGGGCCGCCTGTCCGAGCCCGAGGAGTTCGGCAATATCGTCGTCAAACAGACCGGCAACGCCGTCGTACGGGTGCGCGACGTCGCCAAGATCGAACTGATTGCGCAGGACTACTCGTCGAACTCCTATCTCAATGGCCAGCCCTCGGTGGCGCTGGCCGTGTTCCAGCGGCCGGGCTCGAACGCGCTGACCACCGGCGACGGCATCAAGCGCGCGGTCGAGGCCATGGCGAGAGATTTCCCGCCCGGCCTCACGTACGGCATCTATTACAACCCGACCGAATTCATTCAGCAGTCGGTCAACGCCGTGATCGAGACGATCTTCGAGGCGGTGCTGCTGGTGGTGCTGGTGATCGTGCTGTTCCTGCAGACCTGGCGCGCCGCGGTGATACCGCTGCTGGCAATCCCGATCTCGCTGATCGGCACGTTCTTCTTCATGACGCTGTTCGGGTTTTCGCTGAACAACCTGTCGCTGTTCGGCATGGTGCTGGCGATCGGCATCGTCGTCGACGACGCCATCGTCGTGGTCGAGAACGTCGAGCGCAACATCGAAGCCGGCATGAAACCGCGCGACGCCGCCTATCGCACCATGGACGAGGTCGGCACCGCGCTGATCTCGATCACGCTGGTGCTGCTGGCGGTGTTCGTGCCGACCACCTTCATCACCGGCATCAGCGGGCAGTTCTATCGCCAGTTCGCGATGACGATTTCGGCGGCCACCATGATCTCGCTGGTGGTGTCGCTGACGCTGTCGCCGGCGATGTGCGCGCTGCTGCTCAAGCCGCACGACAAGAGCCACAAGGTGCGGTGGTATGAGAAGCCGATCCGCGGCTTCTTCGGCCTGTTCAACCGCAGCTTCGAGGCCTTCGCCAAAGGTTACAGCTGGATGGTGAGGCGCTCGGTGCGCTTCGTCGTCCTGATGCTGCTGCTCTATGTCGGCGTGCTGGCGCTCGGTCTCAACGAATTCCGCCGCACGCCGCAGGGCTTCATCCCGCAGATCGATCGCGGCATCCTGATCGTGGCCGCGCAATTGCCGCCGGGCTCATCGTTGCAGCGGACCGATGCGGTGATGCGCCGCGCCGCCGAGATCGTCATGGCGACGCCGGGCGTGGCGCATGCCATCAACATTGTGGGCTTCTCCGGCGCCAGTTTCACCAATGCCTCCAACGCCGGCGCCATGTTCGTGGTGCTGGACCAGTTCACCGACCGGGCCAAAAACGGCGGGCAGAGTGCGGCAGAGATCCAGGGCACGCTGTTCGGCAAGCTTGCCGCCATTCAAGACGCCTTCATGGTGGTCGTGCTGCCGCCGCCGGTGCAGGGTATCGGCAATGCCGGCGGCTTCCGCATGATGGTCGAGGACCGCAGCGGCGCCGGACCGCAGGCGCTGCAGGGCGCCGTGGGCGCCATGATGGGCCGGGCGGCGCAGACCCCGGGCCTGCAACAGGTGTTCTCGCTGTTCGAGACCGCGACGCCGCAGCTCTACCTCGATATCGACCGGACCAAGGCGCAGCTGCTCGGCGTCAACGTCGCCGACGTGTTCAGTACGCTTCAGGTTTACATCGGCTCGGCCTATGTCAACGACTTCAATCTTTTTGGCCGCACCTTCCGCGTCCAGGCCCAGGCCGAGCCGGACGCGCGTCTGCTACCGCAGGACGTGCTGGCGCTGCGGGTCCGCAATTCCTCGGGCAACACGGTGCCACTGGGCTCGTTCACCACCGTCCGCGACATATCGGGACCGTTCCGGGTGCCGCGCTACAACCTTTATCCGGCGGCCGAACTCGACGGCAGCGCGGCGCCGGGCTTCTCGCAGGGCCAGGCGATCGAGATCATGCAGCGGCTGGCGGCGGAGACGCTGCCGCCGGGCTTCGCCTACGAATGGACGACGCTGGCGTTCCAGCAATTGCGCGCCGGCAATACCGCGATGTTTGCCTTCGGCCTGGGGGTTGTTTTCGTCTTTCTTGTCCTGGCCGCACAGTACGAAAGTTTGACGTTACCTTTGGCGGTCATTCTGATCGTGCCGATGTGTCTGGTGGCCGCTATACTCGGGGTCATCATCCGAAGTCAGGACAACAACATCCTGACCCAAGTGGGATTCATCGTGCTGATAGCGCTTGCCGCCAAGAATGCGATTCTGATCGTCGAGTTCGCCAAGCAACTCGAAGATGGCGGCCGCAACCGCTTCGACGCCGCGGTCGAGGCGGCGCGGCTGCGCCTGCGGCCGATCATCATGACGTCGCTGGCCTTCATCTTCGGCGTCGCGCCGCTGGTCTGGGCGGTCGGCGCCGGCGCCGAGCTGCGTCAGGCACTCGGCACCGCGGTATTCTCCGGCATGATCGGGGTGACCTTCTTCGGCTTGATCTTCACGCCGGTATTCTATGTTGTCTCGCGCTGGATCGCCGAGAAGACCTCGCGCCGGAAGCCGGTCGCGCAGCCGGCGGAGTAAACCGCGGAGGGCGTGTCTCATGCCATCGATGAAGTTCGGCTTCGGCCAGGCCATGACCCGCAAGGAGGACGACCCGCTGTTGCGCGGGTTGGGCCGCTATATCGCCGACGTGGCCCCGGACAAGACGCTGCACGCCGCAGTGCTGCGCTCGCCGCACGCGCATGCGCACTTTACGTTACGCGATCTCGACCGGGTGCGGGCGATGCCCGGGGTGCGGCTGGTGCTGACCGCGGCCGACATCACCGAACTCGGGCCCTTGCCGACGCCCGGCGTGCTGGCCGGTGTCGATATCAAGGTGCCGCACTATCCCATTCTGGCCGTCGATCTGGTGCGGCATGTCGGCGATGCCATCGCCTTCGTCGTCGCCGACAGTGTCGAACGGGCCAAGGACGGCATTGAAGCCATTGTCATTGACTGGCAGCCGCTGCCGCATGTGATCGGCGCCATGGCGGCGCTGGCCCCAGGCGCGCCGCCGGTGTGGCCGAATCAGCCCAATCTCGCCTTCGAGACCGGCATGGGCGATGCGGCTGCGACGCAGCAAGCTTTCGCCAAGGCCGCGCAGACGGTCTCGGTCACGGTGGTCAACCAGCGGCTGGTGACGAATTACATCGATACCCGCGGCGTCGTCGCCGAATACGACGGCGAGCGCTACACGCTGACCCTCGGCAGCCAGGGCAGCCACAGCATCCGTGACATCATCGGCGGCGAAGTGATGAAGCTGTCGCCCGACAAGATGCGCGTCATCACCCCCGATGTCGGCGGCGGTTTTGGCACCAAGCTGTTTCCGTACCGCGAATATGCACTGGCCGCGGTGGCGGCGGAGCGGCTGCGCCGTCCGGTGAAATGGATCGGCGAGCGCAGCGAGCATTTTCTCGGTGACAGCCATGGCCGCGACAACATTTCCACGGCGAAACTCGCCATCGACGACAAGGGCCGCTTTCTGGCGCTCGACCTCGACATCGTCGCCGACATGGGCGCCTATTTGTCCTGCTACGCGCCGTATATTCCGTGGCTCGGGCTGGGCATGGCGACCGGCGCCTATGATATCCCGGTGGCGCATGCGCGATTGCGCGGCGTCTATACCAACACCGTGCCGGTCGATGCCTACCGCGGCGCCGGACGGCCGGAAGCGTCCTACCTGATCGAGCGTGTGGTCGACGCGGCCGCGCGCCAGCTCGGCATGACGCCGGCTGCCATCCGCCGCAAGAACCTGATCAAGCCGAAGGCGCTGCCCTATACGACACCGACGGGGAAGATTTACGACTCCGGCGATTTCGCCGGCGCCATGGCACGCGCGCAGGAGGTCGCGGGCTGGGACGGTTTCGCCAAGCGCGCCGCCGCCTCGAAGCGCGCCGGTAAATTGCGCGGCATCGGCATGGCGACCTATATCGAGGCCTGCGCCTCGGGCTATGCCGAGACGGCGACGCTGCAACTCGACAGTGACGGCGGCGTCACAGTGCTGATCGGCACGCAGTCGACCGGCCAGGGTCATGCTACCGCCTATGCGCAGATCGTCGCCGACCGGCTCGGCTTGCCGCCGGAGATGGTGCGGCTGCGCCAGGGCGACACCGACCGGGTCGCAACCGGCGAGGGCACCGGCGGGTCGTGCTCGATCCCAATCGGCGGGGTGGCGATCGACCGCGCCGGGCAGGCGCTCGGCGAACAGCTCAAGGAACTGGCCAGCGAGGCGCTCGAGGCATCGGCCGGCGACCTGGAAATTGCCGATGGCGCGGTGCGCGTCTCCGGCACCGACAAGACGATATCGTTCGCCGATCTCGCCAATCACCCGTCGGCCAAGCCGGACCAGTTGCGCGCCGCGAAGCATTTCGGCAGCGACATCCCGACCTATCCGAACGGCACGCACATCGTCGAGGTCGAGGTCGATCCCGACACCGGCCGCACCGAAATCCTCAACTACGTCGTGGTCGATGACTTCGGCGCCACCCTCAACCCGTTGCTGCTGGCCGGACAGGTGCACGGCGGCGCGGTGCAGGGCATCGGCCAGGCGCTGATGGAAGACACGGTCTACGATCCGGCGTCGGGTCAGCTCATGAGCGCCAGCCTGATGGATTATGCGCTGCCGCGCGCCTCGGACGCGCCCGACTTTCACTTCGAGACCCGCAACGTGCCGTGCATCAACAATCCGCTCGGCGTGAAAGGTGCCGGCGAGGCCGGGGCCATCGGGTCCTGTCCGGCGCTGATGAACGCTGTGATCGACGCGCTGTGGCGCGGCTACGCCATCGGCCATCTCGACATGCCGGCGACGCCGCAAAAGGTCTGGCAGGCCATCGACAAGGCCCGGAAAACCGCGGCTGCCTGAACACAACGGCTGCTCACGACTTCGTGACCGCATGCGTCACCGTCGCTTGGCGGACATTGGAATATGTCCAATAGACTGGGGTTCGACGTCAGTCGGCACCGATTCATTCAAGGGGAAACGTATGAAGTTCAATGCTGCGATTGCGGGGGCCATTATTGCTGCTGGCACATTCGCCGCCACGGCGGTCATTGCCCAGCAGGATCCGATCGCCGCCCGCAAGGCGCTGATGAAGTTGAACAACGATCATGCGCGCACGATGACGGGAATGGTGCGCGGTACCGCGCCATTCGACGCCAAGCAGGTAAAGGCGGCGTTCGATCAATGGGCCGACACGGCGAGCAAGTTTGGCGCGCTTTTCCCCGACGGTTCCCAGCAGGGCGATACCCGCGCCGCGCCGGCCATCTGGACCGAACGGGCGAAGTTCGATGCCGCCATCGCCAAATTCGGCAAGGACGTTGCTGATAACTCCGCCAAGGCAACCGGCGACCTTGAGGGGCTGAAGGCGGCGATGTCGGTGGTGGGGCAGAACTGCGGTTCATGCCACGAGACGTTCCGCGTCTCGCGCTAGTCGATGCCTTCATGCATTCCGAAAGGGCGGCGGTCCGACAGGACGCGCCGTCCTTCGTCTTTTCAGCAGCATGTCGCGCCTCTAAAGTGACGCGGCACTTCGGAACGAGGTCGTGATGCTGCGCAAACTCTTGCTGGCCGCCATTGCCGCCGCCTTCGTTGGTCTGGCGGTGTTCTGGTTGATCACCATCCCGGCGACCGTGCCGGCCAGCGCGCTTGGGCCGCACACGCCAAATCTCGACAACGGCAAGACGATGTTCGATGCCGGTGGCTGCACATCGTGTCATGCCACACCAGGTCAGCAAGAGCGGACTCACCTGGCCGGCGGCATGGCGCTGCCGTCGCCCTTCGGCACGTTCTATGTCCCGAACATTTCGTCGCATCCGGCCGACGGCATTGGCGGCTGGAGCGAGGCGCAGTTCGTCACCGCCATGACCAAGGGCACGTCGCCGTCCGGACAGCATTACTATCCGGCGTTTCCCTACACCGCGTATCAGCGCATGGCCGTCGGCGACCTGCGCGATCTGTTTGCCTATATGAAAACGCTGCCGGCCGCCGAAGGCCGCGTGCGCGATCACGACCTGCCATTTCCCTTCAACATCCGGCGCACGCTCGGCGGCTGGAAATTCCTGTATCTCGACGGCGCGCCGTTCCGGCCCGATCCGTCGCAGTCGGCGCAATGGAATCGCGGCGCCTATCTGGTCAACGGTCCCGCCCACTGCGCCGAGTGCCACAGCCCACGCAATGCGCTGGGCGGCATCGTCGCAAGCCAGCGCTTCGCCGGCGGGCCGAATCCGGAGGGGCGGGGCTGGGTGCCGAACATCACGCAAAAGGCGCTCGCCGACTGGTCGGCCAGCGACATCGCCTACATGCTTGAGACGGGCCAGATACCGGACGGCGACTCCGTCGGTTCCAACATGGCGCCGGTGATCCGCAACACCGCGCAACTGAGCGCCGCCGACCGCGAGGCCATGGCGGCCTATATCAAGTCGCTGCCGCCGGTGGACGGCCCGGCGCGCCCGGGCAGATAGCAGCCCCGCGCCAGCGCGCATTGTCGCCCCCGGCTGCCGGGGCTATGCAGGCATGCGGCCCGCCGGAAATAGCTTTTCATGAATCTGTTCAAAGCCATCGGCTTCAAGCTGATCTCGGCGCTGTTGTTCGCGGCGATGTCGGCTTTGGTGCGCCATCTCGGTGACGTCGCGCCGGTCGGCCAGATGGTATTCTTCCGCTCGGCCTTTGCCATCCTGCCGGTGGCGGTCATCTACGCCTTTCGCGGCGAGCTGATGCTGGCGGTGCGCACCAAGCGGCCGTTTGGGCAACTCGGCCGCGGCCTGCTCAGTGTCTTCGGTATGACGTCCAACTTCTCGGCACTGACCCGGCTGCCGCTCGCCGATGCCACCGCGATCCAGTTCGCCTCGCCGCTGATCACCGTGGCTCTGGCCGCCGCCATTCTGAAGGAGAGGGTCGGCCTGTTTCGCTGGTCGGCCGTGCTGGTCGGCTTCGGCGGCGTGGTTGTGATGCTGATCCCGCATTTCGACGTCAACCGCTATGCCGCGGCCGGCGCCATGGGCGTCGCGGCGGCCGGCGCCGCTTTCGCGCTGGTCTCCGCGATCTGCAACGCCGGCACCGTGATTCAGACCCGTCGGCTGACGCAAACCGAAACCACGCCGTCGATCGTCTTCTACTTCTCGCTGATCTGCGCCATCGCCGGCCTGACCACGCTGCCGTTCGGCTGGCACAGTCCGACGGCGTGGCAACTCACCGAACTGATTGCGCTCGGCGTGTTCGGCGGTGTCGCCCATATCTTTCTCACCGAGAGCTACCGCTACGCCGCCGCCTCGGTGGTTGCGCCCTTCGACTACACGGCGATGCTGTGGGCGCTGTTGCTCGGCTACTGGGTATTCGGCGAACTGCCGGCGCCGCTGGTCTATGTCGGCGGCGCCATCGTCGCGGGAGCGGGGCTGGTCGTGATCTGGCGCGAGCGCCAGCTTGGCATCGGCCGCGCGCGCAAGGCCGAAGGCCCGCGCCGCCCGGAGATCTAGCCTTTGAACGCCTTGAAGGTGATGATGGTGTGGGTGTCCTTGATGCCGGACAGCACCTGCACCTTCTCGTTGACGAAGTGGCCGATGTCGGTGCCGGCGTCGACGTAGAACTTCACCAGCAGGTCGAAGTCTCCCGCGGTCGAGTAGATTTCCGAGGCAATCTCGGCTTCGGCCAGCGCATTGGCGACCTGGTAGGACTTGCCGAGTTCGCATTTGATCTGAACAAAAAATGGGGTCATTTCGCGCCTCCGGCGCTGTACGGGTGTGGCTGTTCTTATCCGAAAACCGGGCCCCGCTGGCAAGGTGCGGGACCTGAATGCCGGCCTTGCCATTGACCGCTCTGCGGACTAGGTATCGGTCAGCAATCTCGTGGGGTGTCCGGCGTCGCGCCGGGCTGAGAGGCGATCCGCGCCAACCCAACGAACCTGATCCGGGTCATGCCGGCGGAGGGAGATGAGATGCAAAAATCCCGGACGACCGGGCGCGATATGTCCGCGCAGGATGCGGTGGCGGTGCTCGACCGCTTGCGCACGCGCGCGCCCCGCGTCCACTGCATCACCAATGCCGTGGCGCAGAACTTTACCGCCAATGCGCTGCTCGCCATCGGCGCGGTGCCGTCGATGACGCTGGCGGCCGAGGAAATCGGCGCCTTCGTCGCCCGCGCGCAGGGGCTCCTGGTCAATCTCGGCACACTCGACCGCGAACGCCGCGACGCGACCGCGATCGCCGTACAGTCGGCGGCCGCGCATCATGTGCCGTGGGTGCTCGACCCGGTGTTCGTCGATCGCAGCGAACTGCGCGCTGCCTACGCCCGCGACCTGATCGGGCAGGGGCCGCGCGCCCTGCGTATCAACCGCGCCGAATTTGCCGCGCTGTCGGGAGGAGAGCCGGACAGTCTCGCCATTTCCACGTATGCCCGCGGCCGGAATCTGGTGGTCGGGCTGTCCGGCGAAACCGATCTGGTGGCCGACGGCGAGCGACTTGTCTCCATCGCTAACGGCCATCCGCTGATGGCCAAGGTGACGGCAATGGGCTGTGCCGCGTCGGCGATCGTCGCGGCCTGTCTCGGCGTCGAGGACGACGCGTTCCGCGCCACCGCCGCGGCGCTGACCATTGTCGGCGTCGCCGGCGAAATGGCGTCTGAGACGGCGCGCGGCCCGGGCAGCTTCGCCGTCGCCATCCTCGATGCGCTTCACAACCTCGATGGGCCCAGGCTCATGTCGCACGCAAAGGTGAACTGAATGGCCGTCGATCTCCGTCTCTATGCTCTTGTCGATCCCGCCGTCGCCGGCGGCCGTTCGCTGACAGATCTGGCGCGCGCCATCGCCACCGACGCGACCTTTGTGCAACTGCGCGACAAGCACGGCTCGACGCGCGACATGGTGGATGCGGCGCGCGCGCTCAGCGCGGTGCTGGCGCCGCGAAACGTACCGCTGCTGATCAATGACCGCATCGACGTCGCGCTCGCCGCCGAAGCCGACGGCGTCCATATCGGCCAGGACGACATGGCGCCGGCCGATGCGCGGCTGTTGCTCGGCCGCACCGCGATTATCGGGCTGAGCATCAAGACCGTCGATCAGGCGAAGGACGCACCGCTCGACCTGCTCGATTACGTTGCCATCGGCGGTGTCTACGGCACCACATCGAAGGACAATACGTCGGCGCCTATCGGGCTCGACGGGCTGCGCGCCATCGCCGATGTGATCCGCACGCGCGCGAAGGGTTTTCCGATCTGCGCCATCGCCGGCATCAACGCCACCAACGCCGGCGATGTGATTGCCGCCGGCGCCGATGGCGTGGCGGTGATCTCGGCGCTGTCGGTGGCCGGCGACCCGGCCTCGGCGGCGCATGAGTTGCGGGCGGTGGTCGACGCCGCGCTGGACCGGCGGGGGCGGCAATGACACCGATCGCCGTCACCATCGCCGGCTCGGATTCCAGCGGCGGCGCCGGTATTCAGGCCGATCTGAAGACCTTTGCCGCGCTGGGCGTCTACGGCGCCAGCGTGATTGCGGCGCTGACGGCGCAGAACACGCAGGGCGTCACCGCCATCCAGGACGTGCCGGCCGATTTCATCGCCGCGCAGATGGATGCGGTGTTTTCCGATCTTGCCGTCGGTGCGGTCAAGATCGGCATGCTGTCGCAGGTGCCGGCCATCGAGGCGGTGGCGGCCGGGCTCGACCGTCACGGCGCCGGCAATATCGTGCTCGACCCGGTCATGGTCGCGACGTCCGGTGACCGGTTGCTCGCCACCGAGGCGGTGGAGACGCTGCGGCGCCTGTTGCTGCCACGGGCGATGGTGGTGACGCCGAATTTGCCGGAAGCGGCGATGCTCATCGGCGCCGACATGGCGCGTGACGAAGGCGCGATGGAAGCGCAGGCGCGCGCCATCATGGCGCTTGGTGCGCACAGCGTGCTGATCAAGGGCGGACACAATCACGGCGATGAGAGCGTCGATCTGCTGGTCGGACCGGGCGGCGTGCTGCGCCTGGCCGCCAAGCGCATTGCCACCCGCCATACGCATGGCACCGGCTGCACGCTGTCGTCGGCGATCGCCGCCGGTCTGGCGAAGGGGCTCGACCTGTTCGCCGCGACGCGGCAGGCGAAAGACTATGTGAGCGCGGCGATTGCCGCCGCTGACCGCCTGCGCATCAGCCGGCATCCGGAGAAAGGCCACGGTCCCCTCAATCATTTTCACGCGCAAACTGAGTGGAGAGAGGCATGACCACGCGCCGCAACTTTACAATCGCCGCGGGCGCAGCTGCCGCCGTTGTGCTCGCTGCCCCGTCGATCGCCACCGCGCAAACGGTCAAGTGGCGCATGGTGACATCATGGCCGAAACGGCTGCCGGGACCGGGCATGTCGGCCGAACGCGTCGCCGAACGTATCCGCACGCTGTCCGGCGGCCGCCTCGACATCACGGTTCACGCCGCCGGCGAAGTCGTCCCAGCCTTCGAGGTGCTCGATGCCGTCGGCAGCGGCGTCGCCGATATCGGCCACACCGCGTCGTTCTACTGGCAGGGCAAGACGCCGGCGGCGGCCTTCTTCACGACCGTGCCATTCGGGCTGACGCCGGCCGAGCACGTGGCCTGGATCGACGCCGGCGGCGGCCAGGCGCTGTGGGACGAACTCTACGCGCCGTTCGGCGTGAAGCCGTTCATGGCCGGCAATACCGGCGTCTGCATGGGCGGCTGGTTCCGCCGCGAACTCGCGAGTGTGAGCGACTTGCGCGGTCTGAAGTTGCGGTCGCTCGGCCTCGGCGGCGAGGTCTACCGCCGCCTCGGCGCAACGCCGCAGACTACGCCGCCCGCTGAAATCCTCACCAGCCTGCAATCGGGTGTCATCGACGGCGCCGAGTTTGTCGGTCCCGGCACCGACATCGCGCTCGGGCTGTATCGGGTCGCGCCGTTCTACTATTACCCCGGCTTCAACAAACCGAACGGCACCGGCGAATGCGTCGTCGCGCTGAAGTCGTGGAACGCGCTGGGCGCCGATCTCAAGGCCATCGTCGCACACGCTTGCGCCGCGGAGGCCAACTATGCCCTCGCCGAAATGGAGCGCCTGAACGCCCAGGCGCTCGGCGCGCTGACCACGGAGCACAAAGTCAGGCTGGTGCCGTTTCCCGACGACGTGGTTGCGGCTGCCCGCCTGCAGGCCGCTGACATCGTGGGTGAACTCAGCACCCGCAGCGCCATCGCCGGCAAGGTGCACGCCTCCTACACGGGCTTCCGCGCCCGCACCGCGCCGTGGTCGCGGGTATCGATCGAGGCGGTGCTGCGGGGCCGGGCGTAGACTGCGGCAAAACGGCAACAGCCCCGACGCAACAGCGCGGCCGTTTTAAGCACCCCATTAACCTTAACCGCGCCTTAATGGTTTTTGGGCATTGGTGGTATCCGCACACTTTGGGGTGCGGCGAAAGCGCGACCGCGCTTTTGTTGAACGAATTGCAGCCGACCAGGTAAGGGGCCTCAAGAGATGATGACAAATACAATCCGGATCGGCTTTGCCGCCGCCGCATTGCTGATCGCACCGCTCGCCGCGCAGGCGGCCGACATTCCGCGTGGCAGTTACAAGGCGCCGGCCTATGTCGCGCCGGCTTATGCCAGCTGGACCGGTTTCTACCTTGGTCTGACCGCCGGTTATGGCTGGGGCAAATCCAACTGGGACTTGCCCGCTGTTGCCTTGAGTCCGAAGGGTGCGCTCGCGGGCGGCACCGTCGGTTATAATTTCCAGACCGGCACCTGGGTCTGGGGTCTGGAAGCCGACATGTCCTGGTCCGGCATGAAGGGTTCGGCCACCTGCGCGCCGGGTGCCTCGAGCTGCGAATCGAAACTGAACTGGCTGGCCACCGGCCGTGGCCGGCTCGGTTACGCCGGCTTTAACAACTGGCTGCCGTACCTCACCGGCGGCGCCGCCTACGGCGGGGTCAAGGCCGGCAACTCGGCGTTCGGCGAAGCCAGCGCCAGCCGCTTCGGCTGGACCGCGGGCGTTGGCGTCGAATATGCGATGTGGAGCAACTGGTCGGTCAAGGCCGAATACCTCTACGTCGATCTCGGCAAGTTCAACTGCGGCGCGTCCTGCACCGGCGGTGCGGCGAGCGACGTTACCTTCAAGACCAACATTGTGCGCGCCGGTCTCAACTATCGCTTCTAGACCGAGCAAACGCCACGCGACAAAAACCCCGGGCGAAAGCCCGGGGTTTTTGCATAGTCAGCGTCTAGTTATAG
The DNA here is from genome assembly GCA_022843325.1 of Pseudolabrys sp. Lineage (GTDB taxonomy): Bacteria > Pseudomonadota > Alphaproteobacteria > Rhizobiales > Xanthobacteraceae > Pseudolabrys. Next base: position 86,080 of record JALHNV010000003.1, on the reverse strand, counting down.
ACGCAGCCATTGCGGCGCTCGCTCCAGCGCATGTGGCGCGGGCAGGCGGGACGGCCGCGCGGCGCCATCATGGCGCCGCCGATGATGCCTTGCATGATGGCGACGCCGGGGTCGACCGGCGGACCGCGCCGGACCGGCGGGCCACGGCGGTCGTCAAAATCCTCGACGCAACGGCCACGACGGTTGCTGTAGCGGAAGCCACGGCCGCAACCGTCGCGGACCTGCATCAGATGAGAGTCGAGGGTGGCGGGCGCGGCCAGCGCCACCGCGGCGGCCGACAGGGGCGCGGCCTCGGCCGGAGGCGTGGCAATGGCAAACATCAGCGCGGCCGTGGCGAGCGCGCCGCGGATGAGAAGGGTCATTCGAAACTCCTGTTGTGGTCGTTTCCGGATCGGAAGGCCTGACCGGGGAAGGTGCTTTGCGCCTTTGCCGGCAGGCCGGCAATGGTTTTGTGCACGATTCAACCTGCTCCGTGTCACTCGGTTCCCGAAGCACAACACGCAGCCGGTTGACGGCCGTGGGGAACGCGCGGCGTTGAGTTCCGGCCGGGAACCGTGGCCTTGTCGGCTTGCTGCTTGATTCGTTCGCCCGATCAAAGCGCAGGCATGTCAAGAATTGACGGAATTGCCCGGGAATGCATCCTGCCGGTATGGGGATCAGGGGCTATTTCAAAGGCGCCCGGCGCGCCCGGATGAGCGATGGCACGCATTGCATCGTTCGCGATCTGGGCCTGGTGCCGGGCGGCAAGGGTATGAAGCAGCATGAAATGCTGCTGATGCTGAGCGTGCGCGGGCTCGCCTCAAAGCTCGTCGAGTTTGTCGGGCACTTCGCCAAACGTCTTGATGACGATGGCGTCCGAAAAGTCGCCGAGCGCCGGATCGCCGCTCCGTTTGAACGCGACCGCACCGGCGTTGGCGGCGTCGCGCGCCATGGCGCCGGCCCGGGATAGCGCCTGGGACTCGCTCTGGCACTCCAGCGCCTGTCCGGCCGCGCTGCCGTCCTCGGTCCGCACAAAGGGCAGGGCGACGTAGTAGGTGACGCTCACCGCTTCTTTCTCCGCGCCTGCCGGGCGGCGACCGCCTTGGTGATTTCACGCGCCGCGGCCAGCGTGATGCCGAAGCTTTCTGCAATGTAGCTGGCCTGGTCGTCGATTTCGGCTTCGGACATCGGGGCACCTGTGCGGCGATTTCAATGGGTGTCCGATAAGAACAAAAAGAGAACAAAATGTCAAGCGTGTGAGAGATCGCACAACCACTTGCATTCGCGCCTGCGATGAAAAAGGCAGCGTTTGCCTGCGAATTCGTCAGCCTGCGGCATTCTGTATCCATAAGTGTATGCAATTTCCGCGGCCGGGCTCTGGCACGGATGATGCATTGCCTCTTCTCCGAAATGACAGCCACACAGGGGAAGCCAGCCATGAAGCGCAGAGATTTCTTGAAGACCACAGCGGCCGTTGCCGGTGCGGCGGCGCTGGGAACGCCCTTTATCGCGCGGGCGCAGGGCCTGGAGACGGTCAATGTCGGCCATCTGGTCGGCATCTGCATGTCGCCTTTGTTCTACGCCAAGGCGCAGGACTACTTCAAAGACGAGGGCCTCGACGTGCAGATGAAGTTCATGCCGAATCCGGGCGATGCCCTGACCACGCTCAACAGCGGCGCCACCGACATCATCCACAACCCCTTCACCAACTCTTTCGTCGCGGCCGGGCAGGGTGCGCCGGTCAAGATCATCGCCGGCAGCGGCGCCGGCGGGCTGTTCCTGATCGCGCAGAAGGACGCCGGCATCAAGGACATGGCCGATCTGGTGAAGGCCAAGGGCAAGCAGCTCAAGATCGGTACGATCCGCTTCAACACCTTCGAGATGACGCTTTACCGCGCCCTGGCCAAGGCCGGCGTCGGCTACACCGACTATAACATCGTCTGGTTCAACGACACGCTGGCCCTTGCAGCGGCGTTCGAAGCCAAGCAGCTCGACCTCGTCACCCACGTCGAACCCTTCGCGACGCGGCTGATTGACGACCTCGGCGGCGTCCCGATCGCCAGCAGCCTCGATGCCTGGGGTCCGCACGGACCCGACTGCGTCACCAACACCACGGCGCGCTATCTCCAGAGCAAGCCGGAAACCATCAAGAAATATCTCAAGGCTTTGCTGCGCGCCGACGCCGCTATCAAGGCCGACCTGCCGAAGGCGGTCGAAATCCTCGATGCGGCGAAATACTATCGCGTCAACAAGGCGACACTGGCGGCGGCGCTGCCGCGGCAGATGCCGCAGGTCGATATCACCCAGGGCGGCGCCAAAGGCATGGAGATCGCCGTCGACGACATGGTGAAGCTCGGCTACCTGAAGTCCAAGCCGGATGTCATCGACACAACGCTGATCAAGCAAGTGTTGGGCTAGAGATGACAGATCGCACCGGCACGTTCGAAAGCGTTGCCCCGGCCGTCGCGGAAACGCGACCGCCGGGCACCGCCGGCAAGTGGGGCAGGGTCGTCCTCAAGGGCCTGATCCCGTGGATCGTGGTCATCGCGATCTGGGAGATCGCCGCCGCCAGCGGCTGGAACGGCGCCGTGCTGTTTCCGCCGCCGTCGGCGTTCATCGCCTATGCGGTCGAAAGCGACTTTCGGGTCGGCTTCGGCGCCGACGCGATGCCGATCCCAATGGCCATTGTGATCAGTGCGGTGCGTGTGCTGGTCGGTCTGGCAATCGGCTTCGCCGCTGCCCTGATCACCGGTATTGTGATTTCTGCGTTCAGCACCATCTCCGACATGCTGCTGCCGCTCATCCGCGGACTGGCGCCGATCGCGCCGATTGCGTGGATTCCGCTCGGCATCGTGCTGTTCGGCATTGGCAATCCGACCGCGATCTTCGTCGTCTTCATGGGCGTCTACTTCATCCTGACCATCTCGACGGTCGCCGCCGTCAACGCGGTCGATCAGCGCCTGATCAAGACCGCGCGCAGCTTCGGCGCCAGCAAACCGCAGGTCTGGACCCAGGTGATCTTCCCCGCCGTGCTGCCGCAGGTTTTCACCATGCTGCGGATCAACTTCTTTGCCGCCTGGATGGCGGTGCTGGCCGCCGAAATGGTCGGGGTCAAGAACGGCCTCGGCATGATGATCATTCTCGGCCGCGAGATGTTCAACACCAAGCTGATCCTGCTTGGCATGTGCATGGTCGGCGCCACCGGCTATCTCGTCGACGTGCTGCTGGTGCAGATCCAGCGCAAGATCCTGTGGTGGCAGCCCGCACCATGACAACACTCGCCTGTCATAGCGTCGGCAAGGTCTGGCCCGGAGCGGGCGGACTTGCGGTCACCGCACTCGCCGACATCAATCTCACCGTGGAGAATGGCGAGTTCGTCGCCCTTCTCGGGCCGTCCGGCTGCGGCAAGAGCACGCTGCTCGAACTGATCGCCGGGCTGGAGCCGTTGTCATCCGGCCGCATCACGCTCGACAACAAGCCGGTCACCGGCCCCGAACCGGGCGTGGTCATGGTGTTCCAGGACCACTCGCTGTTCCCGTGGCTGTCGGTAAAGGACAATGTCGGCTTCGGTCTGGCGATGAAGAAAGTGCCGAAGCCGGAGCGCGAGGAGCGCGTGGCCAAGATGCTTTCGCGGGTCCGGCTGTCGAAGTTCGCCGATCACCGGCCGCACCAGTTGTCCGGCGGCATGAAACAGCGCGTGGCGATTGCCCGCGCGCTGGTCGAGAGCCCCGAGTTCATCATGATGGACGAGCCGTTTGCCGCGCTCGACTTCCAGACCCGCGTGCTGATGCAGCGCTTCTTGCTGGAGGTGTGGAGCGAGTTCAAGCCGACCATCATCTTCGTCACCCATCACATCGACGAGGCCGTGCTGCTCGCCGACCGCGTCGTGGTGATGAGCGCCGGCCCGGGCCGGATCGTCGAGGAGGTTCGCATCGACCTGCCGCGGCCGCGGCGGATGACCGATCCGGGCTTCAACGACTACCGCACGCGGCTGACGGAAACGCTGGAGCGTGAAGTGATGCGGGCGAGCGACGACGACGGGCTGGCAGCGATTGCCGGATCGGTGTCCGATGCCGCGTGACGTTGCGGATGCCGCGCCGCTGCCGATCGGCTTTGCGGATCTGTTCGATCATCTTGGCACCGACGAATTGCGCTACAGCGCGACGGCCGACAAACTGTCCGGCCGCGCCGTCACCATCGAAGGCTATCTGTCGCACGCCCATGGGCCGAATGCGGCGATGATGCTGGTCGATCAGCCGGGTCTGTGCCCGGATTGCTCGCCGGTTCCGGCGGCCGTTATAACAATCACTGGTTCGCCGGCCTTCCTCTCTGTCGCTGAAGACAAGCCGGTGAAGGTCGTTGGGCGGCTGGACTATGGCTTTCGCATTGACGCCGGGGTCGCGACGTTTATGAGAATAGACCAGGCCACCGTCATTCCCGTGGAGACGCGCAGTTGAAACAATTGATACAGGGCGGCCGCCTGCTGACCGCGGGCCGGCTCGACGGCGCCTATGCCGACATTCTCATCGACGGCGACACGATCGCGGCGGTGTTGCCGCCCGGCGAGAACGTCGGGGCCGACGTCAAGCGGGTCGACGCCACCGGCCGGTTGCTGATGCCTGGCCTGATCAACGCCCACACCCACGGCACAACGGCGCTCGGCCGCGCGATGGCGGATCGCTGGTCGCTCGAACTGTTGCTGAATGCCTATCCGTGGACCGGCGGCGGGCGCACTGCCGAGATCAAGTATTTGTCCACCCGCATCGGCGCGCTGGAGATGCTGAGCAAAGGCTGCACCGCCTGCTACGACCTGGCGGCGGAAATTCCGGCGCCGTCGGTCGAGGGGCTCGACGCGGTCGCCCGCGCCTATCATGACGTCGGCCTGCGCGCGGTGATCGCGCCGATGATGGCCGACACCACTTTCTACCGGGCGATCCCGGGGCTGATCGCGTCGATGCCGGCCGAACTGCGCGAGAAGGCGGAGGCGATGCGCGCCACGCCCTACGATGTCAGTCTGGCGATCTGCCGCACGGTGATCGAGAACTGGGCCTGGGACCGCGACAAATTGCGGCCGGCGCTGGCGCCGACCATCCCGCACCACTGCACCGACGACTTCATCGTCGCCTGCCGCGACCTCGCCAAAGCGCATGGCATTGGCGTGCAGATGCATGTCGCCGAATCCAAGGTGCAGGCGCTGGTCGGCCCGCGCAAATACGACACCACGCTGGTCGGTCATCTGCACAAGCTCGGCATGATCGGCCCGAACTTCACCGCCGCGCACGCGATCTGGATCGACGACGACGACATGGGCCGGCTGGCCGATGCCGGCGCATCGGTCGCGCACAACCCGGGCAGCAACATGAAGCTCGGCTCCGGCATCGGCGCGGCGCGCAAGATGCTCGACCGCGGCATCAATCTCGGCGTCGGCACCGACGGCTGTCTGTCGTCCGACAACCAGAACATGTTCGAGGCCATGCGCATGGCGGCCTTTGTATCGCGCGTGCACGGTCCCGATCCGCAGCAGTGGCTGACCGCGGCGGAAGCCTTCGAGGCCGCCACCAAAGGCAGCGCCGGGGCGCTCGGCATGGGCAATCTGATCGGTCAACTCGCGCCGGGCTTCAAGGCCGACATCGTGTTCCTCGACCTGACCAGCATCAACTACATTCCGCTCAACGAACCGCTGCTGCACGTCGTGTTCGTCGAGGACGGCACCGGCATCGACCGCGTCATGGTCGGCGGACAGGTGCTGGTCGAGGGCGGCAAGGTGAATGGCGTCGACATGAGCCGGCTGGCCGATGAGACGACCGCGGTGATGGAGCAGCTCGCCAAGGTCAATGTCGGCGCCAAGGACTTCGTGAAGGCCTTTGAGCCGGTCGTGCTGGATTACTGCGTCGGTCTGGCGCGCGAGCCTTACCACGTGCACCGTTTCTGCGGTCACGGCTGACGGCGAGGGCTGGCTTCCGGGCCGGCCCTGACATGGTACAAGCGTCGGCAGACAAAACCCGCACGGTTCCCACACCTTGGCCAAGCCCGCAAAACGCAAACCGAAAGCTGCCGTCGACCGCGTCGGCGCGATCTACCGCGCGCTGCGCCACGCCATCATCGAGCAGGCGCTGGCGCCAGGCGCCAAGCTGCCGGAGGACGCCATCGGCGAACGCTTCGGCGCCAGCCGCACCATTGTCCGCAACGCGCTCGGGCAGCTTGCCGCCGAGGGCCTGGTCGAGTTGCGCCGCAACCGCGGTGCGGCGGTGGCGACGCCGGCCTGGGAGGAGGCGCGTGATACATTCGACGTGCGGCTCGGTCTTGAGCGCCTGGTGATGTCGCGCCTTGCTGGCAACCTCACGGCCGGGCAGATCGAGAAATTGCAGGCGCATGTCGATGAGGAGCAGCGCGCCCGCGGCAACAACGAACCGCTGTCGATCCGGCTTGCCACCGAATTTCACATCCTGCTCGCCGAGATGACCGGCAGTCCGGTGCTGGCGCGCTACGTCAGCGAAGTGTCGTCACGCTGCGGGCTCATTCTGGCGCTGTACAGCCGGCCGCATTCGTCGGAATGCGCGGTGAACGAGCATCGCGAGGTGATCAATGCGCTGGCCGCCGGCGACGCCGATCGTGCCTCAGCGGTGATGGACGGCCATTTGCAGGCGGTGGTGAGCCGGGCGCTCATTGTCGCCGGCCCGCCGAAGAACCGCGCGCTGGGGGATATCCTGTCGTCCTATGCCGACGAGCCGCGTGCGGTCATCGACAAGCCGGTCAAAGGCAGCCGTCACTAGTTCTTACGCCTCGATGCCATGGCGGGTCAGCAGCCATTCGGCGCTGTCGTTCCAGACGTCCATCTGCACGATCTTGCCGCCGCGCACGACAAAGCGATCGACGTAGCGGTTGCCCTCGAACTTCGTACCGTCCGGCCACTCGCCGTACAGCGTGCCGGTATTGTAGACCACCGTCTCGCCGACGCCCGGCGCGACGTCGGATCGCTCCATCGCCTTCTTGACCCACTTGTAGCGCCGGGCGTTGAACGCGGTGCTCTCGCGCGGGTGGGAGAACTTGCGGCCGCCGGTGAAGGTCAGCTTCAGCGGCTCGGCGACATAGCGCGCCGCCGTCTCCGGGTCCGGCACCATCGAGGCCACCAGGAATTTCTCGACGATGCTGGCGGCTTCGGCGGTCTCGTCGGAGGCGGCGGTGACGGCAAGGGCAGGCGAGGCGGGGGACATGATCGGGCTCCTGTGGGTACGGCGCGTGGCGCGGCGCCGTCTGGACCGGCCCCGCTGCGCCGGGCCATGCATATTTCCGGCCAGATTATTGTAGCGGGGAAATATGGAAATCGTATACGATTGTGCATACGATTTGCCCAGAACTTTGGCAGATGCCTAGGAAACGGGCGCGCGACCGTCCCCGGAAGCCTAATTTATCGGGTGATTTCAAGCAAAGCGCGTTGGCATGTCCCTTGCGAAGTAAAGCGCGGGCCCACCCCTTCCGAAAGGAATTGCCATGCCTTTTCCCCTCTGCTTGCCGCGCCGTCTCCTGCTGGCCGCCGCTGCTGCCGCACTGGTCGCGACGCCTGTTGCCGCCCAGGACACCATGAAGCTCGGCCTGGTCGCCGCGATGTCCGGCCAGTCCGCCAAGTCCGGCGAGGCCATCGTGCGTGGCCTGTCGGTCGCCATTGACGAGATCAACGCCAAGGGTGGCGTGCTCGGCAAGAAGCTCGAACTGATCGTCCGCGACGACGAAAGCAACCCGGCCAAGGGCGTGGTCGCCGCCCGCGAGCTGGTGCAGCGCGAGAAGGTCGCCGCGCTGTTCGGCGGTCTCGATACGCCGGTGTCGATGGCCATCGTGCCCTTCATCAACCAAAGCAAGATCCCGTTCATGGGCGTCTGGGCGGCCGGCACGCCGATCACCCGCAACGGCGCCGCCGAGAACTATGCGTTCCGCGTGTCCGCCGTCGACGTGCTGGTCGACAAGGCGCTGGTGAACTACGCGCTCAAGAAATACGACATGAAGAAGCCGGGGATGATCCTGATCAACAATCCCTGGGGCGAGTCGAACGAAAAGGGCCTGAAGGAGGCCCTCGAAGAGAAGAAGATGCCCTATGTCGGCATCGAGAAATTCCAGGACGCCGACATCGATGTCGTCCCGCAACTGACGCGCCTGAAGCAGGCCGGCGCCGACGTGCTGTTCATGGTCGCCAACGTCGCGCCGTCGTCGCAGGTGGTGAAGTCGCTCGATCGCATGGGCTGGGATGTCCCGATCGTGTCGCACTGGGGTCCGGCCGGCGGCCGCTTCAGCGAACTGGCGGGCCCGAGCGGGTCCAAGGTGCACTTCGTCCAGACCTACAGCTTCGCCGGCAAGCTGTCGCCCAAAGGCGAGCAGGTTCTGGCCGCGCTCAAGAAGAAGTATCCGGAGATCAAGACGCTGGCCGACGTCACGCCGGCCGTCGGCATCGCCAATGCCTACGACGCCATGAACCTGATGACGCTGGCGATCGCCAAGGCCGGCTCGACCGAAGGCCCGAAGGTCCGCGAAGCGCTCTACGCCATCGACAAGTACGACGGCCTGATCAAGAGCTACAGCAAGCCGTTCACGCCCGACAACCACGATGCCCTGACAGCTGACGACTACATCTTCACGTACTTCAAGGACGGCCAGATTCTGCCTCTGACCAACTAACCTGCTGACACCGACAGGCGGGATGCGAGCCATAAGGCCTTGCGTCCCGCCATTCCCTTCTCCAGGCGCGGCGCCCTCATGCTGTTGATTTCCGCCATCGTGTCAGGACTTGCGGTCGGCAGCATGTACGGGCTGATCGCGCTCGGCTTCCACGTCACTTACGTGGTCTCCAACACCGTCAATTTCGCCCAGGGCTCGTCGATGATGCTGGGCGCCGTGCTGGGCTACACCTTTGCCGTGACGCTCGGCTGGCCGTTGCCGCTGGCGGTCGCGATGGCCTTGGCGTTGTGTGCGCTGTTCGGTCTGGTGGTCGAGCGGGCGCTGGTGCGGCCGTTCGCCGAGCGCGGCTCGAACGCCTGGCTGATGGCGACGGTGGCCGGCGGCATTGTGCTCGACAACATCGTTCTCTTCACGTTCGGCAAGGAGCCGCGCGCCTTCCCGTCGCTCATGGCGCAGAAGCCGATCGAATTTCTCGGCACCGGCGTCTATCCGCTGCAGCTTGTCATCCCGCTGGTCGGCCTTGGCATCACCGTCGCGCTGCATCTGGCCTTCAACCACACGCGCCCGGGCAAAGGTTTGCTGGCGGTGGTGCAGAACAAGGATGCCGCGCGCCTGATGGGTATCAATGTGCGCCGCGCCATCGCGTTTTCGTTTGCCTTGTCGACCGCGCTCGCCGGTCTGGCCGGGCTGCTGATCGCGCCGCTGTTCAGCGTGCATTCCGACATGGGCACGCTGTTCGGCATCAAGGCCTTCGCGGTGGCGATCCTCGGCGGTATCAGCTCGGCCTCCGGCGTCATGCTGGCGGGACTGCTTTACGGCCTGATCGAGGCGCTGATCACATCCTATGCCGGCTCGACCTATACGCAGATCGTCGCCTTCGCCATCGTCATCCTGGCGTTGGCCGTGATGCCGAACGGCATTCTCGGCCGCGCCGCGACCAAGAAGGTGTAGCGATGAGCCCGCGCGCGCTGACATCGTCGCTGATGACCGTCGTTATCATTCTGCTGACCGCCGCCGGCGTCGGACTGGTTTCGATCTCCGAGGGCTATACGCATTTCATCATCGCGCTGGTGGCGTTGACGACGGTGGTCGGCGTCGGCCTCAACGTGCTGCTCGGGCTGGCCGGGCAGGTGTCGCTCGGCCATGTCGGCTTCTACGCCATCGGCGCCTACACCGCCTCGATCCTGACCATCGACGGCGTCAGCTTCTGGCTGGCCTTTCCGGCGGCCGGTCTGATGGCGGGTGCGGTCGGCGCGCTGCTCGCCCTGCCGGCCTTGCGTGTCACCGGGCCCTATCTCGCCATGGTGACCATCGCCTTTGCCTTCATCGTCCACCACACCGCGATCGAATGGCGCGACCTGACTGGCGGCCAGAACGGCCTGATGGGCCTCGTGCCGCCGCAACTTGGCGGCCGTCTGTTCGCCGAGCGCGAGATGGCGCTCTTGGCGATCGGGCTGGCCGGATTGTCGCTCTACGTGTTTCACCGGCTGGCCGGCAGCGCCTGGGGCAAGGCTATGGTAGCTGTGCGCGATAGCGAGACGGCGGCGCGCTCCATTGGGCTCAATCCGGTGACCATCAAGACTGCGGCCTTTGCCGTCTCGGCGGTGTTTGCGGGTCTCGCCGGCGCCATCTTCGCGCCGCTGATGATGTTCGTCGCGCCCGACTCATTCCCGTTCTCGCAGTCGATTCTGTTTTTGCTGGCGGTGATCGTCGGCGGCGCCGGCTGGGTCTTAGGTCCGGTGGTCGGTGCGGTGGTGACGGTGATGCTGCCGGAACTGCTGTCGCATCTGGCCGAGTATCGTCTGCTGTTCGTCGGCGCGCTGCTGCTGGTGGTGCTGTGGCTCGCGCCGGAAGGCGTGATCGGCACGCTGGCGCGCTTTCTGCGCCGCATCGATCCGGCCGGCGCCGAACCCGACAAGACTTTTGATCTGCCGGCCTTCCTGTCCGCCGGCGCGGCACGCACTTCGCTCGAGGTGCAGGGCCTCGGCATTGCCTTCGGCGGCATCAAGGCCGCGTCGGATGTCAGCTTCTCTGCCGCGCCCGGCCGCATCACCAGCGTGATCGGGCCGAACGGCGCCGGCAAGACCACCGTGCTCAACATGATCGGCGGCTTCTACAAGCCGGACACCGGCACGATCAGGCTCGGCGATAGTGACCTGTCGGGCGCGCCCGCCTGGCGCATCGCGCGCGCCGGCATCGCGCGCACCTATCAGACCACCCAGTTGTTCGGCGAGATGAGCGTGTTCGACAACGTCCTCGTCGCGCTGCGGCAGGGACGGCTCGGCAATCCCGTGGCCGACGCGGCGCCCGAGGCCGATCGCAACGCGGCCGAAGCGCTGCTGGCCTTTGTCGGCTATCACGGCCCGCTCGCCGCGCCGGCCAATGGCCTGCCGCATGTCGACCGGCGCCTGGTCGAGATCGCCCGCGCGCTGGCGACGCGGCCGCGCGTCCTGCTGCTCGACGAACCGGCGGCGGGACTGATGCGCGCCGACAAGGCGGCGCTGAGCAAGCTGATCCGCCGTATCTCGGAGCTCGGCCTGGTCGTCATTCTGGTCGAACACGACATGGGCATGGTCATGGGCATCTCCGACCGTATCGTTGTGCTCGACGCCGGTTCGGTGATCGCCGACGGCCTTCCGGCGGACATTCGCCGCGACCCGCGCGTGCTCAAGGCCTATCTCGGCGACGGCGAAATGCGGGCACGGCCGCGCGCCACGCCGTGGAGCGGCTCGCAGGATGCCATTCTGTCGTGTCTGAAGCTGAGCGCCGGCTATGGCGCGGCGCCGGTGCTCGAAGAGGTGTCCTTCACGGTCAAGCCCGGCGAGATGGTGGCGCTGCTCGGCGCCAACGGCGCCGGCAAGTCGACCGCGATGCGGGCGGTGACCGGGCTGTTGCGGCCGATCGACGGCTCGGTCGTGCTGGACGATGTCCGCGTCGAGCGCTTTGCCGCCCACAGCATCGCCGCCAGCGGGCTGGCGCTGGTGCCGGAGGGACGGCAGGTGTTTCCGGAATTGACGGTGCGCGACAATATTCTGCTTGGCGCCAACACCCGCAAGGATGTCGACCGCGCGGCGGAGCTTGAGGTGCTGCTGAAGCGCTTTCCGCGGCTGCGCGACCGCCTGTCCAGCCGCGCCGGGCTTTTGTCCGGCGGCGAACAGCAGATGCTGGCGATTGCGCGCGGCCTGATGGCCAAGCCGCGCATTCTGCTGCTCGACGAGCCGTCGCTCGGGCTGGCACCGGCCATGATCAACGAACTCTACGACGTGCTGGCGGAACTGCGCGATGACGGCGTCACCATTCTGCTGGTCGATCAGATGGCGGCGCTGGCGCTCAGCGTGGCCGACCGCGGCTATGTGCTCGAGTCCGGCCGCATCGTGCGGGATGACACGGCCGCGGCGCTGGCCCATGATCCGGCGCTGGAGGCCGCCTATCTCGGCCGCGCCGAGGCCGCACAGTAACCGCCATGCCACTCGACCTGATCCTGCGCCGCGCGCGCCTGCCGGGCGCCGACACGCTTTTCGACATTGCGGTGAAAGACGGGCGGATCGTCGACCTCGCGCCGGCGATTACGGCCGACGCGCTGTCGGAAGACGCCGGCGGACGGCTGGTCATTCCCGGCTTTGTCGACACCCACATCCATCTCGACAAGTCCTGCATCCTCGACCGCTGCCGCTCGGAGGAGGGCACCTTGCAGGAGGCCATCGCCGAAGTGGCGGCGGCCAAACGTGCCTTTACCGAGGACGATGTCTATGCCCGCGGCCAGCGCACGCTGGAAAAGGCCATCCTGCAGGGCACCACTTTCATGCGCACGCATGTCGAGGTCGACCCGCGCGTCGGCCTGACGAGTTTCAACGCCGTGCGCCGGCTGAAGCACGACTATGCCTGGGCGATCGATCTGGACATCTGCGTCTTCCCTCAGGAAGGGCTGCTGAACGATCCCGGCACCGACGAACTGCTGGTCGCAGCCTGCGAAGCCGGTGCCGATGCAATTGGCGGCTGTCCCTATACCGACACCGATCCGAACGGCCAGATCGCGCGTATCTTCGAGATCGCGCGGCGGTTCGATCTCGATATCGATTTCCATCTCGATTTCGATCTCGACCCGTCCTGGATGCACCTCGACGAGGTCTGTCGCCAGACCGCCGCGCATCGTTATGGCGGCCGGGTGGCAATCGGCCACGTCACCAAATTGTCGGCGCTGCCGCCGGCGCAACTCGATGCCGCGGCGCGCCGCCTCGCCGATGCCGGCGTGGCGGTGACGGTGCTGCCGGCCACCGACCTGTTCCTGATGGGGCGCGGCCACGACCACAACACGCCGCGCGGCGTCGCGCCGGCGCACCGGCTGGTGCGGCATGGCGTGACCTGCTCGATCGCCACCAACAATGTGCTGAACCCGTTCACGCCGTTCGGCGACTGTTCGCTGGTGCGGATGGCGAACCTGTACGCCAACGTCGCGCAGATCGGCCGCCTTGACGACATCGCGGCCTGTCTCGATCTGGTGACGGCGCAACCGGCGCGTCTGATGAACCTCGCGCACTACGGCATAGCGGTCGGCAATCCCGCCGATTTCGTCGTGCTGGATACCCAGGACGCCGCCATGGCGGTCGCGGAACTCGCGCAGCCGCTGACCGGTTTCAAGCGCGGCCGCCGCAGCTTTTCGCGTGCGGCGCCGGTGCTGTGCAGGCCGGTGTAACCGCAGCCGCTTGAAGGTCTCCGGCGTTGCGGCTATGCCAGCGCGCAATCGGCGTGAATGGCCGCGGCTGCTCCTGAGGAAGATGTTCCAGAATGTTCGGCGGCTTTCTGGCCCTGTTGTCGGCGATTACCTTTGCTTACGCCAATGCCAGCGCGCGGCGCGGCGTTTTGACCGGCACGGTGTTGCAGGCGGTCGCCATCAGTCTGCCGGTGGCGCTGCCGTTTTTTGCCGTCGGTATGCTGTTCACCGGCGGTTTTCCGTTGCTGGCGACGTTCTCATGGAAGAGCCTGGGTCTCCTGGCGCTCGCCGGCATCATTCATTTTGCCCTGGCCCGCTACTGCAATTACCGGGCGAGCAAGGCGATCGGCGCCAATCTGGTGGCGCCGATCCAGCAATACAGCCTGATCATTACATTGCTGCTCGCTGTTATCTGGCTGGGCGAGGCGCTGACGCCCCTGCGCATTCTCGGCATTCTGCTGGTGGTCATTGGACCCGCGCTGACGCTGGGCCCCGATAAAACCGCAAAAGCGGCCGCCGAACCGTTGGAGCCGGTGAGCGGCATCAAGGCGTTTTCCCCGCAATATGCCGAAGGCTACCTGTATGCCGTGCTGTCGGCGGTCGGCTTCGGCATCAGCCCGATCTTCATCAATCTGGCCTTTGACCAGAAGGGCATCGGTCTCGGTCTGGCCGGCGGCTTTGTGTCGTATCTTGCCGCGACGGCCGTCATTGCCTTGCCCCTGATGCTGCCAGCCCAGTGGCGCAGCTTCAAGACGGTCGATCGCGAATCCGCCAAGTGGTTCGTGCTCGCCGGCATCTCGGTCTGCTTCTCGCAGATGTTCCGCTACATGGCGCTGGCGATTGCACCGGTATCGGTGGTGACTCCGATTGGCCGGTTGTCGCTGGTGTTCCGGATTTACTTCGCCATGTGGCTGAACCCGAAGCACGAGGTTTTCGGCGGCCGTATCATCGCCGGGACCGTCATTTCACTGGCCGGCGCCGTCGCATTGTCGGTCAGCACCGACGCCGTGCTGGCGGTGCTGCCGCTGCCGGCGTCCGTTGTCGCGATCCTGTCGTGGCAGTGGCCTTGAGTTGACTGCGCGCGGTCTCGCGCTGCGCTCGACACGATCGTCAGGAGCGGCAACCATAGGGGGCCGGTCAGACGGCGGGCTGCGGCCGCCGCCCTGTCTTGCGCAGCACGGTCGTTTTTTCCATTTCGGTGCCGAGGCCGATGGCGATGTCGACAATCGCCGGCACGAGATCCTTGCGCCGCGCCGGATCCCATGCTGCGGCGATGGTCACGACCTCGAGCGTTTCCACCAGCGGGCGGAATACGACGTCGCCACCGCCGAAACGCATCGAACGGCTTGGCACCATGCCGATGGCGGCACCGCAACCGACGAAGGCAATCTGAGAAACGACTGTCCTGACCTCATGGACAATGCGGGGCGAGAAGCCGACGTGATGGCATGCGCTGACGATCTGATCGAAGAAACTGGGGCTGATGCGGCGCGGCGACAACACCAGACTCTCTTTGGCGAGCTCTATGAGCGCGATGCGGTCGCGGCGGGTGAGGGGGTGGTCGATCGGCAGAACAACAACGAGTTGATCCTTGACGATCGGCCGGATTTCCAGCGCGCTGACCGGCTGGTCGAACCGGGCGAAAGCAACATCGACTTCGCCATTTTGCACTGCGGAAAGCGCTGCGGCGCTGTCCATCTCCGTCAGCGACAGTGACAGGTGTGGATAGCGCTGTTTCGCCAGCCGGGTCAGCTGCGGCATGATGTCAAACAGCGCTGCGTTGACTGCGCCGATGGTCACCTTGGTGTCGCGGCCCTGACGCGCGTCCAGCACCTCCAACTGAAGGCGTTGCGCATGTTCCATGAAGCGCTGCACGGGCCCCATGATCTCGGCGCCTTCTTTGGTCAGCCTGACGCCCTGGCGCGAGCGTTCGAACAGCTTCACGCCCAGTGATTTTTCCAGGACCTGGATTTGCTGGCTGAGCGGCGGCTGCGACATTCCCAGGCGCTTGGCGGCCTTGCCGAAATGCCGTTCTTCGGCAACGGCGAGAAAATACCAGAAATGCCGTAGCAGCCGAAAATCGATCATTGGATATACCCAAGATATGGCGTTTCCATCAAAGAAAATCGACGAGAATGATGCATTGCAGCGAATTCGTCGTTGCGCAAGACGTTTTACATATCAGAACGTGAGCCTATTCGAAATGGACCTGGGCGTCCGGTTTCCGCTCAAATCCTGGCAGCGGCATGAAGGTCGTCAAGGCCACCGGTAACCGCCGGAAGCAAGAGCCGCAGGAGGAAACAGATGAGGACTCTCAGCGCATGCGCGCGTGCAGTGCTATCGGTTGCGGTCACTGTTCTGGCGCTGGTCGCCGGTTCGACGTTCGCGGTTGCCCAGGCAAATTACCCCGACCGGCCGGTCCGCGTTATCCTGCCGTTCGGCCCCGGCGGCGTCGCTGACGTCACCATGCGTCTGGTGGCGCAGAAGCTCACAGAACGCCTGGGGCAGAACTTCTATATCGAGAACCGGCCCGGCGCCGGCGGCATTGCGGGCGCCAAGAGCGCGCTGTCATACCCGGCCGATGGCTACACGTTCTATCTCGCCGGCAACGGTACCGCGATCAGCCAGACGCTGTTCAAGGACCTGCCTTACAACATTCTGACCGACTTCGTGCCGGTGACCTTTCTGGCGCAATTCGATATGTTGCTGGCGACCAAGGCGGGTTCACAGCATGACTCGGTGCAGAAACTTGTCGCCTATGCCAAGGCCAATCCGGGCAAGCTGAATTTTGGCACGGTGGCGGCCGGCAGCACCCAGCATCTGTCGGCCGAGCTGTTCAAGATGCTCACCGGCATCGATGCCACCATGATCATGTTCAAGACCACGCCCGACATGGTGACGGCGATCATCCGCGGCGATATCGACGTCGGCTTCGATTTCCTGGCTGCCTTCCGTCCGACGATCGCCAGCAATCAGATCAAGATCATCGCCACTGGCGGCGAGAAGCCCAATGCAGAATTGCCCGGTGTCCCGACCGTGAAGGACAGTGGCTATCCGGACTATCTGGTGACGAGCTGGAATGCGCTGCAGGCGCGCGCCGGAACGCCTCCCGCCATCATCAAAAAGGTGAACGATGAGGTCAACGCCGTGCTGGCCCTGCCAGAAATAAAGGCGCGCATGGCCGACCTCGGTATGGAGCCCTTGATCGGCACGTCCGAACAGATGGGGGCGCGCATGGCGAGCGAGATAAAAAAGTGGGCCGTGGTTATTGAGAAGGCCAATATTCCGACGAAGTAGTCCGGTAATCAGAGAAAGGGCCTGTCGTGAACGTGCAGGGAATGACGTCAAAGGTGCCGCAGGGGTCCGATCGCCCGCGGCTGAAGATCGCGATCGGCACTTACGGCCATACCGCGGCCATCAAGGACGGCCGCGTGCCGATCGAAGGCGTCGATTCCGACATGATCGAGGTCAAGCCGATCATCCAGGCCTTCCGCCGGATGGTGCGCGACGTCGAATTCGACATCTGCGAAATGGCGCCGACCACTTATATGATCGCGCGCGCTCTGGGGGCGCCCTATATCGCCCTGCCGATCTTCATCATGCGCCGCTTCCATCACGGCGGTTTCATCGTGCGGCCCGATGCCAATATCCGGCAGCCGAAGGACCTTGAGGGCAAGAAAGTCGGCGTGCGCGCTTATTCGGTCACGACCGGCGTCTGGACGCGCGGCATTTTCGTCAACGAATACGGCCTCGATTCATCGAAAGTGACTTGGGTCGTCGATGACGAGGAGCACGTCACCTCGCTGAAACTGCCGCCGAATGTGATCCATGCGCCGGAGGGCAAGTCGCTGCAGAGCATGATGGCGTCCGGCGAAATCCAGGCCGGTTTTACCGGCCCGGCCGGCGTCGGCCGCGCCGGTCCGCCGATCGGCAACTGGGACATGAATGCGCCGACCGGCGCCGACGCCGGCACCTATCCCGAACTGATTGCCGACGTGGAGAAGGTCGAGGCGGACTGGTTCCGGCGCACCGGGATCTATCCGATCCACGGGCTGATCGTGGTGAAGGATGAGCACATCGCGCGCTACCCCTGGCTGGCCCGGTCGTTGATGAATGCCTTCACCACGGCCAAGCGGCCGTACCTTGAAAGCCTCAAGCTCGGCAGCGGCGACAGTCCGGAAGACATCCGCTACCGCAGCTTCTTCTCGTTGATGAACGACCCGCTGCCCTATGGCATGGCCGCTAACCGTCCGAGCATCGACGCCCTGGTCACCTACGCGCTGCAACAGAAGCTCATTCCGGCGCGTCCGCAGCTTGACCAGGTGTTCGTCGATATCGACCCGTAAATTTCTCCCGACCGCAAGAAGAGTCTCCGCAAATGTCATCGATTATCGATATTCATCCGCATATTGTTTCGCCCGATACCAAAGCCTATCCGCTGGCGCCGCTGGGCGGCACGCAATCGACCTGGTCGAGCGAACGTCCGACCACCTATGACGATCTGCTTCAGGCCATGGACGATGCCGGGGTCGCCAAAGCGGCGATCGTGCATTCGTCGACCGCCTATGGCTACGACAACAGCTATGTCGCCGATGCGGTGGAAGCCGTCCCGTCGCGCTTCACCGGGGTCTACTCGATCGATACTCTGGCACCGGACGCGGTGAAGACCTTCGACTACTGGCTCGGCCGCGGCTGCACCGGGATGCGGCTTTTCACCACCGGCAGCACGTTGCCGGGGCAGGCGACCTGGTTCGCCGACCCGAAGACCTATCCATTCTGGGAGCACGCGGCCGCCAAGAACATTCCGGTCTGCGTGCAGATGAAGCAGGAAGGCATCCCGCTGCTGCGCGGCATCATGGACAAGTTTCCGAAGGTCACGATCATTCTCGACCACTTGTCGCGGACGCCGCACGAAGACGGACCGCCTTATGCCGGCGCTACCGATTTCCTGGCGCTGGCCAAATACAAGCAGGTCTACCTCAAGATCACGCCCCTCAACGTCACACCGAAGAGCTGGGGCAAGGGTGCCGCGGACACGTTCTTCGGCAAGATGGTGGATACATTCGGCGCCGACCGCATCGGCTGGGGCTCCAATTTCCCCAACTCGGTCGGTACGCTGAAGGAAATCCTGGGTGCTGCGCAGAAGGCATTTTCCTTTGCCAAAGCGAGCGACCAGGACTGGATCTTCGGCAAGACCGCGCAGGTGCTCTATCCGAGCCTCAAGGATTGATGACCCGCAGATGCCCGCTGGCAAGACGCTGAAAACGCTGATCGGGGACTATCCGCACACCGCGCCGCTGAAAAGCGGAGCGGTGAGGTCGGACCGCGTCAACTTCGCCTTCACCGAGATCGTTCCGGTCTGGGACGGCTTCAAGGGCATGATCCGCGAGGACCGCTACGACGTTTCGGAAATGGCGGTGGTGACCTATCTGATCGCCAAGGCGCACGGCAAACAGCTGGCGCTGCTGCCGGCGGCCATGATCGGGCGGTTCCAGCACCCTTACGCGATCTACAACGCGGACAAGGGACCAATGCGGCCGTCGGACCTCAACGGCAAGCGGGTCGGCATCCGTTCGTTCACCACGACGACGGGGGCCTGGATTCGCGGCATCCTCGCCAACGATTACGGGGTCGATCTCGACAGCATCGAATGGGTCACCTTCGAGGACCCGCACGTCGCCGAGTACAAGGATACGACCAAGCGCGCGCCGGAGGGGCGGAAGATCGTGCCGATGCTGCTGGACGGCGAACTTGACGCGGTGCTCGGCGAAACGTCGAACGACCCGCGCGCCCGCTCGCTGTTCGGCGATCCGCAGGCCGAGGCGGCGAACTGGTATGCCAAGCAGAAGGCGGTGCCGATCAACCATCTCGTCGTGATGCGAACGGCGGACGTGACAGCCGATCCCGACACCGCGCGCGAGGTCTACCGGCTTATGCTGGAAGGCAAGCGTATCGCCGGAACGCCCGCCAGCCCTGATCCGATCCCGTTCGGCATTGAAGCCAACCGGCCAAGCCTGGCGCTGATCGCCGAATATGCCTACCAGCAGAAACTGATCCCGAACCGCATATCGGTCGACGACATGTTCGCGGAAACCCGTGACATTTTCGGCCAATAGGCCTTTACGTTTGCGACCCTGAAACGCGTTGACCAGGACCTCCACCATGATCATCGATTGCCACGGCCACTACACCACCGAACCGGCGCAACTGCACGACTTCCGCAAGAAGCAGACCGAGGCAGCCGGCCGGCATGAGCATCTGGCGCCGTGGGACCTCAAGATCACCGACGACCAGATCCGCGAAAGCCTGGAGGGTGCGCAGCTCAAGTTTCAGCGGGAGCGCGGCACCGATCTGACGATCTTTTCGCCGCGCGCCGCCGGCATGGGCCATCATATCGGCGATGCCCGCACCAGCGTCGAATGGACCCGGCTGTGCAACGACCTGATCCACCGGGTCTGCACGCTCTATCCGCGCAACTTCATCGGCGTCTGCCAGTTGCCGCAGTCGCCCGGCGTCGCCCCGGAGAACTGCATCGCGGAACTGGAGCGCTGCGTCACCCAATACGGCTTCGTCGGCTGCAATCTCAATCCCGATCCGTCGGGCGGCTTCTGGCAGACCAAGTCGCTGGCCGACCGCTGGTGGTATCCGGTCTACGAGAAAATGGTCGAGCTGGATGTGCCAGCCATGATCCACGTCAGCGCGTCGTGCAATGCCTGCGTCCACACCACCGGCGCGCATTACATCAACGGCGATACCACGGCCTTCATGCAGTTGATCCTGTCGGACCTGTTCAAGGACTTCCCGACGCTGAAGTTCATCATTCCGCACGGCGGCGGCGCGGTGCCATATCACTGGGGCCGCTACCGCGGGCTGGCGCTCAACAACGGCAAGCCCGAGCTGACCGAACACTTGATGAAGAACGTGTACTTCGACACCTGCGTCTATCATACGCCGGGCATCGAGCTTCTGACCAAGGTGGTGCCGATCGAGAACATCCTGTTCGCATCGGAAATGGTCGGTGCGGTGCGCGGCATCGATCCGGCCACCGGGCATGAATTCGACGACACCAAGCGATATGTCGAGAACGTTTCCTGGCTGACCGAGGCCGACAAGTCGAAGATCTATGCCGGCAACGCGCTGCGGGTCTATCCGCGCTTGAAAGCGCGTCTGGCGGCGGTCGGGTTATCCGCGTAATTGTGACGATACGCTACCAGCAAGGATCATTCGATGACGACGTCCGGCAAGACCAAACTTTTCACGCTCCTCGGCAACTATCCGAATACGCTGCCGATCAAGCAGGGCGACGTGAAGTCGGACCTCGTCGAATTCGAGTTCGCCGATATCCAGGTGGCGAACAAGGGCTTCAAGCCGCTGGTGCGCGAGCACAAGTTCGACCTCGGCGAACTGGCGATCGTGACCTTCCTGCAGGCCAAGGCCTTCAAGAAGCCGTATGTGCTGATGCCGGCGCTGGTGGTGGCGCGCAGCCAGCATCACACGCTGGCCTATAACCCGGAGCGCGGCGAACTGACGCCGCAGGGCCTCGCCGGCAAGCGCGTCGGCATCCGCGCCTATAGCGTCACCACCGGCGTCTGGGTGCGCGGCATCCTGCGCGAGCAGTACGAGCTCGACCTCGACAAGGTGCACTGGGTCACCTTCGAGGATCCGCATGTTGCCGAATATACCGATCCGCCCGGCATGGAGCGCGCGCCCGCCGGCAAGGACATGGCGCAGATGCTGCTCGACGGCGAACTCGACGCCGCCGTGCTCGGCGACAAGCTGCCCGATCCGCGGCTGAAGGTTCTCATTCCCGACAGCGAAGCGGCGGCCAGCGCCTGGGCGGCCAAGCACGGCAATCCGATCAACCACATGCTGACAATCCGCAGCGAATTGTCGGCGACGCGGCCGGATGTGGTGCGCGAGGTGTTCCGCCTGTTCAAGGAAGCCCGGGACATTGCCGTCGCCGCCGGCAACAAGAACGCGGCGCAGCTGACATTCGGTGTCGAGGCCAACCGGCCGTCGCTCGAGGCGATCATCGACATCGCCGTTCAGCAGAAGCTGATCCCCACACGCTTCAGCGTCGACGAGTTGTTCGACGACACGACGCGGGGGCTCACCTAAGGCGGACCCGAACCGAGGGCGAGCTGGCGGTTGCGCCGATGCCAGGCTTTCTCACACCCGGCCGAGCGACACCGAAATTTCCGCCGCCGTAGTAATCAGTTTGCGCAGCGCCTTCTTTCGCTTGCTGCCGCGCAATGTCTCGGTAAAGCCGACAATTGCCAGGGTCCCCATCAAAGTGCGGTCGGGATAGAAAAGGGGCGCAGCGAGCGCGTTGATGCCGAGGAAGAGTTCGTCCGGCGCTTCGGCCCAGCCATCGTCACGGCATCGCTGAACTTCATCCTTCAAGACCGCTGGTTTGATAATGGTCCGCGGGGTCACGCGCGGCAGTGGACTGTTATAGAAGCGCTCGGCGATGTGCGGCGGACCGAAGGCCAGAACGACCTTGCCCTGCGCGGCTGCGTTGAATGCAAAGCGCGAGCCGGGCCGTAGCCCGATTTCGATCGCCGACGGTCGCGCCACGAAATCGAGCACCGTGACGGCGTTGTCGTCGAAGGTGCCCATGACCACCGTCTCATCGATGTCACGGCAGAGCGCTTCCATGAAGGGAGCGACGATCCGCGGCGCCGAGAAGGCGTTCATCAGGTGCTTGCCGAACAGATAGGACGCGTAGCCGATCCGGTAGCGTTCGCGTGCCGAGTCCTGGGCGATGAAGCCGAGGTTCTTCAGCGCAGAGAGATGCCGGAAAATGCGCGGCTTCGGCATCCCCAAAGTCCGCGCCAGTTCCTGGACGCCGCAGTCCCGGCCGGCATTGGCAAGGGCGTTGAGGACAGCGAGCGTGGTCGCGAGCGGCGGATCCCGCTCCGGGGTTTCGGCGGCGGCGGGATCGCGCTTGGCTCGCGGTGCCATTTTAATCCGACTCAGGGAAAGGAGTCGTACGGTAGCTCAATGAAGCGCTCGCCGAAAACCAGGTAATCCTGGACCTTCGGTTTCGCCTTGTCCTCCGGCAGCACGTAGCGGATGGAGCTGCGCGACTTGCAGCCGCGGGGCAAGATGAAACAACGCACGAAGGCGGTGTCCGATGCATCGGTCGTCGGCGCCAGCACGGGCTCGTGTCCGAGTTCCAGCCACGCCTGGCTCGGTCCATGAACGCCGGTTTTGCCGTCGACGATGATCGAGATCTCGCCGTGCAGCACGCAGCGGATGCCGGGACCTTGGTGGACATGGGTGAGGGCAACGCCGCCCGGCGGGAATCCGACCCGGTCGATTCGCATCAGCCATTCCTGCCGGTCATCAAGCTCGATGTCCGCCGCCAGTTTTTCCGTCGAACGTGCGGCCGGGGCGGCCGTCAGCAGACCGGCGGCTCCGTCCGTCTCGGTCAATTCCCAGCGCCAGACCGTCGCGCCCTGATGAAGCGCCGATACCGCCAGCGGCGCGTCGCCGAGCCAGGCCGCTCCCGCCGTGACCAGAAGTCCGCTGTCCGGCGTCTCGATCTGAACGGCTCCCTCGCGCAGGTAGATCGCGCGGTTAGCCGCCGGCAGATACACGTGGGGGCAGTCGGCTTCGAACTTGTCTTCAATCAATCTCAGGCAATACCGGCCCATTTATTATCTCTCCTTCGCGTCTCGCTGACGTTTTTTTGAGTGCGGTGCGGCCCGACGGTCCGCCTGCAATGTCCCGGCGCCGCTTGACCGGGATTTTTCAAATGATACAAAATGCAAGATAACGAAACAAGAGTTTCGAAAATCAAAACTGGAGGAAAATCATGAACCGCAGGTCGCTGCTCGTCGCCGCCGCTCTTCTGACATCAATGCCGCTTGCGTCGGCCTACGCCGCCGACACGGTGATCAAGGTCGGCCACGTCACACAGACGTCGCATCCGTTCCACCTCGGCGCCGAAATGTTCAAGAGCGCGGTGGCGAAAAAGTCGGGTGGCAAGATCGAGATTGCCATTTTCCCGGCGCGCCAGCTTGGCGACGATCGCCAATTGCTGGAAGGCGTCCGTCTCGGCACCATCGATGCCGCCGTCGTATCGTCATCGACTTTCTCGCTTTTCACGCCGGTGATGGACGGGCTGCAGCTGCCCTGGCTGATCAATTCCTACGAGGGGCTGGCCGATGCATTCGAATCGCCGCCCGCCAAGAAGATGCTGGCGAGCCTGGACGCTCTTGGCCTCAAGGGTCTTGGATATTACGAAGGCGGTTTCCGGCACTTCGTTAATCGCACGCGCCCGGTTCGCTCTGCGGCCGATATGCAGGGACTGAAGATTCGCGTTGTCCCGAATCCGCTGCACATTGCCATCTTCAAGGCGGTCGGTACCAACCCGACGCCGATGCCGTATGGTGAAATCTACACCGCGCTGCAGACCGGTGCGCTCGATGGCGCGGAAATGAACATTTCGTCGATCTTTGCCGAGCGCTTTTACGAGAGTGCAAAGCATGTCAGTTTGACGGGGCAGTTCTTTTTTCCCGCCGTGGTCATCATGAATCGTGCCAAGTTCCAGAAGCTCCCGGCCGACCAGCAGGCGGCGCTTGAACAGGCTGCGCAGGAAACCATCCGGGCGCAGGTGTTGCAGGCGGGCAAGGAAGAAAAGGAAGTTGCCGAGAAGCTCAAGGGACTCGGTGTTGAAATCCTGCCGTTCAACGACATGGCCACCGTGCAGCAGAAGGCCAAGTCGGTTGCCGACGAATACGAAGCCAAGCATCCCCTGGTGAAGGAATTTGCCGATTACGTACGCAAGACGCGTAAGTAGGGATTATCATGGAGCCGGTTGAGAAAACCGTTTGGCAACAAGCGGCCCCATCCGGGCTCGGCCGGCTCTATTGGCTTGCCGTGTATGCTGTCGGTGCCGCCTGCATGGGCGGCATCGTCATTCTGACCGGGCTTCAGGTGTTCTATCGTTATGCGGTCGGATCGGCCTTGTTCTGGCCGGAGGAGGCGGCGCGCGCATTGCTGATCGCCATCACGTTTCTTCTTGCCGGCGCGTCCTATCATCGCGGTGAAATGGCGGCCGTCGAAAGCGTTGCTGCGGCGTTCGGCGCGACCGCGGCGCGGATTGCCAGAATATTCTCGCTGGTGCTTGTGCTGGCCCTGCTGGGCGCTCTGGTCTGGTACGGTTACATCTTCGCCGAGTTTAACGCCGGTCAGATGGCCGCGGCGATGCAGATTTCGGTGTTCTGGATCTATCTCCTGGTCCCGGTCGGCCTTTTTGGCTTGGCGGTCCATGTCGCGATCGGACTCGTCGCGGTTCTCAGATCACCCAGCGAAGACACCGGCCGATGACAGTCTTTATCGTTGCATTCTTTGTCTTCCTCGTTCTCGGCGTTCCAATCGTCTTCGTGCTGGGGCTGGCGTCGGCCGTGTACCTGCTCGTCATGGGGCAGACCGACCTGTTGCTGGCTTTCCCGCAACGGCTCATCGTCGGCGTCGACCAGTTCATTCTGTTGACGGTCCCGCTGTTTGTGCTGGCGGGCAACATCATGAATGTCGGCGGCATCAGCAGCCGCATCATCCAGATTGCGCGCAGCATGATCGGCAGCGCGCGCGGCGGGCTCGGGCCCGTCACCGTGGTCTCGAGCGTGTTCTTCGCCGGCCTGAGCGGATCGGCAACGGCCGAGGCGGCTGCCATGGGTTCAATCCTGATCCCGGGCATGCGCAAGCAGGGATACCCGGCGCCTTATGCCAGCGCCCTGGTGGCCGCGGCGTCGACCCTGGCGCCGATCATCCCGCCCAGCATTGCCATGGTGGTGTACGGTGCGCTCAGCGGTACATCGATCGGCGCGCTGTTCATGGCGGGCATTATTCCGGGCTTGCTGATGGCGGCGGGATATGCCGCCCATTCGGCGTGGTTCGCCCGCCACCATAACCTGCCGCGTGACGAAGCGCCGTCCAAAGGCGCTGTCGGGCGTGCGCTGCTCGACGGTTTGCCGATCCTTGGCCTGCCGCTCGTCATCATCGTCGGCATCCGCTTCGGTATCGTCACCGCCACCGAGGCGGCGGTGGTCGCGGTCATTTACGCGATCCTGGTGAGCGCTTTCTATTACCGCAGCCTGTCGATTCGTGCCCTGAACGAAGCGCTTGTCGCGTCGGCCATCGTGACCGCCGGGATCATGCTGGTCATCGCCATGGCCAGCATCGTCTCCTTCGTGTTCGGCATCGAGCGCATCCCGGAGCGCATCGTCACGGCGATGCTCGGCATAACGGACCAGCGCTGGATCATTCTAATGATCGTCAACTTGGTCCTGCTGCTGCTGGGATGTTTCCTGGAGCCGATTGGGGCGATGATCATCACGTTGCCGATTTTGCTGGAGCTGGCCAAGACCTTTGCCATCGATCCCGTTCACCTTGGCATCATCGTCTGCGTCAATTTGGTAATCGGGATGGCGACCCCGCCGGTCGGCCTCTGCTTGTTTGTCGTTTGCGCGATCGGGCGGGTGTCAATCGAGGCGGTTTCCAAGGCCATCTTGCCGCTGATAGCCATCGCGATCGGTGTTCTGCTCCTTATTACCTACGTTCCGGAACTGGTGCTGTTTCTGCCCCGGCATCTGGGGCCGGGCTGAGGCTTGAGGGCGGACGTCGCACCGGGGCGCGCCGTCAGTATTCCCACTCGACGCCGACACCGACGGCGGTGCCGCCATCGGCATTGGCCTCGCCCTTGAGGCGGATATTGCGGGTCACGTCGACGTCGACGGACACGCCGCTGTCGGAGGCCTCGGCGCCTGACTTCACGCCGATGCTGAGGCGGCGGTTGATGGCGCGCCGCACGCCGACGGTCGGGTTGCCGCTGGCGCCGACCGATACATCGAGGCTGTCGACGCCGAGCGACCGGCGCACGCGCTCGAACACGTCCGGGCCACCGCCGCCGGAGAACTGCGCGGCCACCTGCGCCAGTTGCAGCGCCTGGATCGCGGAGAGGCCGCCGCTCGCCTTGGAGAACAGGATGCGCGACAGCACCTCGTCCTGCGGCAGGTCGGGCTCCGAGCTGAAGGCAAACTCCGGCGCCCGGGCCGCGCCGCTGACCGTGATGATCGCGGTGACATCCGCGGTGCGGGTCTGGGCGACGAAGTCGAGCTCCGGCGTCATGTCGCCGGTGAAGACGATGCGGCCGCGCGTGAAATCGAGGCTGGTGCCGGCAATGGAGATCCGGCCGCGGCGCAGTTCGAAGGCGCCGATGGTTTGCAGGTCGGATAGCCGGCCGCGCAACTGCAGATCGCCGCCGAGTTCGGCATCGATGCCGCGCCCGCGCACGAACACGCGGTTGGGCGCGCTGATGGTCAGGTCGAGCGTGGCATTGAACGGCGGGGCGCGGCCGGCCGCCGCGCGGGCCCGCGCCTGAGCTGCCAACCGGGCGCGCGCCGCCGGCGGCGGGGAGACGTGCCGTGTGCCCTCGATCGGTTTGAGCGTGGTCGGCAGGTTTTCCGGCACGGTCACGTCGACCGACACCATGTCGATCTTGCCGGTGATACGCGGGTCACGGGCCAGCGGGCCCGACAGCGACAGCGACAGATTGGCGACCGCGCTGAAGATGTCGTTCTCGACGATCTTGGCGCGCTGGCCGGTGATCCGGATATTGCCGGGGAAGCCGGCCTGCGGATCGATGGCAACGCTGCCTTGCGCGTTGATGGTGCCGCCGTTTGGCGTCTGCGCCGACAGCCGTTCGATCCGGATGTCGGTGCCCTGCGCGGTGATGCGCCCGGCGATGCCGGTGTAGCGCAGGCCGGCGAGGATATCGGTGTAGCTGCCACCGGCGATGGTCGCCGAACCGCTGGCGCGCGGCGTGGTAAGGCTCCCCAGTACCCGCACGTCGATGTCGGCGCGGCCGGCGACGCTGCGGCCCGCGGCCGACAGGCCGCGATTGGCGACGCCGAGATTGATCTGGCCGCGGGCGCGCACGTCGAGCCCGTCGCCCTGGATCGGCACCGTCCCGGTGACACGGATGTTGCCCGCGCCGGCGGCGCCGATGGTGGCATCGACGGTGGAGCGCCCGTCCGCCAGCCGGCCGGCGCCGTTGATGTCGAGCGGCGGCAGGCCGGCGTCGCGGGTCTGCGGCGCGACAAGGTTATCGACCCGCAGACGCCAGTTGCCGGTCGGCGCTTCCGCGGTGCCCGCGATCTTGGCCTCGCCGTCGAGCGTGCCGGACAGGCCGAAGTTCGGCACAAACACGTCGGCGATCGACAGCGGCACCGACTGCGCGGTCACCGAAAGGTCGAACGTCGACCCGGCGCGGCCGTTGACGCTGAGGCGGCCGCGATCGAGCGCCAGCGTAAAGTTGCGGACATCGACACCGTCGTCACGCAGCGTCAGCGTCGCGGGCTGGGTCAGCGCGATGCGGCGCTTGTCGCGCTGTGCGCTCAGTGTCGCCAGCTCCAGCCGGATGTCGTCGGCCGCCACCAGACGGCCGCGCGCGTCCAGCGCAAAGCCGCGGGCCTGGGCGGTGAGGGTGATGTCGCTGGCGCCGGCGGCGCCGCGCGCCACCAGCCTGACCTGTGATATCTGTTCGCCGGCAATGCGGGCGCGGTCGATCTCGACGGTGCCGTCGATGACGGGCCGCCGGTACAGGTCGGTCACGCTCATTTTGGCGTCGAGACGATCGAGGGATGAATCGCCGGCCCGCACGTTTTGCGCCTGAGCCGTCAGCGATCCGTTCTGGCCGCCGTTGGTCACTGCCAGCGTTGCGTCGGCCTGCAGACGTCCGGAAAGCCTGGTGAGCACCAATGGCGACAGGTCGTCGAGGTTGCCGGCGTTGATGGTGATACGGCCATCGGCGAGGTTATCGCCGGTCAGCGTCACGCCGCCTTGCGCGGTAACCGAGCCGACCCGCAGATCGATGTTCTCCAGCAACCAGGCGCCGCTCGACTGCTTGGCGGCGCGCAATCCGCCTTGCGCCGGCTTGCCGTCGATCGTGCCGTTCAGCGTCAGGCGGGCGTCGATCAGGCCGAGGATATCGGTGGCCGTCGCCCCAAGCACCAGCTTCGGTACCGGCCGGCCCAAGGCGCGGGCGTCCGTGACCGTCAGGGTCGCGGTGGCGTCCGGGCGCTCCACGGTACCGGTCAGGCGCGACATCAGTTCCGCGCGACCCGACAAGCGGTCGTCGGCGCGTCTGAGATCGGGAATCGTGACGCGGGCGTCGATATTGGCCTGCTGTGGCGTAGCCGCGCCGTCGATGCGGGCTGTCGCATGGGCGCCATTCAACCGCAGATCGCCAAATCCGAAACCGCCATCCGGCAGCGCGCTAACCCTGCCGTTCAGTGTGAGACGGCCGCCAACGAGTCCATCGACCTGGCCGATGCCGGTGGCAAACCGCGTCGCCTGTCCGGTGACTGCGGCGTCGATCTGGCCCTTGTCCGGCACACCGGTGAGGTCGGCGGTAACGCCAAGCGCACCACTGAGCTGCAGCCCCGCCAGCCCACCGAAGCGCGACAGATCGGGCACATCCGCCGCCAGTCTACCCTGCACCAAGGTGCCGCCGATGCGGCCGGTAAAGCGCAGATCCGAGGTCGGCGTTTGCAGCCGGGCGGTCTTCAGATCGGCGACGCCATCGACGGCGCTGCCGGCGACGGTCAGCGTCACCGAACTGCCGAGCGCGCGCGCCAGCGCCGGATCGCTGGCGGCAAGGCCGGTGGCCTGCAGGTTGGCGCTGAACGGGATCGAAGTTGTTTTCTCGAGCACGTCGCCGCTCGGCGTGACGCTGAGTTTGCCGGAGACGCGCGTCGCTCGACCCTGCGGCGTGACGATGTCCTGCGCGTCCAGGGTCGCGTCAATGCGCGGGCCCATGATCGGGCCGGCGACCGCGGCGTCGAACACCAGGCTGCGGATTTCGGTATCGGCCGCCGCGGTCTTGTCGCCGGCATTGGGCACCGAGCGAGCGGTGATTTTCAGGTCGGCAACCTGTTCGGCCGACAGGCTGCCGTTGATATCGAGGCGCGCGGTCTGCGACACCACCGACAGCGGCGCGATGGTAATGGCGCCGCTGTCGGCAAACGTGATGTCGCTGTTGAGCTGCGTCGTGCCGGCGAAAACCGGCGCCGCCAGCGTCGGCAGCAGGCCTTCGATGCGCGCCGCCATGTTGAGGTTGAGGCGGCGATTGCTGTTCTCGCGGCGCAATTGTGCCGCGCCGTTGGCGCCGATGCTGGGGCCGGCGTCGAAGGTCAGGCGGGCGTCGAAGGCGTCCAGCGTGCCGGTGCCGTTGAGGTCAAGCTTGACCGGCGGCAGGCCCGGAATGTTGAGGGCATGCGCGGCGACGCCGTTGGCCGGCTCGTCGACGCCGAGTTGCAGATCGAGACGCTGGGTCTGCGGCACCAGGTCGAGGCGGGCCATCAGCGATCCGGCGGCATCGAGGCGGCGCGCATCGAAGCGCAGGTTGAGCCCTTCGGCCGGATTGCCCAGCGTGGCATTGCCGGTGGCCGACAGCCGCGCCGGCGTGCCGATGACCGTTTCGCCCAGCACCAGCTGACCGAGGCTGAACTCCTTGACGATGAGCTTGAGGGGCAGCTCCGGCAGCAGCGGCTCGTCCGACACCGGCGCCGACTGTTCGGTCGGCAGCGGCCGGCGCAGCACGTTGATGGTACCGATCTGCAGCGTGTCGATTTCCAGCCGCCGCAGCAGCAGGGCGGTGCGCCGCCAGTTGAAACGCACCCGGTCAATCTGCAGCCAGACGCCGTCGCGGTCCGAGATAGTGATGTCGTTGATGGTCGAGTCGGAGAGCAGGGCGCCTTGCACCGATCCGATGGAGACGCGCGCCGTCGGCGTGGTCAGCATGCGCGACAGGAAATTCGAGACGATCCCCCTGTCTTCCTCGGCGCTGCGGCTGGTCATCGTCGACGCGAGCACCAGCGCCAGGCCGGCGGCAAGTATCGCCACAAGCCCGATGCCGGTTCTGCGGTTCAATGCCTGCATGTCAGAATGCCTGCCCGATGCCGATATAGAGAGCCCATTGGCTGTCGCCGTCGCGCGGATTGAGCGGCACGGCGACATCGAGCCGGATCGGCCCGACGGCGGTGTAGTAGCGAAGCCCGAGACCGGCGGCGTAGCGCAATTGTTCCTTGAAGTCCGGATAGCTCGATGCGAAGGCGCCGCCCATGTCGAAGAAGGGTACCAGCCCGATGGTGTCGGTGACCTTGACCCGGGCCTCCACCGACGCTTCGACCAGGCTGCGACCGCCGATGACCTCGCCGGTGGGCCCGAGCGGGCTGAGGCTGCGGTAACGATAGCCGCGCACCGAGCCGCCGCCGCCGGCATAGAAACGGTGACTGGAAGGAATCTCGGCCAGGGTGGCGCCGGTCACCGCGCCGGCTGCGATGCGGCCCGCGAGCACGAAGCGGGCGTCGTCGTCGAAGGCGAAATAAGTCGAGGCCTGCGCCTTGCTCTCGAAGATATCGACGGACGAGCCAAGAAGCGTCGGATAGGCAGCCACCATGGCGGTGGCGCGGATGCCTTTGGTCGGGTCGAGCGGCCGGTCGGTGGAATCATAGGTGACGGACGCGGGCACGCCGAACAAGCGGTAATCGACGACGCCGAGCGAGTCGGTGGTCTCGCCGATTTCGCCTGCGACGCCGATCTGGGCCGAGAACGCGTCGCCGAAGCGATGCCGGATCGCGGCGCTGACCAGCGCGCGCTCGCTGGTGTAGCCGCCATAACGGTCGCCGCCGGTGCGGTCCTTCTCGACCATGCCGTCGAGCAGCAGGTCCTTGCGCGAGCCGCCCAACGCCGGCTTCACAAAGGCGGCCCTGAACCGGCCGCCGAGGTCGTCAATCTCGAAATTCTTCAGGCTGTCGATGGCAGAGCTGTTGATGCGCGGCGGCACGAAGATGTCGCCTTCGAGCCGCAGGCTTTCCGCGCCGCCCCACAGATTTCGGTTCTGCCAGTAGCCGCGCAGCGCCGGCCCGTCGAGCGTCGAATAGCGCGCAGAGAAGCCGATCACATTCGGCTTGCGGTCGGTCACCTCCGCCGTGATCGGCAGTTGCCCTTGCGCATCCAGGCGCTCCGCTTCGCGGATACGAATCGAACTGATGGCGGGAAGCGTGAGAACCGATTTGCGCGACCGCGCGATGGCTTCCGGCGAGTAGGGATCGCCGGGCTCGATGTAGATATGCGACCGCACCACGGCAGGATTGACGGCGGACTGACCCGACACCGATACGTGCCCGAACGGCGCCTGCGGGCCCGGATCGACGGCAATGGCGACATCCATGACCTCAAGCGCGTGATAAACCGTCGGCTTCACACTGGCGACCTTGGCGAGCGGATAAGATTGCGCGCGGAAATGATCGACCAGTGCGGTC
Source organism: Pseudolabrys sp. (assembly GCA_022843325.1). GTDB lineage: Bacteria > Pseudomonadota > Alphaproteobacteria > Rhizobiales > Xanthobacteraceae > Pseudolabrys. Next base: position 54,388 of record JALHNV010000003.1, on the reverse strand, counting down.
TGCGCGGCGCGGATATCGGCGGCGCGGGCCGGATCGCCGCTGTCCAGTTTGACGATTCGGGACGGTAGCGCGTCTTCCGAGAAGGCGGCGCCGCGCGGATCGGTGATGGTGATCGTCCGCAACTTGAACAGCGGTCCCGGCTGCGCCTTGATTCGGACCGGAACGGCTTCGCGGTTGCGGAATGTGTTGGCAGCGGTGGCGATGCGAGGCGGCGGCCGTTGTCCGATGACGATCGGCATTCCCGCCACTTCGATGGCAACGGTCCCGTTGTAGTAGCCAGCGCCCCACAACGCATCGATCAGCGGTGCGAGGTCGGCTTCCGCACGCCGCACCAGCGCCTCGCCGTCAACCGGCGGCTCCTGCCGTGTGCGATACAGCACGGAGGCTTGCTCCAGCGCGTCCTTCAAGCCCGACGGACTGTCGGCAACGTCGATAGTCACAAGGTAGGGCAAAGCCTGAGGCGACACCGCAGGCGGTTTGTCGTCTCCGAAAAGGCCGAAAAAATCGAACGCCGATGCGTTGCCGGGGCAGGCCAGAACGGCGCCCACGGCACATGTTGCGGCCAACCGCCCGATACTCCGCCACGCCGCAACTGCCAAACCAGACCCCAGCATTCACACGCAACCACCAGCCCACAAGGCCACACTATGCTGCGACAAAAAAGCGTAAATTATGTCGCGGTTGCAGAGTTTTACCAGTTCCCTCGGGGTTCCATTGCGGGCATGCGCCGGTTAGCCTTTGATGCTATGATGAAGCATTCAACGATTTGGTGCCTGGCTCCGCTGGCACCGATCTTGCTCCGATCCGAGTTCCATTGACGCGGCGTGTGTCGCCGTTCGTAAAAGCGAGGAATTATTCTGATGCAAAGTATCCACCGCCGCGCCAGCGCGGGCCAACGGCCAGGGCGGTTGATCGCGATCTCTGCGGCGATCGCGACCGCGGCCTGCCTGTCGCCAGCCTTTGCCGCCGACTTTCCGACCGGCCCGATTGAGATCACGGTGACGTTTGCTCCCGGCGGCACGCCGGACATTCTGGCGCGTGCGCTGTCGGTCGGTCTGTCGACCGATCTGAAGCAGCCTGTCGTGGTTGTGAACCGGCTCGGTGCCGGTGGCGCGATCGGTGCGGCGGCTGTCAGCCGCGCCAAGCCCGACGGCCATTCGCTGCTGTTCGCGCCGGCGCTGGTGCAGTCGGTTGCGCCGGTGGTGCAGGCCAATGCCGGGTACAAGCCGGAATCGCTGGTGCCGATCTGCCAGACCTTCGAGACGCAGATGGCGCTGATCGTGAAGCCGGACTCGCCGTACAAAACGGTCGGCGATATCGTCAAGGCTGCCAAGGAGAATCCGGGCAAGCTCAGCTACGGCCACGCCGGCACCGGCTCGATCCCGCATCTGGCGATGATCGAACTCGCCAGTGTTGCCAAAGCGGAGTTCAACGTGATCCCGTACAAGGGCGATGCCGAAGTGCCGGCGCCGATCCTGGGCGGTGTCATCGACTTCGCGCCGATGACCCTAAGCTCGGTGCCGCGTGACGCGGTGCGCATCGTCGCCATCTTCGCCGATGCCCGTAACCCGGCAATCCCCGACGTGCCGACCGTCAAGGAGCAGGGCTTCGACGTGGCGCCGACCAGCTTCGGCGGTCTCTACGGTCCGGAAGGTCTGCCGGCCGATATCAAGGCGCGCCTCGAGACGGCGTGCAAGTTCGCCGCCGAACAGCCCGGCTATCTCAGCACCGCCAAGAACGCGGCGCTGGGCGCGCAGCTCTACCTCGGCGCCGACGCCTTTGCCGCGCGCCTGAAGAAGGACATCGCCGACAAGGCCGTGCTCCTGAAGACGCTGGGCTATCCGAAGCAGTAATTTCGGCCGCAGCAGTTGCAAGAACGGCGGCCGTCCTGATCGGGACGGCCGCCGTTTTCCTTTTAATCACGGGCTACTTGTACTTGCCGACGTCTTTCGGCTGGTCGGGCTTGGACAGGCCCCAGAAATTGCGGGTCCGGATCGTCGCCGGGTCCCAGACCTTCGGCCGCTGCGGCCGGTCGTTGTGCCATGGCCGCGGATCGAAATAGCCGTTCTCTTCGCTGCTCATGGTGTCGAGCTCGGTGAACATCTCGATGGTGAAGCCATCCGGATTGAAGTGATAGGTGTAGATGTTGTGCCCGGGGCCATGGCGACCCGGTCCCCAGATCAGATCGAGATCGTGATGCGGCAGCAGATCGCATGCCTCTTTCACGTGGTTCCAGTCGTTGAGCTCGAACGCAATGTGGTGCAGTCCGCGCTTCGGGCCGGTCAGGAAGTTCACGGTGTGATGATCGGGATTGCAGCGCATGAACACGAAGAAATCGCCGATCCAGTCGGAGACGCGGAAACCGAGAACGTCCGAATAGAACTTCACCGTCGCCTGGATGTCCGGCGTGAAGAACGCGGTGTGGCCGAGCTTGCGCGGCATCACGCCGTGATTGTCCGGCCGCTTCTCGGTCGGGACACGGGTGGCGATGAGATCGACATCGAGCCCGGACGGGTCGGCCACCGTCAGGGTGACCGGCGTGTCCGGCGCCGCGTCCGAGCGGCGGCGCACTTTCACGCCTTTGGCCGAGGTCTGCGCCGCGAAGGCGTCGAGATCGGCGTCCGGCGCCAGTTGCAGCGTCAGCGTCGTCACATCCGCCACCGGACCCTGCTTCAGGATGACGGAATGGAAGTCGGACGGGCAGGCCAGGAACACGGTTTTGCCGTCGCGCTGCACCTCGGTGAGGCCGAGATACTTTGTGTAATAGGCGATGGCGCGTTCAAGATCCGGCGTCTCGAACGTCGCGCAGCCGATTTGTTTGACGCCGATCATGGTAGCCTCGTTCTTTTGGAAGATGTCAGGCGCTCTTGAACAACGCCGTTGCATAGTCGAGGAATGCCGCCGTCCGCTCGCGCGGCAGGTTGTGTCCGCAGCGGCCGAGCAGGTGAACGTCGGCGGCCGGCAGCTTGCGCGACAGCACCAGGGTGGTGAGATCGGGCGGGCAGGGCTGATCGTCGCGGCCGTGCAGCATGACGACCTGCGCCTTGATGCGCGATATCTCGTCGTCGCTGAGCGCGCCGGAATCGATGTAGCGTTGGCGCGGTTCGGCAAACAGTTCGGCGAAGTATTCCGGATAGCCGTCCTGCATCAGCAGCTTCCAGCGGTCTTCGATGACGGCGTCGGTCAGGCCGTCGGCCGAGTACATCATCTTGGCCATCGCCTTGCGCATGGCGGCGCGGTCGGCCGGCATCGACCAGAAACCGTTCAGCGCGTCGTTGATCGGATAGGCCGCGCCGACCGTGCACGAGGTCATCAGCTTGACGATCCGGTCGTTGCGCGCCGCGACCTTCAGCGCCACCGCGCCGCCCATCGAATGACCGATCACGCCGACGGGGCCGGCCGGCATCAGCGCCAGCATGGCTTCGGCCTGGCGCACCCAGAGGTCGACATCGAAGAACGGACGGTTCTTGTTGCGCTCGGATCCGCCGAAGCCGATCAGGTCCATCGCGAAAATGTGGAACTGCTGGCTCAGCGGCTCGAGCACCGGGCCGTAATTGCCGACGATCGAGGTGCCGGGACCGACGCCGTGGATCATCAGAATTGGAAATCCCGAGCCGGCTTCCCAATAGTGCGCCTTGTGACCTTCGATGGTCGCGTGCTTGCTCTGCATTGTCATTATTCGAACTGCTTGGCGTTGGGCACGGCCTTCACCGCGGCGAGGGCGACCTGACGGTCCTGCTCGCCGGTGCCGGAACCGACGCCGACGGCGCCGACGACGCGGCCGTCGATGATGATTGGAATGCCGCCGGGGAGGTTGACCCGCTTGCCCTGCGTGGCAATCGCCAGCTTGAGGTCGACGCCGGCCAGGATGTTGCCGGTCGGCTCGCCGTAGGACGCCGCCGTCTGCGCCTTCACCAGCGCCGTATCCAGCGACATCGAGAAGGCGCCGTCCATGCGGGCGAAAGACACCAGATGGCCGCCGGCATCGACGATCGCGATGCATTCGGGGACCTTCATCTCGGTCGCCTTGGCGATGGCGGCCGCCAGGACCTTCTCCGCGCCGCTGTAGCTCAAAATCCGGGTATCGATCGTAAATGACATGTTCCGCTTTCCTGTTTCGCCTGGTTCTGACCAACGCGTCCTTTACGGACCCTGTCCCGCAACAGTTCAACGTTGAGAGCGGCGTTGGCGCGGCGCCCGGCAGTCGCATCGTTTCACTAACGGAATGCGGCTGTAACTAGCATCACGAACAGACCTGTCGCAAGGACGCCGGGCGCGTTCGAATTGAGCATGGCTGGACACTTTCGCGGCAAAGATCGATCAAGCCTGTGCGGTCCGCGGTTCTGGTTTCACTCGCAGCGTGTCGTCCGGCGGCATTGCAATTGCCGGCGCCGGGCTGCGGCCGATAACGCTAGGATTGAGGCGGCAAATGGCTTATGTGGGCCGCGGTCACAGCCGGCTCTGAGCCGGGTTAAGGATTGGACATGGAAGAGCGCGTCACCTTCGACTCCCAGGGCCTCAAGCTGTCGGGAGTTCTGCATATTCCCGACGACATCAAGCCCGGCGAGAAGCGGCCGGCCTGCCTGGTGCTGCACGGTTTCGGCAGCAACAAGGACAGCAAGGCCTGCATCAGCCCGGCCAAGCTGCTGGAGAAATGGGGCTACATCTCGCTGCGCTTCGACATGCGCGGCTGCGGCCAGAGCGAAGGTCCGCGCGCCCACATCATCTGCATGGAGCAGGTCGAGGATACCAAGAGCGCCGTGACCTATCTGATGTCGCGTCCGGACGTCGATCCGGCCAAGATCGCCAGCGCGGGCCACAGCTTCGGTGCCGCGGTGTCGGTCTATGCCGGCGGCGTCGACAAGCGCATTGCCGCCGTCATTTCGTCGGGCGGCTGGGGTGACGGTCAGACCAAGTTCGAACTGCAGCATTCCAAGCCCGGCGCCTGGAAGAAATTCACCGACACGCTGGAGCGCGGCCGCGAGCTGCGTGCCAGGACCGGCGAGTCGATCAAGATCAACCGCTACGACATCGTGCCGATCCCGGAAGGCATGCGCGGCAATCTGGCGCCAGGCTCGATCATGGAGTTTCCGCTCGAGACCGTCGAGAGCATGCTCGCGTTTCGTGCCAACGATGTGGTCGGCCAGATCGCGCCGCGGCCGTTATTGCTGCTGCATGCCTCGACCGATTCGGTGACGCCGACCGAGCAATCGATCATTTTGTTCCAGAAGGCAGGCATGCCGGCCGATCTGCATCTGGTGGCCGACGTCGATCATTTCATGTTCGCCGAGAACAATGAGATGGTGACGGACATCGTCCGCACCTGGCTGAAGAAACAGTTCGGCCAGTAAACGACGCTCCAGCGAGGCCGACGCATGACAAGCAAAGTATCCGCGACCGAGCTGCGGCGGTTTGTGTCCGACGTTTTCAGGCACGAAGGCATGGCTGCCGCCGATGCCGGCGCCATGGCCGACACGCTGGTGTGGGCCAATCTGCGCGGCGTCGATACGCACGGCGTGACACGGCTGCCGCGTTACCTGGAGATGATCCACGAGGGTCTGATGAACGTCGGCGCCAAGCCGGCCTACAGCCACCCGGCACCATCGAGCCTGGTGATCGACGCCGACCGGGCGCCGGGCCCGGTGGTCCTGTCCCATGCCGTGGAGAGGCTGAAGGTTCTGGCCAAAGAACACGGCATCGCTTTGGCGCTGGTCGGTCAGATGACCCACAGCGGCGCCCTCGGTTATTATACATCGAACCTGGCGGAAGCCGGGTTGGCGTGCCTCGCCTTCAACGCCGGCAACGCGTTCATGCCTTACCATGGCGCGCGTGGCCTGGCGCTCGGCACCAACCCAATCTCCATCGCGGTGCCTGGCGGCGACTCTCAACCGTTGGTGCTGGACATGGCGAGCAGCGCCGTGGCGATGGGAAAGCTGACTTTGGCGCGCAAGACCGGCACGCCGCTTGAGCCCGGATGGGCCGTGGACGAGGCCGGTAACCCGACGACCGATCCGGCGAAAGCGGCCATGAGCACGCCGCTGGGCGGGCCGAAGGGCTCCGGTCTTTCGCTGATGGTCGAGATTCTGGCGAGCCTCCTGAGCGGCAATCCGCTGGTCGCCGATGCGCTGCAGAAGACCGGCGAGGGTGGCAAGCATCGCCAGAACGCCATGCTGATCGCTATCGACATCGCGACCTTTGTCGATATGGCCGAATTCGGCAGTCAGGTTCAGCGTCTGGTCGGCGCCTTGAAGGCCCTGCCGCTGGCGGCGGGGTCGGTCAACATTCTGATGCCCGGCGAGCGCGGTTATCTCGCGATGATTGAACGTAGTGCGAGCGGAATTCCGTTGCCGCCGCCGGTCGTAACCGAACTTGCCGCCGTCGCCGAGCGTTTCAAGATCGATCCGCTGGCGTTGCAGGCCTGACAGGACGTCGCGCGGGTCAACGGCGCCGCATAACGCTGACCGGAAGCGTCGCAAACAGCGGGGCGACGTCGGGCGTCACGGGCAATCTTCCGATCAGATCGTCGTAGTCGGCTTGGCCGAGCGCCGGCACGGTGGCCTGCCAGCCCTTCGGCCAGTGCCGGCCGCCATGGGTCAGCGGTGCGAAATGCCGTCCGATCAGCACGATCAATTGCTCGCCTTGCAGGCTGCGCGAAAAGGCGACGACGTGGCCGGCATGCGGGCCGGTGACCTCGACCGCCTCATGCGCGCCCTGTCCGAGCAGGGCCGGGTGCTCCCGCCGCAGCCGCAGCAGGGTGAGCATCAAGGCTTGCTTGATATGGCCATCCGTCCATTTCTCGGAGAGCGCCGGCCAGTCGAAGGCTTCTGCCGCAGCCGCGGCGTTGCGGCTGTCGAAATCGACCGGACGGCGGTTGTCCGGATCGACCAGCGACAGGTCCCAGAACTCCGTGCCCTGGTAGATATCGGGGACGCCTGGCATCAACAGCTTCAAGGCCAGTTGTGACAGGCCGTTCAGCGCACCGATAACAGAAGTGCGCGCGGCGAAGGCGCCGAAGTCCTCGAGGAAGTCAGCCGATTTGGCCGGGTCGAGCAGGTCGCGGAGGAAGTCATCCAGCGCCGTTTCGTAAGCCTCGTCGGGATTGGTCCAACTGGTTTCCTGCTTGCCCTCGCGCGCCGCTTTCAGGGCATAGCCCTGCATCCGCTTGACGAAGTCATCGTCCACGGTGCCGGGCCAGGCGCCGATCAGCGCTTGATAGAGCATGTATTCATGCGCAGCCGTCGGCTGTGGCCGGGCACTCTGCTGCCGCAGCGTCGCGTTCTGATGCCGCCAGTTTTTCACCGCGGCGTCCCACTCGGCCGGCATTTCCGCGAGCGCCAGAATGCGGGCACGGGCGTCCTCACCCCGCTTCGTGTCGTGGGTGGCCGTCGCCGTCATCGCATTCGGCACGGTTGCAATGCGCTGTTGCGAAACGCGGTGGAAGTCGGGGAGCGACAGCGGCTCTGCGACGGGGCTGCCGCCGACTTCGTTCAGCGCCAGCAACCGGTGATGGCGGTAGAACACCGTGTCTTCCAGCGACTTGGCCATCAGCGGCCCGGTGAACTGCTGCAGCTTCAGCGCAAAGTTACGGATGCGCGGCGCGCTGTAGCCGCCGTGCTGCACCAGATCGAGGGTGACGGCATCGTGCAGGAACGAGAAGATCTCGGGGTCCGGGCCCCGCCAGCGCGCTTGGGCGCGATCGATGACGCTTTTGATCATGTCGCGGTCGCGAGCCGACGGTCCGGCAGTCGTGACGTAGGTGCGGTAGACGGGGAATTCGAGCGCGTAGAGCTGCAAGGCGGCGCGCAGGCGGTCCAGGGTGAAATCGCGGGTGCTGAAATGGCCGGCGGCGATGCGTGACAGCGCACCGGCCAGAACCGTGAATTCGCTCGCCAGCATGGTTTCGATGACGCGCGTCTTGGCCGCCTCCAGCATGGCGGGAAACTCGGTCTTTTCGCCGGTAAACTCGCGCCAGGTGGTCTCCAGCGGCGCCAGCCCGCGGCCGTCGATCAGCACCCGGGTGATGACATTCAGGATTTCATAGCCGGTGGTGCCGGCGATGCCGGGCCATGCCGGCAAGTCCTCATGCTCCTCGAGGATCTTCTCGACCACGACATAGAACGGACCCTTCGGGCCGCCGTCGATGCCGCTGCGTGACTTCGCGATCAGCTGACGCAGGCGGCGCGCGTACTGCGACGGGTCGCGCAGCCCGTCGATATGGTCGATGCGGAGGCCCTGCAGGCAGCCTTGCGCGATCAGGCGCGAGACATACGAATGCGTGGCGCGGAATGTCGCCTGGTTCTCGATGCGCAAGCCGGCGAGATCGTTGATGTCGAAGAAGCGGCGGTAGTTGACGGCTGAGAACGCCACGCGCCAGTTGGCGAGGCGGTAGTGCTGGCGCTCCAGCAGACGGTGCAGCGCCGCGGTGCCGCTTTCGGTATCGCTGCGATAGGCCGACAAGCCGCGGTCGAACAATTCGGCCGCACCCGAAATCTCTGCCAGCTGACGCTTGAACTCAGGCGCCGCGCTGTACGACGGCGAGGCCGGGTCGCGGTAAGCGTCCGCGACGGCGAGGATCGCTCTGCCGGCGGGCTCATCGGTGGCGCCGGCGGTCTGCACCAGCGTGCGGATGATCTCGGCGTAGCGCTGCGGATTGATCGGCAGCTTGTGATCGAAATACCAGGCGGCAAAGCTGCCGGTGGCGGCGTCGAATTTGATCTCGATTTCGCCGGCTTGGAGAATGTCGCCGTAGGGCTTGCCGAGGATCGGCAGTAGCACGCCCGGATGGCGGCGGTGCGGCAGGGCGTCCCAGTCGATGTCGAACGAGGCCGCATGCGGCGACTTCGGCCCCCACTCGAGCACGTCGAGCCACCAGGCATTGTCGGAATGGCCGACGCCCATGTGATTGGGCACGAAGTCGAGGATCAGGCCGAGGTCGTGCTCTTTCAGAGCAGCGCAGAGACGGGCGAAGCCTTCTTCGCCGCCCAGCTCCGGATTGAGTTTCTCATGGTCGACAATGTCATAGCCATGGGTGCTGCCCGGCCGTGCCTTGAAAAACGGCGAGGCGTAGACGTGGCTGATGCCGAGGCGCCCCAGGTAGGGCGCCAGCTTGGCGGCGTCGTCGAAGCCAAAGTCCTTGGTCAGTTGCAGCCGGTAGGTCGCCGCGGGAATGGCAGGGGGCATCAGACGGCTCCGATCGCGGCGTAGACCGACCATGGCAGCAACGTGTTGGGCGGGTTGCCGCCCCACAGCGGCGTGCCCCAGGCCATATCGGCCGGCAACGGCTTGCTTGCGCCGGAGAGGTTGGCGACCATCAGCAGGGACCTGTCACCCGCCGGCCAGCGCGCGGTCAGCACGTCGCCCGCCAGCGACGCATGGCCGCCATGGATCGACGGCAGCAGCGGCATGATCGACTCCCGCCGCACCTTCAGCAGCGCCCGGACGAGGGCGAGCCGCTCGGCGTGGGGTGGTTTGGTGCGCGCGTCCCAGTCGAGCATCGCGATGTCGCGCGTGGTCTCGGACAGCGGGTCGGGGATGTCGCCACCCTGTTTGGCGTAGGCTTCGGCGAATTCGCGCTTGCGGCCTTCGCGGACGGCGTTGGCCAGGTCGCCTTTGAAGTCGCAGAAGAACGGGAACGGCTCGGTGGCACCCCATTCCTCGCCCTGAAACAGCATCGGCGGCGACGGCTGCAACAGCAGCACCGTCAAGGCTGCGGCGACCGCAGCCGGATCGGCAATTGCCGTCAAGCGCTCGCCCATCGGCCGGTTGCCGATCTGGTCGTGGTTCTGGATGAAATTGACGAAGGCCGCGCTCGGCAGGTCCTTGCTCGGCTCGCCGCGGATTTGGCCGTTACGGTGCGGGGAGGGCTCGCCCTGATAGGCAAAGCCTTCGACCAGCGTCCGCACGACATGCGCGTCGGCGTCCGTATAATCGCTGTAATAGCCGGCGCTTTCGCCCGTGAGTTTGACGTGCCAGGCGTGATGATAGTCGTCGTTCCATTGCGCGCGGTAGCTGCCCGCCGGCGGGTCATCCTTCGGATCGAGCAAAGCGGCGCGGTTGTCGTCGTTTTCAAGGACCAGATGGATATGTCGTCCCGTCTGCTCCGCCAGCCGGCCGACGGCACGGCTCAGGTCCAGCAGCAATTCCGGTTCGCCGGCGGTGACGATGGCGTGCACCGCGTCGAGGCGCAGCCCGTCGAAGCGGTAGTCGCGCAGCCAGTGCAGCGTGTTGTCGATGGCGAAGGCGCGCACTTCCGGCACGTGATAGTTGATGGCGCCGCCCCACGGGGTCTCCTCCTTGGAGAAGAACAAGGGGGCAATGCGTCCGAGGTAATTTCCCTCCGGACCGAAGTGGTTATAGACGACGTCGAGAAACACCATCAGGCCGCGTTCATGCGCTGCGTCGATCAGCGCCTTCAGATCGTCAGGGCGTCCGTAGGCCGAATCCGGCGCATAAGGGAGTACGCCGTCGTAACCCCAATTCCAGCGGCCGGGGAAGTCGGCCAGCGGCATCAGTTCGAGCGCGGTGATGCCGGTTTCGACAAGATGGTCGAGCTTGTCGATCATGGCGCGGTAGGTGCCTTGGCGGGTAAAGGTGCCGACATGGGCCTCGAGGAAGACAGCCTGCTCCCAGGGCAAGCCCTTCCAGTCGATGCACTTCCAGTCGTACCGCTGCTCGTCGATGACTTCGCTCGGGCCGTGAACGTCCTCGGGCTGAAAATGCGAGGCGGGATCGGGTATCTCGATGTCGCCGTCGATCTTGTAGCGGTATCGGTCGCCGGCCTTGGCGCCGGAGACGTCCAGCAAGAACCAGTCGCCATCGCGCCGCATCGCATGCGGGCGATCGAGCAACAAGGTCACTTCGCGCGCCGCCGGCGCCCAGAGGCGAAAGCTGACACCGTTTTCGGAAACCCAGGGTCCGAAATGCTGGCGTGGCGAGCTCACGGTTCGCCCGCGAAAGCGAGAACGGTGCGTGAATGCACGCTCCACTGGGCGCCGACCGCCATCACCTGCGGACCGTCCTGGCCGTCCGACGTGTCGAGCACGCATTGCCAGCGGGCCACATCCGGCCATTCCGGGAAGGTGATTTCGACGCCTTCCTCGGCGGCGTTCAGGATGATGAACAAAGGCGCCGCGCCCTTGCTTTGCCCGGCGAGGACATAGGCCAGGAAACGTGCGCCCGGGAAATTCCAGTCCGGCTCGGCCATCTCGGCACCGCTGGTGGTGATCCAGCGGATGTCATAGGTGCCGTCCTCGTTCTTGCCGTTCAGCCAGCGGTGCGGTTTGAGCTGCGGGAAACGTTGCCGCAACTGGGTCAGGCTGCCGACGAAGTCGGTCAGATCGTCCTCGGTGCCGGCCTTCGACCAGTCGATCCAGCCGATCTCGCTGTCCTGACAATAGGTGTTGTTGTTGCCGTTCTGGCTGTTGGCAACCTCGTCGCCGGCCAGCAGCAGCGGCACGCCTTCGGCCAGGAACAGGCTGGCGAGCTGGTTGCGGCGCAGCCGCCGGCGCAAAGCCAGGATCGTCGGATCGTCAGTCGGGCCTTCGACACCGAAGTTGATGCTGACGTTGTCGTCCGAGCCGTCGCGGTTGTTTTCGCCGTTGGCCTCGTTGTGCTTGTGCTCGTAGCTCACCATGTCGGCGAGGGTGAAGCCGTCATGCACGGTGACATGGTTGACGCTGGCGCGCGGGCCCCGGCCGTCGTGCTGGAACTGCAGCGCCGAGCCGGTCATGACGCTGGCGACGTCGCCGATGATGTTGGCCTCACCGCGCCAGAACCGCCGCGCGATATTGCGATAAACGTCGTTCCATTCCGACCAGCCGTTGGGGAATCCGCCGACCTGATAGCCGCCTGAACCGATATCCCACGGTTCGGCGATCAGCTTGGTCTTGGCGAGCACCGGGTCCTGCCGGATGGCGTGGAAGAACGGCGCGGTGCGATCGAATGCCGGTGTGCGCCCCAGCGTACTGGCGAGATCGAAGCGGAAGCCGTCGATCTGATACTCCTCGACCCACATGCGCAACGAATCCATGACCATCTGCAGGACGCGCGGGTGAGCGACCTTGAGCGAATTACCGGTGCCGGTGAAGTCGTCATAGTAGCGCGGGTTGTCCGGCATCAGCCAATAGTAGGAGGCGTTGTCGATGCCACGGTAGCAAAGTGTCGGGCCCATGTGGTTGCCCTCGGCGGTGTGGTTGTAGACCACGTCGAGGATCACCTCGATGCCGGCGTCGTGCAGCAGCGACACGGTGGCGCGGAAATCGTCGACCTCGTTCTCTCCGGCATAGCGGGCCTCGGGAGCGAAGAAGCTGAGCGTGTTGTAGCCCCAGTAATTGCGCAGTCCCTGGTCAAGCAGATGACGGTCGTCGAGAAACGCATGAATGGGGAGCAACTCGATGGCCGTGACGCCGAGCCTGCGCAAGTGATTGATGGTCGCGGGCTCTGACAGCGCCCGATAAGTGCCGCGCAATTCCGGGTCTATGTCCTGGCGAGTTTGGGTCAGCCCTTTGACATGGGCTTCGTAGATGACGGTGTCTTCCCAGGATACCCCAGGCCGGCGCTCGCGCCGCCGCGAATACGCCGCATCGACGACAACGGATTTGTACATCGATCGCGCGTTGTCGCGTCGATCAAACGAGAGGTCTTCATTCTTCGCGCCGGTACGATATCCGAAATGGGCATCGCTCCAGGCGAACTGCCCGGCAAGACGCTTGCTGTAGGGATCGATCAGCAGCTTGTTCGGGTTGAACCGGTGGCCGGCGCTCGGCTCATAGGGCCCGTGTACCCGATAGCCATAGACCTGGCCGGCCGATACATGCGGCAGGTAGGCGTGCCAGACATCGTCGGTGCGCTCAGGCAGGACAATGCGTTGCGTCTCCCGGCGGCCCTCGCGGTCGAACAGGCACAGTTCGACTTTGGTAGCGTTCGCTGAAAACAAGGCAAAGTTGGTCCCGCGTCCATCCCAGGTTGCGCCAAGGGGATAGGGAGAACCGGCCGAAATATTCCCGCTATTTCGAAGGAACGAGAAAGAGGGCAGCAAGGGGTGGGACGACAAGGCGGAGCTCCGGGCTTTCTTGAGTCACAACAGCGGATACCGCTCCGGCGTTCCCAACATCGCTGCCGCCGTAAATGGCGGAGTCGGAATTGAGCGCTTCGCGCCAACTGCCGGCAATGGGAGCGCGGACGCGATAGTCGTGCAGGACCTGGGGGGTGAAATTGACAATGACGATGCAGCGGTCGGCTGCGCCGTGGCCTTTGCGTAGCCAGGCGAAAGAACTGTTGTCGGCGTCGTCGGTACGGAGCCATTCGAAACCGGCCGGGTCGCAATCTAGCGCGTGCAGCGCCGGGGTGTCGCGGTAGAGGCGGTTGAGATCGCGCATCAGCTTATGAATGCCGGCATGCGCGGGTTGATCGAGCAGGTGCCAGGGTAGGCCGATATCGTGGTTCCACTCGGTATTCTGGCCGAACTCGCAACCCATGAACATCAGCTTCTTGCCCGGATGGCCGAACATGAAGGAATAGTAGGCGCGCAGGTTGGCAAACTGCTGCCAGGGATCGCCGGGCATCCGTCCCAGGATCGAGCTCTTGCCGTGGACGACTTCGTCGTGCGACAGCGGCAGAATGAAGTTTTCCGAGAAGGCGTAGTGCAGACCGAACAGGATGCTGCCGTGGTGATGGCGGCGGTGGATCGGGTCCAGACTCATGTAACGGAGGGTGTCGTTCATCCACCCCATGTTCCACTTGTAGCCGAACCCGAGACCGCCCCAATCGACCGGGCGCGACACCATCGGCCAGGCGGTGGATTCCTCCGCCGCCGTGGTGGCCTGCGGCGAGTGGCGATACACTTCGGTATTGGTGCGCCTGAGGAAGTCGACTGCGTCGAGGTTCTCGCGGCCGCCATGCTTGTTGGGCACCCAGCCGCCTTGCGGCCGGCTGTAGTCAAGGTACAGCATCGACGCAACGGCATCGACGCGCAGGCCATCGACCTTGTACTGTTCCAGCCAGAACAGCGCATTGCTGAGCAGGAAATTGGTCACTTCGACCCGGCCGTAATTGTAGATCAGGGTGCCCCAGTCCATATGGCGGCCCTGACGCGGATCGGCGTGGTTGTAGAGGTCGGTACCGTCGAACTTGGCGAGGCCGTGCGGATCGTCGGGGAAGTGGCCCGGCACCCAGTCCAGCAGAACGCCGAGGCCGGCCTTGTGCAAGGCATCGACAAGCACCGCGAAGTCCGCCGGCGAGCCAAAACGGCTGCTGGGTGCGAACAGGCCGGTCGGCTGATAGCCCCAAGAGCCGTCGAAGGGATGCTCGGACACCGGCAGCAGCTCGACATGCGTGAAACCCATGTCGGCGACGTAAGCCGGCAATTGTTCGGCCAGTTCGAGGTACGTCAGCCACTGCTGGCCGTGGTCGCCTTTGCGGCGCCAGGAGCCGAGATGCACCTCATAGATCGACATCGGCGCGCCGAGCGCATTGATGCCGTCGGGCGCCGGCGAGACCTTGGGCAGCTTCGACAGATCGATCACGGTGGACGCCGTGGCCGGACGCAGTTCGGCGCCGAAGCCGACCGGATCGGACTTCAGCGGCAGCAACTGGCCGTTATTGCCGATGATCTCATATTTGTACTTGTGGCCGGCATGGGCGCCAGGAACGAAAATTTCCCAATAGCCATTGCCTCGGACCCGCATGACATGGCGGCGGCCGTCCCAGAAATTGAAATCGCCGACCACGCTGACGCGTTGCGCGTTCGGCGCCCATAGCACGAACCCGACGCCGTCGACTCCGTCCATCTGCCGCGGATGGGCGCCCAGCGTATCGTACAGCCGCAAATGGTTGCCTTCGCCGAGCAGATACAGGTCGTAATCCGACAGAATGGGGCCGAAGCGATAGGGGTCTTCAAGCTCGACATCGTTGCCGCCGAAGCGCGCCCGCAAGCGGTAACGCTGTGGCCGGTCGAGCTGGCCGGCGAACAGGCCGGCCGGATCGATGCGCTCGAGTTCCCGTTCACCGGTCTCGCCGACAGCCAGCACATGGGTGGCATCCGGCAGAAACACGCGCACAATCGTCTTGTCGTTCTCGGTGTGCTGGCCGAGATAATGGAACGGGTCGGCGTGACGACCGGCGATGATATCGCGGGCAACGCGGGGAAGTTCGCTCATGGGCGGCTCATCGGCGGATGGCTCCCCGCTGTTCGAGAATACGCAGTGTCGCCTCAAGCGGGATCTGCGCCCAGTCCGGCCGGTTGCTCAGTTCGTATTCGATCTCGTAGAGCGCCTTTTCGATCAGAAAGAAGTCGAGCAAAGCGCGTGTCTTGGTCTCGTCCTGAGGCCAAAGGCGGACATTGCCAGGAGTCTCGCGATAGGCATTCCAGAACGCCTCGGACATACGGTCGTTCCATAGCCGCAACTGGTCGGCGATGACCGTGCGTTCTTCCGGGCTGAGGTTCGGCGCCCGGTCCAGCGCGGCGCTGACTGCATAATCGACCGATCGCAGGAAGCCCGCGACGTCGCGCGCCGGCGACGCCTTCAGACGGCGGTCGGCCAGCGGCCGGCTCGGCTCGCCTTCGAAGTCAAGAATATAGGCATCGTCCTTGGCCACCAGAATTTGCCCCAGGTGCAAATCGCCGTGGTGTCGGATTTTCCAGCCGTCGAGGGCCGTGTGCCGGTTTTCGTCGACATGCGCCTCGATCGCGCTGCGGTGGCTGAGAAGCTGTTCGGCCAGCTGAGCGGCACGGCCGGACAACTGCTGGCGATTGGTCGCCAGCGAATCGAACAGGCTGCGCAGGCGCGAGAGCATGATGTCGGACCAGTCGGAGACGTCGGCGGCCGTTATCGGCTCGGGCGCGAAATCGGGGATATCGTCGCGGCTCGCCAGCGCCACGTGTAGTTCGGCGGTCCGCCGGCCGATCTGCCGCATCCACTGCAGCAGCGCGGCGATTTCGTGCGTCTCGGTGGTCGATTCGCCGGTCAGCAGCCGCAATTCGTCGATGACGCGATCCAGCGACGCGCTGGTAACCGTCCACGCGTCGCCTTGGTTCTGCACAAAAGCATGGACGACGGCGAGGGCGCTGACCTTGCCGTTTTCGTGCAACTCGACGCTGCCCAGCATCGCCGGCGCGTTGGCGTAGGGCGCGGTATCGGCGAGGAAGCGTCCCATCTCGATTTCGGGATGGATGCCCTCGGTGACCTTGCGCAGCAGTTTCACGACATATTTGTCGTCGGCGATGACTGTCGTATTGGACTGCTCGCGGGCGGTGGCGTTGACGGCCTTGATGCCCTGGAAATCGGTACCGGAGAAAGCCACTGTACTGCGGAATTCCAGCCGCTGCTCGGTGCTGCCGGCGTCTTCATTGCGATAGGCCTTGTCCAGCAGGGCGGCGATGAACTCGTGCTCCACCGCGGCGTCAAGGAGCGTGCCTTCGCGCGGCCCCCGGCGCACGGCGGCCAGGACCTGGGCCGGACCCTTCTCGACCTCGGTATAGCGGGCCCATCGGATGGTGAGCGGCACGAAATAGCGGCTGGCGCCTTGGGCCGCATCGACGTCGACAATGGTGGCAAGGAAATGATCGGCGTTGTGCGAGAGCGGCACCGCCGCCGAGACGGTGGCAGACACCTTGCGCGACGTCTTGCCGGCAAACCAGCGCCGCTCGGGAATGAAGCTCGACAGCACATCGGCTTCCAGTTGCCGGCGCGTCCACGGGGACAGCAGCGTCTCCATTCCCGGGCCGATCACCAGCGTGGTGACCTCGCGCGGCAGCGCGGACTGGGGCGCCTGATCGGTCGGCTCGCACAGCAGAAACCAGAAGAAGCCATAGGGCGGCAGCGTGACCAGATAAGGCAGTTCGCCGATTGCCGGGAAGCGGGTGCGTCCCAGCATTTCCTGCGGCACGCGGCCGTTCCATTGGCTGAGGTCGAGTTCGACGGCCTGCGCCGAGCGCGACAGGTTGGCGACGCAGATCACCGCCTGGCCCTCGTACTGGCGGGCATAGGCCAGCACGGCGCGGTTGGACGGGCGAATGAAGGTGAGGGTGCCGCGGCCGAAAATCGGCGTCGACTTGCGCACGCTGATCATGCGTTTGGTCCAGCTCAGGAGCGACGACAGCGACCGGCTTTGCGCCTCGACGTTGACCGCCGCGTAGCCGTAGACCGGGTCCATGATGGCCGGCAGATAAAGCTGTGCGGGGTCGGCGCGTGAGAAGCCGCCGTTGCGATCAGGCGTCCACTGCATCGGCGTGCGCACACCGTTGCGGTCACCGAGATAGATGTTGTCGCCCATGCCGATTTCGTCGCCGTAATAGATGATCGGTGTGCCGGGCATGGACATCAGGATCGAGTTCATCAACTCTATTTTGCGGCGGTCATTGTCCATCAGCGGCGCCAGGCGTCGCCGGATGCCGAGATTGATGCGCGCGCGCGGATCGGCGGCGTAGGTCTTCCAGAGATAATCGCGCTCGGAGTCGGTCACCATTTCGAGCGTCAGCTCGTCGTGGTTCCTCAGGAACATCGCCCACTGGCAGTTTTCAGGGATTTCCGGCGTTTGCCGCATGATGTCGGCGATCGGGAAACGGTCTTCCTGCGCGATCGCCATGTAGATGCGTGGCATCAGCGGGAAGTGGTACGCCATGTGGCATTCGTCGCCGTCGCCGAAATACTGCTGCACGTCTTCCGGCCACATATTGGCTTCGGCCAACAGCACCTTGCCGGGCGCGTAAGCCTCCAGCTCGGCACGCAGCTTCTTGATGATGACGTGTGTTTCCGGCAGATTTTCGTTGCTGGTGCCTTCGCGCTCGATCAGATACGGCACCGCGTCGAGCCGGAAGCCGTCGACGCCGGTATCAAGCCAGCGCTTCATCACCTGCGTGACGGCGCTGACCACGCGCGGGTTGTCGAAATTCAGGTCGGGCTGGTGCGAGAAGAAGCGGTGCCAGTAATAGGCGCCGGCTTCGGCATCCCAGGCCCAGTTCGACTTCTCGGTATCGGTAAAAATGATGCGCGTTTCGAGAAATTTCTGGTCGGTATCGCTCCAGACGTACCAGTCGCGGGCACTTGAGCCCTTCGGACTGCGCCGCGCGCGTTTGAACCAGGCGTGCTGGTCGGACGTGTGGTTGACGACAAGTTCTGTGATGACGCGGAGGCCACGCTTCTTGGCTTCCACCATGAAGCGCTTGAAGTCCTTCATGGTGCCGAATTGCGGATTGATGTCGCCGTAGTCGGCGATGTCATAGCCGTCGTCGCGCCCCGGGCTCGGATAGAACGGCAGCAGCCATATGGCGGTGACACCGAGGTCGCGCAGGTAATCGAGCTTCTCGGTCAGGCCGGCGAAATCACCGACGCCGTCGCCATTGCTGTCGGCAAAGGCCTTGACGTGAAGCTGGTAGATGATCGCATCCTTGAACCAGAGCGGGTCGTCGGTCTGAACTGCGATATCGACTTGCGGCCGGACATTCATATTTTTCACGTGTGGCAACGGAGAATCAGGGCCGGATCGGTTGCGGTATCTATCCTGAAGCGGACCCCGCCCCATTCCAGCATGCGGCGTTCGCCGGTGACGAGGTTTTCGACCGTGCGCACGGGCTTCAGGCTGTCGGGCGGCCCGATCTGGCTGTCACCGAAATGCAGCCAGAAATCGTGTACGCCCGCCGTCAGCGCCACGGCGCCGGCGACCGCGTTGGTGCCGTCGGTCGATTGCTTGAGGAAGCCGATCACGCCGTCGTCGTCCACCTGCAGGAAGCGGAGATTGTTGGTCTGCTGCAAAGCCGTATTCTCGCGCCGGACGCGGTTCAGCGCGCCGATATAGGCCTTGATGTTGCCGGGCTTGTTCCAGTCGCGGGTTCGGATCTCGTATTTTTCCGAGTTCAGATACTCTTCCTTGCCGGGGATAGGCTCGTACTCGATCAGTTCGAAACCGTTGTAGATGCCATAATTTGAGGACAGCAGCGCCGCCAGCGCGGCGCGCGACTTGAACAGCCACGGCTCGCCCTTCTGCAGCTGCACCGGCAGGATATCGGGCGTCGTTACGAAGAAGTTGGGGCGGTAATATTCGCGCTCTGGAAAGCCCGTCAGTTCGCTCAGATATTCCTGGAGCTCCGGTTTGGTCGTGCGCCAGGTGAAGTAGCTGTAAGACTGCGAAAAGCCGAGCTTGCCGAGCGCCTTCATCAGTTTCGGCCGGGTGAAGGCTTCCGACAGAAAAACGACATTGCCGTTGCGGCGGTGCACTTCCCGGATCAGCCACTCCCAGAATGGCAGGGGCTTGGTGTGGGGATTGTCGATGCGAAAGATTTCGACGCCCTGGTCGACCCAGTGCAGGATGACGTCGCGCAAGGCTTCCCACAGCGCGATGCGGTCAACCGAGTTGAAGTCAGGGTTGACGATGTCTTCGTATTTCTTCGGCGGGTTCTCGGCGTAACGCAGTGAGCCATCGGGCCGGCGCTTGAACCATTCCGGGTGCTGGCGCAGCCACGGATGATCGGGCGAGCACTGCACGGCGATGTCGAGCGCAACCTCCATGTCGTAGGCCTTGCAGGTTTCCACCAGGCGGCGGAAATCCTGCAGCGTGCCGAGCTGCGGATGGATCGCGTCGTGGCCGCCGCTCTCGTCGCCGACGGCGTAGAAGCTGCCTGGATCGTTCGGGCCGGCGGTCAGGGTATTGTTGGGTCCCTTGCGGTTGGTGCGCCCGATCGGATGAATCGGCGTCAGGTAGAGAACATCGAACCCGAGCGCGGCGATTTCCGGCACGCGCTCAATGCAGTCCTCGAAAGTGCCGTGCTTGCCGATGGTCTTGCTTTGGCTGCGCGGCACCATCTCGTACCAGGCGCCGCAGCGGGCCCGCGTGCGCTCTGCCATCAACGGAATCGACGGGCTGCGGCTGAGGTCGGGCTTGATTTGGGTCTTGTCCAGCGCTGGCAACAGATCATCCGCCACCAGAGCGTCGAGGCGGCCTGTCGCGGTGAAGTCCTGCAGCGCTTTGCGGGTTACCGCCGCTGCATCGCTGTCCTCAGGCATCAATTCCGTGATGAGATCGGCGCCCTCGCGGGCCTCGAGGGACACGTTCTGGCCGGCAGCCTGCTTCAGCAGCACGCCTTTGCGCCAGCTGGCATATTCATCGGTCCAGGCCTCGATTTCGAAAATGTACCAGCCAGGCTCGGCCGGCGTGAACCGGGCGTGCCAGCGGTCATTGACGACGAGCGTCATCGGCTCGTAATTCCACCGTGTCGCGGCATCACGCCGCCAGCGAAGCGCTACCCTGATCTGGTCATGGCCATCACGGATCACATCGGCCCAAATATCGACCGGTTCTCCGGCTACACGTTTCGCTGGATACTGCCCGCCGTCGACAGTCGGGTAGATGTCTTCGATGCGAAATCGGGGGCCGGTCGGATCTGCAGGTGACCTGGCAATGCTTTGAGCCAGCGCCCGCGGGCGCATGCTGACGTTTTCGCCCATAAATCCCATTTCTTTGATGTGAAGCGTCGATTTTTATAGTGAATTGCTGCAGCGCTCCCATGTCAACGGCAGCTATTCACATTAGTTCCGCCACGAAACTAGTACGCCGTCGTGGCGTTAGTGTGACAGCAGAGACAAAAGAAGAATGTAATGAATGACATAGACGGATCGGCCCGGGAGTGGGGAGTAGAAACAGGCTATCACGACGTTTTCGGCACGTGGAAGGCAGTCAGCGCCGCGACGATAAGCAGCATTGTCGCGGCGTTATCCATGTCCTCTTCGGTTCCTGTTCATACTGACGAGGTGACGCAGGACACACTGCGCGTGTACCAGGGCGACGGTGCTCGCACCTGGGCGCTTGCTGTCCAGCTCTATTCTGTGCGCTCGGCACGCAACTGGGGCATCGGCGATTTCGGCGATCTGGCAGAGATTGTCAAAACTGCCGCTGCGGCGGGCGCCGGCGCGATCGGGTTGAACCCGCTGCACGCACTTTTCCTCGATCGCCCGCAGGATTGCAGCCCCTACGCGCCCAACAGCCGGCTCTTCCTGCATCCGCTTTATATCGATGTCGAGGCGGTCGATGAGTTCGACCCTGCGCGGATGCGTTCCGAGGCGCTGGAAGCCGTGCGAGCGGCCGATATGGTGGATTACGCGGCGGTCACTTCACTCAAGCTTGCGGCGCTGCGCGCTGCGTATGATCGTTTCCGCACGTCGGGTTCAGCGGCGCGCCGCGACGACTTCGCCCGTTTTCGCGCCGAGCAAGGCGAAACCCTGACCCGCTTTTCCTGCTTCGAGACTTTGCGCGCCCGCTACGCGCCACTGCCGTGGAGCGTCTGGCCCGCGCCGTGGCGCAACCCCGACAGCGCGACGCTGTCCTCGTTCCGAGCGGAGGAGGACGTCGCATGCGGTTTCCACGAATACCTGCAATGGAATGCCGATCGCCAACTCGCCCGCTGCCGCGATCTCGCGAAACAGCACGGCATGGCGATCGGGCTCTATCTGGATCTGGCGGTGGGGGTCCATCCCGATGGCGCCGACGCCTGGAGCGACCAGGCCGCGGTGATCCGGGATCTTTCCATCGGCGCGCCGCCGGACGCGTTCAATCCCGACGGCCAGAACTGGGGTCTGGCGCCGTTCAATCCCCATGCCTTGCCGAAGGACGACTTCGCCGTGATAAGGCGGCTGATGACCGTTGCCATGCGCCATGCGGGCGCGGTGCGGCTCGATCACGTGCTCGGCCTGATGCGCCTGTATCTGATCCCTCATGGCAGTCGTGAAGGCTCATACGTGCGTTTTCCGTTTGAAGCGTTGCTGCGCGTCATCGCCGAGGAGAGCAACAGGCACGAGTGCATTTTCATCGGCGAGGATCTCGGCACCGTGCCCGAGGGCTTCCGCGAAACGGCGGCGCGCTGGGGCGTGTGGAGTTACCGGGTGATGATTTTCGAGCGCTGGGACAACGGCGAGTTCAAGCCGGCATCGGCCTATCCGGTGGAGTCGCTGGCGACGTTCAACACCCACGACCTCCCGACTTTCCGCGGCTGGATGACGTCGCACGACCTTGGCGTCAAGGGAAGCCTCCGCATCGATGCGGGAGAAAGCCTGGAAAGCCGCGGGCAAAGCCGCAATGTCCTCGCCGGCGCCCTCAGCAGCCACGGCGACGTGCATGCGCCGCACGGTTTTGCCGTTGTGGCCGCCTTCCTGGCGGCAACGCCCTCGCGCCTCGTGAGCGCTGCAATCGAAGACCTGCTTGACGTCTCGGACCAGATCAACATTCCGGGCACCGTCGATGAGCATCCGAACTGGCGGCGCAAGCTGCCTGTGCCGCTGGAGCAGTGGAGCGACGCGCCGACGTTCAAAGGTGTTGCCGAGGCGTTCGCCAGAGGCGGCCGCGCCAGCCGCTAGGGCAAAGGCACGCGCCAGATGTCCTGCGCATAATCGCGAATCGCGCGGTCGGATGAAAACCATCCCATCCGCGCGGTGTTCAGGATGCTGGAACGCCACCACCGCGCCGGATCGCGCCAGGCAGCATCGACGTCGTCGCGCTGTGCGTCCCAGTAAGCGGAGAAATCCGCCGCCACCATGAACGGGTCGTAGGCCTGCCACGCCTCGGTCAGCATGGCATACCGGCCTGTGTCGTCGCCGCATAGTTCGTTGCTCGACAGGAGCGCCATGACCTGTTGGAGCCGCGGATTGTTGCCGATCGCCGCCGCGCCCTCGAAGCGCGCCGTGCGGCGGGCGGCAACCTGCTCCGCGGTCATGCCGAACAGGAAAAACTCGCTGGCGCCGACATGCTCGCGAATTTCGATGTTGGCGCCGTCCAGTGTGCCGATGGTCAGCGCGCCGTTGAGCGACAGCTTCATGTTGCCGGTGCCGGAGGCTTCCATGCCGGCCGTCGAAATCTGCTCGGACAGATCGGCGGCGGGGATGATCTTCTCGGCCAGGCTGACATTGTAGTTCGGCGTGAACACGACCTTCAGCCGGTCGCGCACCACCGGGTCGGCATTGACCAGATGCGCGATGTCATGCGCCAGCTTTATCAGCAGCTTGGCGCGCTGATAGCCCGGTGCCGCCTTGCCGGCGAAAATCTTGACCCGGGGGACGTAGTTGCCGTCCGGCTCGTCGCGGATCTGCAAATAGAGCGCGACGGTTTCCAGCAGGTTCAGCGACTGGCGCTTGTACTCGTGAATACGCTTGATGTGGACGTCGAACAGGGCGTCGGGATCGACGGCGGTGCCGGTGGCGCGGTACATGACGTTGCCAAAGCGGCGCTTGTTGTCGGCGCGAACCGCGCGATAGGCGGCGACAAAGCCGGCGTCGCCGGCGTGCTTTTCCAGTTCGATCAGGCGTTGCGGTTCGTCGAGCACGCTCTCGCCCAGGGTGTCGACGATCAGTTTGGTCAGTTTAGGATTGGCGACATAGAGCCAGCGGCGGAAGGTGATGCCGTTGGTCTTGTTGACGATGGTGGTCGTTGGCGAGGCCTGCGCCAGCGCGTCGAACAGCGTCGTCTTCAGGAGTTCGGTATGCAGCCCGGAGACGCCGTTGACGTGGTGCGAACCGACAAAGGCCAGATTGGCCATCCGCACCCGGCGTTCGCCGCCTTCGCTGATGAGCGAGATGTGGGACAGGAAGTCCGGATCGGTGAAGCCATTGCGCTTGGCGTTCTCAAGGTGCTCCAGATTGATCAAATAAATAATCTGCAGGTGCCGCGGCAGCAGGCGGTCGAACAGATCGACCGGCCAGCTTTCCAGCGCCTCGGGCAGCAGCGTGTGGTTGGTGAAGCTGAGCGTGGCGCGGGTGATGCGCCAGGCGTCGGCCCAGGCGACGGCATGCTGATCCACGAGCACGCGCATCAGTTCGGCGACGGCGATGGCCGGATGGGTGTCGTTGAGCTGGATGGCTGATGAATCCGCCAGCGACCGGATGTCGCCGAACTGCTCGAGGTGGCGGCGGACGATGTCGCCGATCGAGGCGGCGGTGAAAAAGTATTCCTGCCGCAGCCGCAGTTCCTGTCCATGCGGGGTGTGGTCGTTCGGATAGAGAATGCGGGTAATGGCGTCGGCGCGGTTCTGCGCGACCATGGCTCCCATGTGGTCGCCGTCGTTGAAGGCGGCGAGGTGGATCGGGTCGGGCGCGCGCGCGCCCCACAGCCGCAGCACGTTGACGTTGCGGCCGCGCCAGCCGGCGATCGGGATGTCGTGTGTGGTGGCGAGCACCACTTCGGACGGATGCCAGATCGCACGTGGCGTGTGCTCATCGCCGCCCGAATATTCGACGCTGCCGCCAAAACCGATCGGATACTCCTTGTCGGGCCGCGGCAGCTCCCATGGGTTGCCGCTGCGCAGCCACTTTTCCGGCCACTCTTCCTGCCAGCCTTTGTGGATTCTCTGCTCGAACAGACCGTGCTCGTAGCGCAGTCCGTAGCCGTAGCTCGGCACGCCGAGCGAAGCCATGCTGTCCATGTAGCAGGCGGCGAGTCGGCCCAAGCCGCCATTGCCGAGCGCCGCGTCCGGCTCGGCGTCCTTGATGCGGTCGAGGTCGACGCCGAATCCGGCCAGCGCCTTGCGCGCTTCCTCGAGCAGGCCGAGATTGGTCAGCGAGTCGGCGAGGATGCGGCCGATCAGGAATTCGATCGAGAGGTAATAGACGCGCTTCTTCCGCAATTGACGGTTGGCGCGGCGCACCGACAACCACTTGCGCACGATAATTTCGCGCACCGCCAAAGCGGTCGCGCAATACCAGTCGGCATCGGTGGCGTCGGCGATGTCGATGCCGAGACTGGTGAGCTGCGAGAGGATCGCGTCGCGCAGGGGGACATCCGACCGGTTCGTCGCCGGAGCGAGATTGCGGACAGGCTCCAATGTGGCACTCCCTTCGAGACAGAATTCGCACTTTAGAGATATGTAATTTGATGTGCGAAAGGAAAGTCGCTGACTGGCCCTAAATTACGGCAAAGACGCTTTTTTCGCGGTTGACCAGAATTTCGGCAGTTCCGTCGCGCGGGAGGCGCGCTGCAAGGTGCTGATGTTATTCCCACAAACCGGGCCGGCCCGTCTGGAGCCGACCAAGCGCGGGCCGCGTAATGGGGCCGCTCAAACCTGTAGATAACGCTGGCGCACCGTCGGATCGGCGGCGAGCGCGTCGGAGGTCCCGGTCCACATCACGCGGCCTTTCTCGATTACCACATGGCGGTCGGCGAACTTCAGCAGCGCCGTGAGGTGTTTGTCGACCACCAGGATCGACTGGCCTTCCTGCTTGAGGCGGATCAGGCACTGCCAGATTTCGGCACGAATCTTCGGCGCCAGACCTTCGGTGGCTTCGTCGAGGATCAGCAGCTTCGGGTTGGTCATCAGCGCGCGGCCGATCGCCAGCATCTGTTGCTCGCCGCCGGACAGTTCGTTGCCCATGTTGTCGCGACGCGCCGCCAGCGATGGAAAGAAGCCGTAGACCCGCTCCAGCGTCCACTGGGGCTTGCCGAAGCGCGACGCGCCGGTCGCGATCAGGTTCTCTTCGACCGACAGCGTCGGAAATACCTGGCGGCCCTCGGGCACCAGGCCGAGGCCGGCCTGTGCGATCTTGTACGGCGGCAGACCCACCAGCGACACGCCTTCGAACGTTGCGGTACCTCCCTGCGGCGGCACCAGTCCCATCAACGCGAAAATGGTGGTGGTCTTCCCCATGCCGTTGCGGCCGAGCAGCGTCACCACTTCGCCAGCGCCGACGCCGAAACTGATGTCGAACAGCACCTGTGCCGGACCGTAGGATGCACTGAGACGATCGACCGCGAGCATGCTATTCGAGCTCCTCGCCGAGATAGGCGGTGACGACCTTGGGATCGGCCCGCACCTCGGCCGGCGGCCCGCTCGCCAGGATACGGCCATAGGTCAGGACCGAAATGCGGTCGGCCAGCGCGAACACCGCGTTCATGTCGTGCTCGACCAGCAGCATGGCAAAGCGGCCCTTGAGCCGCTGCAGCACGCCCACCAGCCGTTCGCCTTCCTCATGGCCGGTACCCGCCATCGGTTCGTCGAGCAGCAACAGTTTAGGCTGCATCGCCAGCGCGATGGCCAATTCCAGCGCGCGTTTCTCGCCGTGCGACAGGTGCGCGGCCATCACGTCGGCGCGATCGGCCAGCGACACTTCTTTCAGCGCGGCCATGGCGTCGGCATTGAGGGCAGCTTCGCCGTCGGCGCGGCCGATGAAACGATAGCTGGAGCCGGCGCGGGCCTGCACCGCCAGCGCGACGTTTTCCAGCGCGGAGAAGCGGGGCAGCACGGAGGTGATCTGGAACGAGCGCGCCAGACCGAGCTCGGCGCGCTTGTTGGCGGGCAGGGCGGTGACGTCGGCGCCGTTGAGGAAGATGCGTCCTGCCGTTGGATCGAGCAGCCCGGAGATCTGGTTGATCAGCGTCGTCTTGCCGGCGCCATTTGGGCCGATGATGGCGTGCAGCTCGCCGGGCTTGATGTCGAGCGACACGTCGTCGGTGACGACCAGGCCGCCGAAATTCTTGCGCAAGCCTTCAAGGCGCAGCACCGGTTCGGTCACGGGTCTGACCTTCCCGGAAACAATTTTCGCCTCAGGCTTTCGCCGAGGCCGAGCAACCCGCCGCGCGCAAACAGCACGATCAGCACCAGCATCGGTCCGAAGATCAGTTTCCAGTGCTCGGTCACGCCGGCCAGCGTGTCCTCCAGCAGCAGATAGGCGGCGGCGCCGACGATGGCGCCGTGCAGCGTGCCGATGCCGCCGAACAGCACCATGATGATCAGTTCGCCCGAACGCTGCCACGACATGTAGGCTGGGCTGACGAACTCGGTCGCGTTGGCCAGCAGAAACCCGGACAGACCGCCGATGGCGCCGGCGATCACATAGGCTATGCGCTGGTAGCGGAACACGTCGTAGCCGATGGTGGCTATGCGCGTGGCGTTCTCGCGCGCGCCGCGGAAGACGCGGCCGAAGCGCGAGACCACGAAAGCGCGGCACAACATATACGAGCCGAGCAGAGATCCCAGCACGATGTAATAGAACACGCGGTCGTTGGCGAACAGCGGCAGACCGAGCAATGTCGAGCGTGCCCGCACGGTCAAGCCGTCGTCGCCGCCATAGGGTGCCAGCGAGCCAGCGACGAAATAGATCATCTGCCCGAAGGCCAGCGTGATCATGATGAAATAGACGCTCTTGGTGCGCAGGCACACCGTACCTGTCAGGAACGCAAACAGCGCGCTGACGCCGAGCGCGACGGGCAGGGAGATGAGCAGGTCGGTGACGCCGTGTGCGCCGAGAATGCCGACCGCATAGGCGCCGATGCCGACGAAGGCAGCGTGGCCGAACGAGACGAGGCCGCCGTAGCCGCAGATGAAATCCAGCGCCAGCGCGGCGATGGCGAACACCATCACGCGCGTGAACAGGCCGAGCCAGTAGGTCTCCGGCCCGAAAGCGGCAGCGATCGGCACCAGCGCCAGCACCAGAAAGATCAGCACCGGCACGGCCTCGACGCGGATGGCGCTCAGGCCGGTGCGGGCGGGGGTGTGAACCAGCGTCGTCATCTCAGCGCCCCCGCGCCGGGAACAGGCCGGCGGGGCGGAAATACAGCACCAGCGCCATCAGCACGTAGATCAGCATCGAGGCGATGGCCGGACCCACGGTGCGGGCCGGCGAGGGCGGCATCACCAGCCGCAATATGTCGATGGCGAAAGAGCGGCCGAGCGTGTCGACCAGTCCGATCAGCAGCGCCGCGATGAAGGCACCGCGCATCGAACCGATGCCGCCGATGACGATCACCACGAAAGCGAGAATGAGTACGCTGTCGCCCATGCCCGGTTCGACCGAAAGGATCGGCGCGATCATGACGCCGGCGAAGGCCGCCAGCATGGTGCCGAAGCCGAACACGATCATGAACAGGCGGCGGATGTCGACGCCGAGCGCCGAGACGATCCGCGCATTGGTGGCGCCGGCGCGCACCAGCATGCCGACGCGGGTATGGCTGACCAGGATGTACAGGATCAGGCCGACGGCCAGGCCCGAGCCGATGATCACCAGCCGCCAAACCGGATACAGGATGCCTTGCATCAGCACCACGGTGCCGGAGAATATTTCCGGGATCGGCAGATTGAGGGGTGCCGCGCCCCACACCACCTTCACGCCCTGGTTCAGAAACAGGATGATGCCGAAGGTGGCGATGACCTGTTCAAGATGGTCGCGGTCGTACAGGTGCCTGAACACGGTGAACTCAAGCAGCAGGCCGAAGACCAGCGCCGCCGCCAGTGCGAGTACCAGCGCGATCAGAAAATTGCCGGTCAGCGCGTAGAACATCACCGCCAGATAGGCGCCGAGCATGTACTGGACGCCGTGGGCAAGGTTGATGAAATCCATCACCCCGAATACCAGCGTCAGGCCTGCGGCGATCAGGAACAGCAGCACGCCGAGCTGTAGGCCGTTGAGGATCTGGACGATGAGGAGGGATGTGGACATGGTCGCTCAATCCTGCCCGCCCGAAGCGTTTATCGTTCTGAACGGTTTGTAGGACCGCAGTGCAATCCGCGAACTCCGGCGGACTCCCTCTCCCCTGTGGGGAGAGGGCGGGGGTGAGGGGGCAAGTGACTCGATTGAGACCATAACCCCTCACCCGGCGCACTTCGTGCGCCGACCTCTCCCCATGGGAGAGGTCAAGCGCGTTCGTGGCAGGCGAACAGCCTTACTTCAGCGGGCACTCCTTGACATGCGGATCGGTGTAATCCGCGAACACCTTCTTGTCGATCTCGGTCTGGAACTTGCCGTCGGCGCGCTTCACCACCTTCACCTGGTAGAAGTCCTGGATCGGGTAGTTGTTGGTGTTGAACTTGAAGTTGCCGCGCAGCGAGGCGAAGTCGGCTTTCTTCAATGCGGCGCGCAGGGCGTTCTTGTCCGAGGTGTTGCCCTTGGTCGCCTTCAGCGCGCTGTCGATCAGCAGCGCCGCGTCATAGGCCTGGAAGGCGTATGTCGCAGGCACCGCGTTGTATTCCTTCTCGTAGTCGGCGACGAACTTCTTGTTCTGCGGGTTGTCGAGGTTGGGCGCCCAGTTGGCGCCGCCAAAGAAGCCGAGCGCGGCATCCTGTTGCGCCGGCAGCGTCGACTCATCGACGGTAAAGGCGGACAGGAATTTGACCTTGTCGGCGAGACCGGCCTGCCGGAATTGCTTGACGAAGTTCACGCCCATGCCGCCGGGCAGGAACACGAATACGGCGTCGGAGTTCGAGGCGGCGATGCGTGACAGTTCAGCCGAGTAATCGAGCTGACCGAGCGGCACGTAGACCTCGTCGGCCACTTCGCCCTTGAAGTAGCGCTTGAAGCCGGCCAGCGAGTCTTTGCCTGCCTGATAGTTCGGCGCCATGATGAAAACCTTCTTCATCCCGGCGTCCTGCGCGTATTTGCCCATCACCTCGTGGTTCTGGTCGTTCTGGTACGAGGTGACGAAGAAGTTGGCGTTGCAGTCCTTGCCGGCGAAGTTGGAAGTGCCGGCGTTCGGGCTGATCAGGATGGTGCCGGTATCGGTGACCGGCTTCATGATGGCGATGAGAATGTTGGAAAAGATCGGGCCGACGACGAAGTCTACCTTGTCGCGGTCAACCAGCGCGCGCGCCTTGCTGACGGCGACGTCAGGCTTGAGTTCGTCGTCCTGCACGATCAGTTCGACGTCACGGCCGCCCAGCTTGCCGCCCATGTTCTTGACCGCGAGCTGGAAGCCGTTGCGAAGCTGCTGACCAAGCACCGCCGGCGGACCGGACAGCGTGGTGACAATTCCGACTTTCAGCTTTTCCTGCGCTTGCGCCTGGCCCGCAAGGCCGACCAGCGCGGCCGCGGCAACCGTCATCACCAACTTGCTCATCGTAACCCCTCCGGAAATTCGTGCTCTCGACGGCACTATGCCCGGCCGTTGCGGCCGGCGCTACACTGCGCTAGATACTTTAAACTTAAAATATCCGCGCTGAAAAGCCCTATCTTTATGCAGGACGCTAAGCACTTGACGATATTTACCGCAATGCGGGTTTTGTCGCAGCGCGGCAAAACAGCGTGTTAAAACGAACGCCAATCGACCCGCTGACGGAGCAGATCGTTGCCGCACGGAATATTGTCCGCGACGTTGATGTCATGGATCAACAAGCGTGCGGCGGCGGAAAAACTACCGGCCGCGGGTGTAACGCTGAATCACCGGAGTGACGATATGCAAACGCTGACGGCAGGTATTACGAAAGCCGGTACCGGCATTGACGGGATATCCTGGAATATTCTGGGCCAGACCTATGTACCGAAGACGCTGTCGGAGCAGTCGTTCTCCTGGCATGCGACCCTGCCGCCGGGCACGTTCGTGCCGCCGCATATCCATCCGACCCAGGACGAATTCATCTATCTGTTCGAAGGCAGGCTCGATCTCGTCCTCGACGGCAAGGATTTCGTTGCCCAGCCGGGCGATGTCATTCGTCTGCCGATGAACATCCCGCACGGCATTTTCAACAAGTCCGACCAGACGGTGAAGTGCTTCTTCTGGGTGTCGCCGACGCGACGGCTGTACGAACTGTTCTGGGGCATCCACTCGCTCAAGGAGCCTACGCCTGACGCCGTGGTGGCGCTGTCCGCGCGTCACGAAGTGATGTTCCTCCCGCCGCCGGCGACGTGACCTTTGCGGTGCAACATTGTTGGACGGATGATGGCCGGGTTCGTCCCGGCCATTTTCGTTAAACATTGGCGCTTGGCACAGCCGTCGAATTAGGCCGAACGGTGACGGTTCCCGTGCGGTTCTGAAATATTATGTGAGGCTGGTGCGGGAGCAAAGTTCCCGGCTCCGCGTTGTATCGGCACGTCCGATTTATCAATCCGAAATTACCGGAATGCCCGCGCTTTTACGGCGAAGGAGGAATTATGTCTGGATCAGATTGTTTGTCGATTGCATCGCCCGCGTGCCCTATGTGCGCTGCGCCGACGCGTCTCAAAGAGCAGCGGCGCCGCACGCGCGAGACAATTACGTGCGTGTTCAAATGCACCGCGTGCGAAGTCGAATACCCGATGCATATTCCGCCCGTCGAAGAGGGCGGTCAGCCGCAGGCGACGTGATGGACTACGCCGCCTTGCCCGCTTTGTTGACCTGGCCCTGCACAAAGCCCGCCGTCGATGCATAGCCGCGCACGATGGCCATGCGCTGGTCGTGCGACAAAACGTCGTCGATATTGGCAAAGCCGTCGGGTGCCAGAGTCTCGACCGCGTCGATGACGCCTTCCGGCCCGCCTTTGCGGTTCATCTTCACGATCTGGGCGGTCATCGGCAGGCGCTCCTGCTCGTAGAGCCAGAGCGCGTGTGAAGGAAAGTCGGCCGACACCAGCCGGTCGGCGAGACAGCGGGCATCGAGGATCGCCTGCGAAGCGCCATTCGAACCGACGGGGTACATCGGATGCGCGGCATCGCCGAGCAATGTGACGCGGCCGTGCGACCAGCGCGGCAGCGGGTCGCGGTCGCACAACGGATACTCCCAGAATTCGCCGGTCGCCTCGATCAGGTGGCTGACATCGACATAGGGCAGGCGGAAGCGCTGCAGATAGGGCCGTATATCGTCCCAGCGGCCGGGACGCGACCAGTCCTCCTTGCGCGGCGGCTGGCCGCCGTCGGACACCTTCGCCATGACCGCCCAATTGGTCAGGCGGCGGTCGGGCGCCGAGCCAGCGGCGATCGGATAGAGCACGAATTTAGCGTCCATGCCGCCGGCGATGATCATCGAGCGGCCGGTCATGAATTGGGGCCAGTCCACCGCGCCGCGCCACAGCATGGTGCCGTTCCACAGCGCCGGGCCTTCGTCTGGAAACAGACGCTCGCGCACGAACGAATGGATGCCGTCGGCGCCGATCAGCACGTCGCCGTGTACCGTGCGTCGGTGACCGCCCTGACGGTCGAAGAAATAGGCGGTGACGCCGCTGTCGTCCTGGTGAAAGGCGCCAAGGCGGTGGCCGGCGTGGATCTTTCCTTCGCCGAGCCGTGCGCGCGCTGCCTGGTAGATCACGCCTTGCAGCCGGCCGCGGTGGATCGAGAATTGGGGCACGTCGAAGCCGGCGTCGGTGCCGCGCAATTCGTGCCAGACGGTCTGTCCGAAGCGGTTGGCGTAAAAAAGCTCGTGGGTGCGGATGGCGACGGCGTCGAGCCGCTCCAGCAGGCCGAGCTCTTTCAGTTCGCGAATGGCGTGGGGCAGGGTGTTGATGCCGACGCCGAGTTCGCGGATGCCGTCGGCCTGCTCAAAGATTTCGCAGTCGATGCCGCGGGCCTGAAGCATGAGGGCGGTGGTCAGCCCGCCAACCCCTCCGCCAACAATAATGACTTTCATGACGCAAGACCCGCGACCGCTTCACACCTGTGGTAAATTTTCATCGCATCATCGGGGCCGGTGCGGCAACACCGGGTTTCGAATATGGTGACCGCGCTCCTTGCACGGGGGCGCCTGCACCGCGCTGCCGGTGGAAATACTTTAGGCATAAAAATTTTATGTTTGTAATATTTGCCGGGCTGCGGCATGCTGTCCCCCTGACACCATGATGGAGCCGGCCAATGCGTGCGGCAATTCTGGGGGGCGGCCCGGGCGGGCTTTATTTCGCGATTTCGCTGAAATTGCGCGACCCCTCGCACGAGGTCTTGGTGTTCGAACGCAACCGGCCGGACGACACTTTCGGCTGGGGCGTGGTGTTGTCCGAAGACACGCTCGGCAATCTTGACGCGAACGATCCGGTCAGTGCCACGGCGATCCGCAACTCCTTCGTCTACTGGGACGATATCGCCGTGCATTACCGCGGCGCGGTGATGCGTTCGAGCGGCCACGGCTTTTCCGGCATCGGACGCATGCGGCTTCTGAAAATTTTGCAGGAGCGGGCGCGCGAGCTCGGCGTCGAACTGCGCTTCGAGACCGAGGTGCAGAGCGTCGATGAGCTGAAGGGCTATGACCTGATCGTCGGCGCCGACGGGGTGAACTCCCGCGTCCGCGCGGCCTATGCCGACGTGTTCAAGCCCGACATCGACGTCCGCGCCTGCAAGTACATCTGGCTCGGCACACGCCAGAAATTCGACAAGGCCTTCACCTTTATCTTCGAAGAGACCGGACACGGCTGGATCTGGGCGCACGCCTACCAGTTCGATGCCGACACCGCGACCTTCATCGTCGAATGTTCGGAAGAAACCTGGCGCAAGGCCGGTTTCGACATAATGAACGCCGAGGAGACCATCGCCGCCTGCGAGAGGATCTTCGCCGGTCACCTCAACGGCAACGCGCTGATGTCCAACGCCAAGCATCTGCGCGGCTCGGTCTGGCTCAATTTCAACCGCGTGCTGTGCGAGCGCTGGTCGACCGGCAATGTCGTGCTGCTCGGCGACTCGGCGGCGACCGCGCATTTCTCGGTCGGTTCCGGTTCGAAGCTGGCGCTGGAGAGCGCTATCGCGTTGTCGAACTATCTGCACAGCGAAAAGGACATGGCCAGCGCCTTCGCCCGTTACGAGGACGAGCGTCGGCTGGAAGTGCTGCGGCTCCAGAATGCGGCGCGCAATTCGACCGAATGGTTCGAGGACGTCGAGCGCTATTTGCACCTCGACCCGGTGCAGTTCAATTATTCGCTGCTGACCCGTTCGCAGCGCATCAGCCACGAGAACCTGCGCGAGCGCGACCCGCAATGGCTGGCCGGCGCCGAGAAATGGTTCGAGACACAGGCGACCGGCGCGCCGGCCAATGCGGCGCGCTCGCCGATGTTCGTGCCGTTGCGCGTGCGTGGCGTCGAACTGAAGAACCGCATCGTGGTGTCGCCGATGGCGCAATACCGCGCGGTCGATGGCGTGCCGACCGACTGGCATCTGGTGCATTACGCCGAGCGCGCCAAGGGCGGCGCCGGGCTGGTGTTCACCGAGATGACCTGCGTGTCGCCGGAAGGCCGCATCACGCCCGGCTGCACCGGACTTTACACGCTGGCGCAGGAGCAGGCCTGGAAGCGCATCGTCGATTTCATCCATGCCGAGACCGACGCCAAGGTGGCGCTGCAACTCGGCCATTCCGGCGCGAAGGGCTCGACCCAGCTCGGCTGGGAGACATCCGACGCGCCGCTCGCCAGCGGCAATTGGGAAATCCTCGCGCCGTCGCCGGTGCCGTGGAGCGAGAACAACCAGATTCCGCGCGAGATGACGCGCGCCGACATGGACAAGGTGCGCGACGACTTCGTACGCGCCGCAGAAATGGGCGACCGGGCCGGCTTCGATTGGCTGGAGTTACACTACGCCCACGGCTACCTGATGTCGGCTTTCATCACGCCGCTCGGCAACCGGCGTACCGACGACTACGGCGGTTCGCTGGAAAACCGCATGCGGTTTCCGCTCGAGGTGTTCCACGCCGTGCGCAAGGTCTGGCCGGACCACAAGCCGATCTCGGTGCGCATCTCGGCCAATGACTGGGTCGGCGCCGACGGCGTCACGCCGCAGGACGCCGTTGAAATTGCGCGGTTGCTGGTGGAAGCCGGCGTCGACCTGATCGACGTGTCGGCCGGGCAGACGTCGCAAGCAGCGAAGCCCGTGTATGGCCGCATGTTCCAGACGCCGTTTTCCGACCGCATCCGCAATGAGGCCGGCGTCGCCACCATGGCGGTCGGCAACATCTACGAGCCGGACCATGTCAATTCGATCCTGATGGCGGGGCGCGCCGATCTGGTCTGCATGGCGCGGCCGCATTTGGCCAATCCGTACTGGACGCTGCACGCCGCCGCCGACGCGCATTACACGGGCGCGGCCTGGCCAAAGCCGTATTGGCCGGGGCGGGATCAGATGCATCGTCTGAAGTCTCGTCCCGATGTGCTGACAGGGAAAGTGTGATGGGCACGCTCGACGGCTGTCATGCTTTGATCACGGGTGGCGGCACCGGCATCGGCGCGGCCATCGCCCGTGCGCTGGCGGCCGACGGCGCTGCGGTGTCGCTGGCGGGCCGCCGCAAGGGGCCGTTGCAGGACGTCGCGTCGTCATTGCCCAAGGCGACCGCCATCGTCGCCGACATCACTCAGGCGGAGGACTGCGCGGCGATGGTTGCCGCAGCGCGCGCCGCGCATGGTCCGATCGACATGGTGATTGCCAATGCCGGCATGGCGGCGAGTGCGCCGGCCGGCAAGATAACGCCCGCGCAATGGCAGGAAACGATTGCCGTCAATCTGACCGGCGCGTTTATGACCGTGCAGGCCGCGCTGGCCGACGTGACGCGGGACACCGATAGCCCGCGCCGCATCGTCTTCATCGCCTCGACCGCCGGGCTCAAGGGCTATCCGTATGTCGCGGCCTATGTCGCCGCCAAGCACGGCGTCGTCGGCCTGATGCGGGCGCTGAGCCTCGAACTCGGCGCCACCGGCGTCACCGTCAACGCCGTGTGTCCGGGCTTCACCGATACGCCGCTGCTGGCCGCGGCCGCGGACACGATTGCCGCCAAGACCGGGCGCAGCGCCGAGGCGTCGCGCCAGACGCTGGCGAAAGACAATGCGCATGGCCGGCTGATCACGCCGGAAGAAGTGGCGCAGACCGTGCTGTGGCTCTGTTCGCCCAGTGCCGCTTCGGTCAACGGTCAGGCCATCGCTGTCGCCGGAGGCCCAACATGAGCATCGCCGACAAGGCGCGCGACAAGACGGTGGCCCGGCCTGTCAGCAAGCAGCATTTGCGGCTGTGGATCCGGCTGCTGCGGGCGGCGCGCGCCATTGAGGCCGAATTGCGCGAGCGCCTGCGCAAGGAATTCGCCGTGACGCTGCCGCAGTTCGACGTGATGGCGGCGCTGGTGCGCAAGGAGAACGGCATGAGCATGACCGAGCTGTCGCGCATGCTGATGGTGTCGAACGGCAACGTCACCGGCATCATCGACCGGCTGACGGCTGAGAAGCTGGTGCTGCGTCAGGCGCCGGCCAGCGACCGCCGCTCCTACATCGTGCGGCTGACGCCCAAGGGGCAATCGCAGTTCGCACTGATCGCCAAGGCGCACGAAGGCTGGGTTGACGAATTGCTCGCCGGCATCGACGCCGACGTAGCGGAATCCATGATCGGACAGCTCGACGGATTGGCGACGCGCGTCCGTGCGGGAGGAACACGGTAATGACCATGGCAGATTTCAAGCCCAAAGACTTCAAACCAAAGCATTTCAACTGGCGCGTCGACGGCACGGTCGCCGTCATCACGCTGAAGGGTGCCGAGCGCAAGAACCCGATGACGTTCGACTCCTATGCCGAGTTGCGCGACACCTTCCGGCAGTTGAGTTACGCCGACGACGTCAAGGCGGTGGTGATCGGCTCCAACGGCGGCAATTTCTGTTCCGGCGGCGATGTTCACGACATCATCGGCCCGCTGCTCGACCGCGACATGAAGGGGCTGCTTGCCTTCACCCGCATGACCGGCGATCTGGTCAAGGCGATGCGCGCCTGTCCGCAGCCGGTGATCGCCGCGGTCGACGGCGTCTGCGTCG
This sequence comes from Pseudolabrys sp., assembly GCA_022843325.1. GTDB lineage: Bacteria > Pseudomonadota > Alphaproteobacteria > Rhizobiales > Xanthobacteraceae > Pseudolabrys. The sequence continues at coordinate 17,983 of JALHNV010000003.1, read as the reverse complement.
GCGCCGGCGCCATGATCGCGCTGTTCAGCGACATGCGGCTCGGCACGGCCCAGGCCAAGACCGCGTTTCTGTTCACGCGGGTCGGGCTCGCCGGTTGCGACATGGGCGCCTGCGCCATGCTGCCGCGTGTGATCGGGCAGGGGCGGGCCTCCGAACTGCTCTACACCGGCCGCAGCATGTCTGCCGAGGAGGGCGAGCGCTGGGGCTTCTTCAATCGGCTGGTTGACGCCGACGCGCTGGAGAGCGAAGCCGTCAAGCTGGCGCAGCAACTCGCCGCCGGGCCGACCTTCGCCCACATGATGACCAAGACCATGCTGGCCCAGGAATGGTCGATGACGCTCGATCAGGCGATCGAGTCCGAAGCGCAGGCGCAGGCCATCTGCATGCAGACTCGCGACTTCCGCCGCGCCTATGACGCCTTTGTCGCCAAGGGCAAACCGCAATTCGCGGGGGACTGAGCGATGCCTGACTCATCATTCCTTCACTGGCCGTTTTTCGAGGACCGGCACCGCGCGCTGGCGGCAAAGCTCGAAGCCTGGGCCGTGGCCAATTTGGCGCATGTCGATCACCACGATGTCGACGCCGCCTGCCGCGATCTGGTGGCGCGGCTCGGCCGCGACGGCTTTCTGCAGCACACCGCGCCGGGTGACAGCGACGCCGAGACGATCGACGTGCGCACGCTGGCGCTGGTGCGCGAAACGCTGGCGCGGCATGCGGGGCTCGCCGACTTCGCCTTCGCCATGCAGGGCCTCGGCGCCGGGCCTATTTCGCTGTTCGGCACGCCGGCGCAACGCGCCGCCTGGCTGCCGAAAACCCGCAGCGGGCAGGCGATTGCCGCTTTCGCGCTGAGCGAGGCGGCGTCCGGCTCGGACGTTGCCAACATCTCGACCGTCGCCACCCGCGATGGTGACGGCTACGTCATCGATGGCGAAAAGACCTGGATTTCGAACGGCGGCATTGCCGACCTCTACATCGTGTTCGCACGCACCGGCGAGGCGCCGGGCGCCCGCGGACTCTCGGCCTTCGTCGTCGAGGGCAGCAATCCCGGCCTGTCGGTCGCCGAGCGCATCGAGGTCATCGCACCGCATCCGCTGGCGCGCCTCTCGTTCAAGCAATGCCGCGTGCCGGCCGGTGCGCTGATCGGCAAGGCCGGCGACGGCTTCAAGATTGCGATGGCGACACTCGACGTGTTCCGTACCACCGTCGGCGCCGCCGCGCTGGGCTTTGCCCGCCGCGCGCTGGGCGAGACGCTGGCGCGCGCTGCCGGACGCCGGTTGTTCGGCGCGCCGCTGTTCGATCTTCAGATGGTGCAAGGCCATATCGCCGACATGGCGGTCGAGATCGACGCCGCGGCGCTGCTGGTCTACCGCGCCGCCTGGACCAAGGACAAAGGCGCCGCCCGCGTGACGCGCGAAGCGGCCATGGCCAAGCTCTACGCCACCGAGGCGGCGCAGCGCGTCATCGACGCGGCGGTGCAGTTGCACGGCGGCGACGGCGTGCGCTCGGGCCACCCGGTGGAAATGCTCTACCGCGACATCCGGGCGCTGCGCATCTACGAGGGCGCCTCCGACGTCCAGAAGATCGTCATTGCCCGGTCCGTTCTTGCCTCAGCGGAGAGTTAAGACATGGCGCGACCCGTCCCCACCCTCGGCCCTTCCGCGCATGTCGATACCTTTGCGCGCGACAACCTGCCGCCGTTCGATCTGTGGCCCGATCTGCTGCTCGACCGGCCGGAATTCCAGTACCCGGAGCGCCTCAACGCCGCCGTTGAACTGACCGATCGCAATGTCGAGCGCGGCTTCGGCGACCGTATCGCGCTGATCGGCAACGGCCGCCGCCGCACCTACAAGGAACTGACCGACTGGTCGAACCGGCTGGCGCATGCGCTGGTCGACAATTACGGCGTCAAGCCGGGCGACCGCGTGCTGATCCGCTCCGGCAACAATCCGGCGCTGGTGGCGGCCTGGCTGGCGGCGACCAAGGCCGGCGCGGTGGTGGTCAACACCATGCCGATGCTGCGCGCCGGCGAACTCGGCAAGATCGTCGACAAGGCCGAGATCAGCCTTGCTTTGTGCGACAGCCGCATCGCCGACGAACTGGTGACCTGCGCCAAGGACAGCCGCTTCCTCAAGAAAGTCGTCAGCTTCGACGGCACGTCGAATCACGACGCCGAACTCGACCGCATCGCGCTGGACAAGCCGGTGAAGTTCGATGCGGTGCAAACCGGCCGTGACGACGTGGCGCTGCTTGGATTTACCTCCGGCACCACCGGGGTGCCGAAGGCCACCATGCATTTCCACCGCGACCTGCTGATCATCGCCGACGGCTATGCGCGCGAGGTGCTCAACGTCACCGAGAACGACATCTTCGTCGGCTCACCGCCGCTGGCCTTCACCTTCGGGCTCGGCGGCCTGGCGATTTTCCCGCTGCGCTTCGGCGCCACCGCGACGCTCTTGGAAAATGCCTCGCCGGCCAACATGATCCAGATCATCGAGACCTATAAGGCGACCATCTGCTTCACCGCGCCCACGGCCTATCGCGCCATGCTCGCCGCTTTCGACAAGGGCGCGGCCGACCTGTCGTCGCTGCGCCTCGCAGTATCGGCCGGCGAGACGCTGCCGGCGCCGGTGTTCGAGGAATGGACCCGCAAGACGGGCACGCCGATCCTCGACGGCATCGGCTCGACCGAGATGCTGCACATCTTCGTCACCAACCGCATCGGCGACGCCGCGCCCGGCGCCACCGGCCGTCCGGTCACCGGCTATGAGGCCAGGATCGTCGACGAGAATATGAACGAGGTCGAGCGCGGCACCATTGGCTTGCTGGCGATCCGCGGCCCGACCGGCTGCCGCTATCTTGCCGACAAACGGCAGGCGGCCTATGTGCATGACGGCTGGAACCTGACCGGCGATACCTTCGTTGAAGACGAGGACGGCCGCTTCCGCTTCGTCGCCCGCGTTGACGACGTGATCGTGTCGTCGGGCTACAACATCGCCGGCCCCGAGGTGGAAGCCGCGCTGCTGGCGCACGCCGAAGTGGCCGAGTGCGCGGTGATCGGCACGCCGGACGAGGAGCGCGGGCAGGTGGTCTGCGCCTTTGTCGTGCTGCGCCCGAACGTCGCCGCCGATGAGCTATGCATCAAGCGGCTGCAGGATCACGTGAAGGCCACGATTGCGCCGTTCAAGTATCCGCGCCGCATTCAATTCGTCGACGCCTTGCCGAAAACGCAGACCGGCAAGATCCAGCGCTTCCGGTTGCGAGATCAGTAGGCTTTCCATGAATGACAACGATTCCGCCATCCTGCAGCCGAAGGACTGGGCCGCGCCGAAGGGCTATGCCAACGGCATCGTCGCCGAGGGCCGGCAGGTGTTCATCTCCGGCCAGATCGGCTGGAACGCCAAGGCCGAACTGGTGAGCGGGGATTTCGTCGCCCAGGTCGAGCAGGCGCTGACGAACATCCTGGCCGTGCTGGCGGAAGCCGGCGGCGAGGCGCGCCACCTGACGCGGCTGACCTGGTACCTGACCGACAAGGCTGAATACGCCGCGCGGCAAAAGGACATCGGCGGCGCCTACCGCCGCGTCATCGGCCGGCATTTTCCGGCCATGAGCGCGGTCGTGGTCGCCGGGCTGCTGGAGCCCGGTGCCAAGGTCGAGATCGAGGCTACCGCGGTTATTCCGCCGTCCGGTCCAGCGCCAGCACGCGCATGACCTCTTCGCGCATTCCGGCGCGTGCTGCCTCGCTGGTGTCGGCATTGAGCCGTCCCTCATAGGCGATACGGGCCGGGCGGTGGAACACCAGCACCCGGTCACCGATATCCATCGCCTCGCCGATCTGGTGGGTGATGAACACGGCGGTCTTGTTGTTCTGCCGCACCAGCCGCACGAATTCGGCGCGCAGGTCGCGCGCGGTCATTTCGTCCAGCGCCGAGAACGGTTCGTCGCACAGCAGGATTTCCGGGTCGACCGCAAAGGCGCGGGCGATCGACACGCGCTGCCGCATGCCGCCCGACAAGGCATGCGGGTAGTCATGCTCGTGACCGCTCAGGCCGAGCCGCTCCAGCCAGCGCCGCGCGGTGTCTTCTGCCTGCTTCGGGTCTTTGTTGAGGATCTGAAGGCCGAGCATGACATTGTCGAGCGCGCTGCGCCACGGCATCAGCCTGTCGTTCTGGAATACGATGCCGATCTTACCGCGGAAGAAATCGAACTCCCGGAACGGATCGTGGCCGACAACGCGGGCTTCGCCCGAACTCGGATCGAGGAGGCCGGCGACGATGTTGAACATGGTCGACTTGCCGCAGCCGGTCTTGCCGAGCACGGCGACGATCTCGCCCTTGGCGATCTCGAACGACAACCTGTCGACGGCGATAAATTCGCCTTTGCCGTCGGCGCGGCGGAACGTCTTGCTGACATCGGTGAAGCGGATGACGGGATTTGTCGCGCTCATAGTTTTTCCTTGCGCATGGCCTTATCCGAAAACCGGTTCCCACTTTTCGGGGTCATGCGCGCTACATCGCCCGTTCCGACACCGGCCGGTAGCGCAGCGCCCACCGTTCAATGGCGTTGATGGTCTGCTGCACGACCAGCACGAACAGTACCAGTTGCAGCGTCCAGGCCATGGCGCCGGCCATGTCGAACAGTTGTTGCTGCCGCAGCAATTGGTAGCCGACGCCGCCGGTGGCGCCGACCAGTTCGGCCACCACCACCACGCGCGCGGCGTTGCCCAGGTTGACCTTCCAGGCGGTGAGGATGCCTGGCACGATGGTCGGTACGATCAAAAAGCGGAACAGCGTCCAGCGCGACGGCCGGAACGACATCGTCATTTCGAACAGGTCCTTGGACATCGAGCGGATCGCGTCGAGGATCTGGAACGTGAAGGCCGGCAGCGTCGTCATCACCATGATGAACAGAATGCGGAATTCGGTGCCGTGGAACCAGATGATGGCGAACACCACCCAGGATAGCGCCGGAATGCCCTGAAAAAAGGTCAACACCGGGGTAAGAAAGTTCTCCACCAGCCGCGAGCGCGCGATCACCAGCGCGAGCATGCAGCCGAGCAGAAACGCGCCGAGCAGGCCGCCGAAAATCCGCGCGCCGGTGATCAGCACGTCCATCAACAGTTCGCCGGTGAACAATATCTCGAAGGTCCGCTTGAATATCTCCGGCACCGGCGGAAACAGGAACGGCTGCAACGTCATCGACAGAATCTGCCAGACCACCGCCAGCAGGATGAGGCCGGCGGTGGCTTGCAGAACGCGCATCGGACGCGTGTTCATCATTTCAGTGGCTTGTCGTAGATGGTGTCGGCCGACGGCTGGGCCTTCAGATAGCCGACGTCGATACCGGCCTTGTAAACCGCCTCGATCTGCTTGCGCACCTCGGCGGCGCCGACCACGCTCATGCCGAGCCGGTCGTTGGCCTTGATCAGCGACACGATCCCGGCGATGTCTTCCGGCGTCGACTTCGGCGCCATCATCGCCGCCGCCTTTTCCGGGTTCTTTGCGATGAACTCGGCCGCGGCCTTGTAAGTCGCGTAAAGCTTTGGAATTGCCGCCTGATTAGCCTCGATCCAGTCGGTATGTGCGGCGACACCGAGATAGGGGATGCGGTCGCCGCCGGCAAACTTCTTCCACGTCGCGGCCATTCCGGTATCGAGCAAGCGAATCTCCGGCTTCTTCGATTTCAGCAGCGTGTAAGCCGGCTCCCACAGCTGGACGGCATCGGCGCGGTCAGCCAGCGCAAAGCCGACCAGACCAGGGGGCGCGGTGTTGACCACCTGGATCTTGGACGGGTCGACGCCCATTTGCTTGGCGAAGAACTCGAACATGACGTAGTTGGTTGTCGAGCGTGCCGCGGCGAGTTGCTTGCCTTCCATATCCTTGAGCGATTTGACGGCGTCGCGCGAGGTGACGACGGCGCCCCAGAAGTCGAACAGGTTGAACAGGTACTTCACCTTGATGCCGCGGGCGTCGGCGAGGCCTACGGTCAGCAGCGCGGCGCTGCCGCCGACTTTGAACTCGCCCGAGTTGAACTGCGTCGTATAGGCATCTGGCGGCCGCTCGACGAATTCGATGTCCAGGCCATTAGCGGTATCGAGCTTCTGCGCCTTGATCACCGGCGGCATGAAGGCGCCAAGCGACGGGAAGCCGAACACCACGATCCTGATTTTGGTGGGCTCCTGCGCGACGGCGGGTGCCGGCGCGCCGAGCGCCGCGACTGCAAGTGCAGCGACAGCGCCGAGAGCTGTGCGTCTGGCAATGGCTAGCTTTGTCATGATGTCCTCCCTGGACTTTGAATTTCAGTTTTGAACTGGACCTTTTCGGTCCTTGTTGTCGCTAGATGCGGAACAGGCGAGCCGCCAATCCTCCGTTGATCGATTCGGTCTGCGCCTTGGACAGCGCCGCTTCGGTAACGATCCGCATCGGCTCAGTCTCGCCGATCGGGAACGGCATGTCGGAGCCCATCATCATGCGCTCGGTGCCCATCATCTCGATCACGAATTTGAGAACACGCACATCGTGGACGATGGTATCGGTATAAAGATGCGCGAGCGCCTCGACCGGGTCGCCGACGCCGGGTGTTATCACGTGATTGCGCTTGAGGCGGCCCAGCACAAAAGGAAGTCCGGCGGCGCCGATCGGCGCGACGATCCTGGCCTGCTTGTAGCGCGTGACATGGCCGGCCGAGACAAGCCGCGCGATGGCGACCATGGCGTCGGTGACGCGGCCGAGCCCGTTGGCCAGCCCGAAGTCGTTGACGCGCACATCGCCGGCGTCAAAGCTCGGATGAATAAAGACCACTGCGCCGGTCTCGTCCGCGGCTTTCCAGAACGGGTCGAGGTCGGCGGCATCGAGCGTGCTGCCGACGCCGCGCGGCAAGGTGCCGATCATGCAGCCGGGGAATCCGTCGGCCATCGCCGCCTTCAAGACGGATGCGGCGCGCGCGCCATCGCCCAGCGGCACCGTCGCCAGTGTGATCAGGCGCGGCTCGGCCTTGGTCGCCGCTCTGAGCGCGTCGTTGGTCAGTTTGCTCCAGGCTTCCGCTTCGGGGCCGGGCAGATCGTAACCGAAGATATCGACCCATCCGCCGGACACCTGCTTGTCGATGCCCTGCTTGTCCATCCACGCCAGCCGTGCCGGAATATCCGTCAAAGGCTTGGAAACCGGCCGCGACGGTTTGTTGCCGGCAAAGGCGAAGGCCAGGCTGCCGTCCTCTTCGATCAGTCGCATGCTGGGAAATCGCGCGGCGTCCTTGCGGATCGCGGTCAGAAGGTCCGGTGGCACCAGATGGGCGTGGCTGTCGACGATCATTCCTTGAGTCCTTGTTACGTATTGTTCGCGCGAGGCGATTTTGCCTGCTCGATCATGTCGGCGAGTTTGGCTGCCCGGATTGGCAGCGTATTGATCGACAGTCCGAGCGACCGGACCGCGTCGTTCACCGCATTGGCGATGGCCGCCGGCGCCCCGAGATAACCGGATTCGCCAGAGCCTTTCTGCCCGAGCACGGTAAAAGGCGAGGGCGTCTCGTGATCGACCACGTTGACCTTCGGCATTTCGTGCGACGACGGCAGCAGATAGTCCATGAAGGTCTGGGCGATCAGCTGGCCGTCATCGTTGTAGGCGAATTCCTCGTACAGCGCGGCGCCGATGCCGTGGGCGACGCCGCCCATGGTCATGCCGCGCACGATCTTCGGATTGATCTGGGTGCCGCAATCGTGGCCGATCTGGTAGCGCGCAATCTCCGGCACGCCCAGGTCGGGATCGATACTGACCAGCACAAGATGAAACTCGAACGACACGCAGGGATACATGTGCACGCGCCCGTCGGCCGTCGGCAGTTTGCCGCCGGTCGGCACCGGATAGACGTGGGCGACCGACAATCCCGGCTCCATGTCCGGCGGCATCCGGTGAAAACTGCGATAGGCGATCTGCACCAGGTCGGCCCAGCCGCGCTTGTTCTGCGGCGCGTCGCGGTCGTGGACGCTGCCCCGCTCGTAGATCGCGCGCTCGAGAGGTATGCCGAGGTCGTGCGCGGCGATGGCCACAAGTTTGGCTTTCAGCTTCTCTGCCGCATGGAACGCGGCGCCGCCGAGCATGATCGCCATGCGGCTGCCGACCGGCGTTCCGCTCGGCAACGAGTTGAGCGAATCCGCCCGCGTCACCCGGATCTGATCGGGATCGAGTTGCAGCACTTCGCCGACCACGGTGCCAACCAGCGTTTCGTGGCCTTGGCCCGACGAGGTCGTGTGCATGGTGGCGGTCACCGCGCCCATGCCGTCGATGCTGATGCGGCAGGAATCCATGAAGGTAGACGTGGTGATCGATGGGTTGAGCAGCGCTTCGAAGGTGGCATTGCCGCCGGACGGCTCCAGGCAGGCGGCCACACCGATACCGGCGAGCCGCCCGGCGGCGCGCAGCCGGTCGCGTTCGGCTTTGAGCTCGCGGTAGTCGGTGGCCGCCAGCGCCTTATCGACGACGGTATGAAAGTCGCCGCTGTCGTATGTGGTGCCGCTCGGGATCAGATAGGGAAATTCATCGCGACGGATGAAATTGCGGCGGCGAATTTCGATCGGGTCGATGCCGAGCATGGTGGCGATCTCGTCCATGCCGCGCTCGAGCGCCACATTGGTCGGTGCCTGGCCGAAGCCGCGCACTGCGTCCTGCGTGGTCTTGTTGGTGACCACGGCAAGCGCCCGATACTGAACGCTGTTGATCTTGTAGGGCCCAACGATGTCGCCAATCGGCTTGCCGAGTTGAAACGGCGAGCGCCCGGCATAGGCGCCGAGGTTTTCCAGCGCCCGCATCTTCATGGAGCGAACGATGCCTTTGTCGTCGAAGGCGAGATCGACATCGAACAGCCGTTCCGGTCCATGCGCATCGCCGCCGCGCATATTCTCCAGGCGGTCCTCGATCAGCCGGACCGGAAAACCCAGCCGGCGGCTGAGGTAGCCCACCAGGACGGTGTGCTTGATGCCGCGCTTGACGCCGTAACTGCCGCCGACGTCGACGTCGTAATGCACGCGCACCGACGTTTGCGGCACCTTGAGCGCCGCGCCGATCTGGTCGGCGTAGCGTGGCATCTGAATCGAGGCCCACACGTCGAGAATCTCACGCCACGGGTCCCAGCGCGCCACCACGCCGAACGTCTCGATCGGCACTGTCGACGAGCGACCCCATTTCACCCGCAGCGAGAGCGTGTGTGCGCTGGCGGCGAAATCCTTCTCGACCTCGCCCCAGACGAAGGTCTTGTCGAGCAAGACATTGGAGCCGTGCGCTTCATGCACCAGGGGGCTCGCCGCATCGAGCGCCTGTTCGGCATCGAGCACGAATGGCAGCGGTTCGTAATCGATCTCGACCGCTTCGGCGGCGTCCTCGGCCAGCGCGCGGCTGTCGGCCACCACGGCGGCCACCCATTCACCGGAATAGCGCGCAATCTCGTGGGCCAGCGGCCGGCGCGGCACGTTCGGCGTATCGAGGCCGGTCATCAGCGGCAGCGTCGCCGAGGCCAGTTCGGCGCCGTCGAGCACGTAGTGCACGCCCGGCAGGGCCAGCGCCGCGCTCTTGTCGATGCGCAGGATGCGCGCGGCGGCGTGGGGGCAGGTGATCAGCGCCACATGGCGCATGTCCGGCAGATCGATGTCGGCGACGAAATGGCCTTTGCCGGCGACGAAGCGGCGGTCTTCCCGCACGCGGCGTTCGGTGGCGACGAATCGGAAGTGGTTGGCGGTTTCGCTCACGACCGCAATTCCGCCGGGCGATTATCGCCGCGCAGGCGCTCGGCGGCCAGCGCGATCGCGTCGATGATCTGCGCATAGCCGGTGCAGCGGCAAAGGTTGCCTGAGATCGCGTCGACGATGTCTTCGCGCTTCGGGTTCGGGTTGTCGGCGAGCAGGGCATGCGCGACCAGAACCATCGCCGGGGTGCAGTAACCGCATTGCATGCCGTGCGTTTCGCAGAACGCGTCCTGGATCGGCGACAGTTCCCCGGGGCCGGGGCTGACGCCCTCGATGGTGACGATCGGCGTGCCTTCCGCCTGAGCGGCAAACATCAGACACGACCGCACCGCTTCGCCGTCGAACAACACGGTACAGGCGCCGCAGACGCCATGCTCGCAGCCCGCATGGGCGCCCTTGAGATTGAGATTGTCGCGCAGACAGTCGAGGAGCGTGGTGCGCGGCTCGGTATCGACCTCCTGAACCGTGCCGTTGATGTCGAGCTTAATGCGCATGCGGCGGTCTCCCATGCGCGTGCTCGCGGGCATCGATGATGGCGCGTGTTGCCAGCTTGATCGCAACACGCTGGCGATAGGTTGCCGAGGCATGCAAGTCTTCGAGCGCCTCGATGCCGGCGAGGGCCTGGCTGACGGCGGCGCGCACGGCATCGTCGTCGAGCGCGGTGCCTTGCAGCGCCTGTTCGGCGCTGTCGAGCCGCATCGGGAAGTCGGTCACGGCGCCGACGCCGATGGCGATCCGTTCGCACGTGCCGTCGGCCTTCATCGCGACCTGCGCCGCCGCCGAGACAAAGGCGAAGTCGCTGCGGCGCGCATTGACCTCATGGAAGCCGACGCCGATCCGGTCGCCGCGCCATACCGGAAAGCGTACTGCCGCCAGGATCGCGCCCTCCGGCAGCGCGGTCACCATCGGCCCGACGAAGAAATCGCGGGCGGCGATGTCAGAGGTCTTGCCCCCGCCGCGGACATTGAAGGTGGCATCGAGTGTGATTGCGATCAGCGGCAGTTCGGCCGCCGGGTCGGCATTGGCGATCGAGCCGCCGACGGTGCCGCGTGCCCGAGTCGCGGCGTGTCCGATATGCGGAACGGCGTGTGCCAGCAGCGGCAGCGTCTCTTTCACCAGCGCACTGCGTTCGACCAGGCTCTGCCGCGTGGTGGCGCCGATCGCAAGGGCGTCGTCTTCAAGGCGGATGTAGGACAAGGCGGCGATGCGATTGATGTCGATCAGCCGGGTCGGCCGCGCCAGACGCATCGCCATCATCGGCACCAACGTCTGTCCGCCGGCGATCACGCGTGCACCGTCATCGGTGGCGAGCAGAGCGCAAGCCTCGTCGATATCGGCGACGCGGGAATATTCGAACGGCGCTGCTTTCATGAAGACGCTACGCAACCTCCCGAACCACTCTTTTTTGTTGCTTGATCGTTAAACGCTATCTTGCATCATCGCAACCCATGAAAAAGGGTGTTAACGCCGTGTCTGCGCGGCGGCCGCGGCAAAGCGTCCGCTGCGGCGGCCTGAGGCGAAAGCCCACGCGAGATGATGTCCATGGCCCTTGAGCAATAATCCGCCTTGCCCGGTCGAACCCGCGGCGTAAAGGCCCGGGATCGGTGCGTCGTTGTCGGCCAGGACGCGATGTTCGTCATCGACTGCGAGGCCGCCCTCGTTGTGCACAAATACCGCGCGGGCGGGACCGAGCGCGACATACGGACCGGCGCCGAATGGCGGCCGGTTGCCGGCCTTGTCATTAAAACCGGCGACAGTGCGATCCAGCGCATTTGCAGGCATGCCTAATTTATGCGCAAGCGCCTCAAGCGTCGGGGCGGTCACATAGACATCGCCGCGATTGCGCCTGTAATCGGCGAGGTAGGCATAGGCGACGCCGGGCGCCGTCGAGATGAAATGCGGCCAGGCCTCGAACTGGGCGGCAATGCGGGCATCGAGCAGGATAAATCCGTTGCCCTCCGGCTGATCCGGCAATGCCAGCGCCGGACTGTTGTGTTCATCGGTGAAGCGTTCGCCGTTCTTGTTGACCAGCAGCGCGCCCGCCTCGAACAGACCGGGTGAGGGCGCGAGCGCGGTGGTGACGAAGCTCATGATGAACGGCCGCAGCAGCGCCGGTGGCATATGGTCCAACGACCAGGCCATGAACGACGCCAGCCATGGCCACGGCGGCAGCATCTGCAACAGGTTGGTGCGGACCGGTGGCACGAAGCGCAATTCGGGGCCAAGCGCCAGATCGCCATTGAGAATGCGTGCGCCGAGCGGCATCGCCAGCTTCTGGCCGTCGCCGGTGGCGGTCGGATTGACGCCGGAGGCCTTTGCTTCCTGCGTGCCAAGATAGCGGCTTTTCAGTTCGGGATCGTTGGTGAAGTCGCCCGCCGCCAGCACCACGCCGCCGCGCGCATGGACGGTGCGGCGGCCTTGTGGCGTGTTGCAGACGACGCCGATCACGCGGCTGCCCTCGGTGAGCAACGCGTGCACGCGCGCTTGCTTGACGATCACCGCGCCGGCGCGCCGCGCCGCCGGCTCGAGGCGGCGGATGAAGGCGCGCGAATTCGGCAGCACATTATGCATGCGCGGCTGCATGTGCGGCGGCTCCGGCATCGGCCCGTAGAAGCGGAGGCCATGCGACAGTAGCCAGCGGAAGGTGTCCGGCATGCTGTCGGCCAGAATGCGCCGCAGCGCGGGATTGTCGCGCCGATCGAGGTCGCCGTTGAAGCCGGCCATGTCGCGCCAGTGATCCTGGGGAAATCGGCGATGCCCTTGGCCTTCTGGTGCGGCGTGCCGCTGGCCGTAATCGAGCCGACGGACCAGGCGGTTGAGCCACCCAGCCTCTCGTTCTTTTCCAGCAACGCCACGCTGGCGCCGGCGTTGCACGCTTCGATCGCCGCGGCCAGCCCGGCGCCCCCGCCGCCGACAACGACGACATCATAAGTATCGGTTGCTGGCTGCAAATCGTTCACGCGCGGCATTCAATAGGGTGCGATGGGATTTGCCAATGGAAAAAGTGCGGTGATAAACTTGCGGCTCATCGAGGAGCCGATTCATGCCCCGGCACGCGCGATATGTTCCGCACGGCGTTATTCCCGCGGTGCTGCTGCCATTTGAAAACGACCTGTCGATCGACGAGGCCTCGTTTCGCGCGCATCTGCGCGACGTTGCTGCGGTCGAAGGCCTTTCTGCCGTCACCATTAATGCGCATTCGACCGAGGTAGCGTCTTGCACCTTCGACGAACAACGTCGCGTGCTCGACATTGCACAGGATGAAATCGGCGCCAGGCTGCCGGTGGTCAACGGCATCTGGGCCGACGGTAGTCTTGAAGCGGCGCGATTGGCGCGAATGGCGGACCAGGGCGGAGCGTCGGCTCTGCTGGTATTCCCGCCGGCGCCCTTCACGCTGGGGCAGAACCCGGCCATGGCGCTGGCGCACGTCAAGCATATCGCCGACGCCACCGATCTTCCGCTGATCATCTTTCAGTATCCGCTGGCGACGGGGCAGGGCTATCCCAAGGATACGCTGCTGAAGATGTGCGAGGAGGTGCCGTCGATCCGCGCCATCAAGGACTGGATCGGCAACGTGCCGCATCACGAGTGGCACATCCGCACGCTGCAAAACCTGCCGAGCCCTGTAAACGTGCTGTCGACGCACAGCGCCTGGCTGTTCTCATCGCTGGTGCTGGGATGCAACGGCCTGTTGTCGGGTTCGGGCAGCGTTATCGCCGATCTGCAGGCGCAGTTGTTTCGCGCCGTGCAGGGCAACGATCTCGCCGCGGCGAAGCGCGTCAATGATCGCATCGAACCGATGGCGCGCGTGTTCTACGCCGACCCGTTTGTCGACATGCACAACCGCATGAAGGAAGCGCTGGTGCTGCTCGGAAAGCTGCCGCGCGCGGTGGTACGGCCGCCGCTGGTCAAAATCGAACGTGCCGAGATCGCGCGCATTCGTCAGGCGCTGATCGACGCCGGTCTGCTCGACAAGAATGCGCGCAAGGATGCTGCGTAAGTTTCCCCCACCCCCTCCCGCTTTCTGCGGGAGGGAACCGAAAGCCTAGGTCACCGCGAATTCGCTGTTTTTGCGGTCGGTGACCAGCATGCTGCCAGGGTAGTGCGTGATGCAGAACGCCGGCTTCGCCGCGGCGATCACCGATTGCGGCGTCACTCCGCAGGCCCAGAACACCGGGATTTCGTCGTCACCGACCGGTACGGCGTCGCCGTAGTCGGGCTTGGCGAGATCGCGAATCCCGATCTGCTCCGGCTTGCCGATATGCACAGGCGCGCCGTGCACGGCCGGAAAACGTGCCGTGATCTCTATGGCGCGGATGGCATCGGCCGGCGACATCGGCCGCATCGACACCACCATCGGGCCGTGAAACGCACCAGACGCCGCGGTTGCGACCGACGTGCGATACATCGGCACGTTGCAGCCACAGGCGATGTGGCGGATTTCGATGCCGTCCGCCATCAGCGCTTCTTCAAAAGAAAACGAGCAGCCGATGATGAAGCTGACCAGATCGTCGCGCCAGACCTCGTTGAGGTTGTCAGGTTCGGCAACCAGCTCGCCGTGTTTCCACACACGATAGCGGGGAATGTCGGTGCGGATGTCGAGATCCTCGCCCAACGCCGGGATGCGCCAGTCGCCCGGCACGGCGGTGCCAATCAACGGGCAGGGCTTTGGGTTGAGCTCGCAGAAGCGCTGGAAATCGGCGGCAACGTCCTTCGGCAGGATAACAAGGTTGCCCTGCACATAACCGGGCGCCAATCCCGAGGTCGGCCCGCGATGCCGGCCGCTGCGGATGGCCTGCCGTGCTGCCAGACCGCTTTGCGGATCAGGCGCTTGGTCGCGGTGCGCGGTTGGTACGGCCATGAGCATTCACCTGCTGTGAGCATCGCGCGACGGTCGCACGCCCCGCGCGCGAATTCGACCATGTGAACAGAGATGTATCAATACGGAAATAGCGGTTGAAACTTTGCCGCAGATCGCGTTTCCTAGGCGCAGCAACGAACGAAGCCCAGCAACCGGGCTCGCCTAGGGGAGGTTTTCGAAATGCCACACCATCACGTTAGGATTCCGTTTGCCTTGGCCGCGCTTGCGGCCTTTGCCGTCACGCCGGCCACGGCCCAACAGCCGGCCGCGCCAGCGGCGCCGATCAAGCTCGGCATCGTTTCGTTTCTGACCGGACCGGCGGCGTCGCCGTTCGGCATTCCCGGCCGTAACGGTGCGGAAATCGTCATCGAGTCGCTCAACGCCGGCAAGGGTCCGCCGCCATTCGACAAGGTCGGCTTCGGCGGCACCAAGGTCGAAGCGAAATACGTCGACGAAGCCGGCACAGTTGCCAACGTCGTCACCGAGTTCCGCAACCTGGTGCAGCGCGACCAGGTCGACGCCGTAATTGGATACATCTCGTCGGGCAGTTGCCTGGCGGTGACGCCGGTGGCGGAAGAGCTCAAGGCGCTGACCGTGTTCTACGATTGCGGCACGCCGCGCATCTTCGAAGAAAAGCCGCGCTCTTACGTGTTCCGCGTCAGCCCCCACGCCACGATGGATGGCGTCGGCGCGGCGCGCTATCTGGTGGCCAAGAAGAAGGACCTGACCTCCTTCTCCGGCATCAACCAGAACTATGCCTGGGGCCAGGATTCCTGGCGAGACTTCCTCGGCGCGATGAAGGTGCTGGCGCCGAAGGCCACGCCTGACAAGGTGCTGTTCCCGAAACTGTTCGCGGGTGAATATGGCGCCGAGATCTCGACGCTGCTGACCTCGAAGTCGCAGGCGGTGCATACCAGCTTCTGGGACGGCGATCTCGAGAGCTTCATCTATCAGCAGTCGGCCCGCGGTCTCGATAAGCGCATGACCATCGTCGCGACCACGGGTGAGGCCGCGATCTGGCGCATGCGCGACAAGATGCCGGACGGCACCATCATCGGCGCCCGTGGCGCCAACGGTCCATTGGCCCGCGAGAACGCGTACCAGAAATGGTTCCACGACATCTATACCGACCGCTACAACACGCCGCCGACCTATCCGGCCTACCAAATGGCGCAATCCATCCTCGGCGTGAAGATCGCCTACGAGAAGGCGGCCGCGGGCGGCGGCAAGCCGACCACCGATCAGGTTGCCGCGGCGTTCAAGGGCATCGAGTTCGAAGGCCCGGCCGGCCGCGTCAAGATGGCGCTCGGCGATGGCCATCAGGGCATCACCGAAACCGCCTACGGCACCTACCGCTTCAACAAGCAGACGAAGCAGCCGGAAGTCATCGACATCATCCGCTTCCCGGCGGAATGCGTGAATCCGCCGCCCGGCATCGACGCCGACAAGTGGATCGCCGACGGTATGAAGGGCGCCAAGTGCTGAGGCGCTGAAGCCCAGACAAGTCCGTGCGCGGCGGGGGCAGACTCGTCCCCGCCGTTCGGCCCTCCTGAAGCATCGGAAATGCCGTGCTCACTGCTGCCGCCATTCTGACCGACGGCCTCGTTTACGCGGCCTATCTGTTCATCGTCGCCATCGGCCTGACGCTGATCTTCGGCGTGATGAAGATCCTCAACGTCACGCATGGCTCGTTCTATGCGTTCGGCGCCTATGGCGCCGCGACCGCCGTCGGCCTCTATGCCAACGGCGACTGGCCGCCGGTGCTGGGCTTCCTGACCATGATCGCGCTGGCGATGGCGATCGGCCTGGTGATGGGGCTGATCCTTGAGCGCGGCCTGTTGCGGCTGGTCTACGGCAAAGATGAAGTTGTCATCGTGCTGGTGACCTACGCCACCTTCCTGATCTTGGAGGACGTCATCGTCCTGATCTGGGGGCCGCAATCCTATGCCGCCTATCAGCCGATGGTGGCGGCGGGCAGCGTCCAGATCGGCGAACTGATCCTGTCCAACTACGACATTCTGCTGGTGGCGATCGCGATCTTCCTAGCGGTGCTGGCCTACTGGTCGCTGAAATACACCCGCTATGGCCGGCTGCTGACAACCGTGATCTACGACCGCGAGACCGCGGCGGCCTTCGGCATCAACGTCACGCTGGTCTACACCGTCACCTTCGTCATCGGCGCCATGCTCGGCGCGCTTGGCGGCGCGGTGATGGCGCCGAAGATCGCCGTCACGCTCGGCATCGGCGTCGAAGTGATCGTGCTGGCCTTCGCCGTGGTCGCCATCGGCGGCATGGGCTCGATCGAGGGGGCGCTGATCGGCGCCCTGATCGTCGGCGTCTGCCGCGCCGCCGCGGTGCATCTGGTGCCGCAGCTTGAGCTTTTCGTGATTTACGGCGTGATGGCCCTGGTGCTGGTGGTGCGGCCTTACGGGCTGTTCGTGCGCGCCCAGCCGAGGAAGATCTGACATGCCCGCGCGCTCGCAAATCATCGGCGGTCTGATGTTCCTGCTGGCAGCAGCGGCGGCGCCGTTCCTGCCGAACTGGGTGATGTCGCTCGCCACCATCGCCTTCGCCAACGCCCTGGTGGTGCTGGGACTGGTGGTGCTGTGGCGCGCCGGCCTCGTCTCGTTCGGGCAGGCGCTCTACTACTGCATCGGTGCCTATGTGGTGGCGCTGATCGTGCGCTGGACCGGCTTCAATGACGCCATCGTGCTGGTGATCCTCGGTGGACTCGGCGCCGGGCTGGTGGCGTTTCTGGTTGGCTTCCTGCTGGCGCGCTATCGCGAAATCTTCTTCGCCATGCTCAGTCTGGCGCTGTCGATGATTCTCTACGGCGTGCTGGTGAAGACCGAGACACTGGGCTCGACCGACGGCTTCACTATCGCGACGCCGAGCTTCTTCGGCTATGCGCCGCACGGCGAGATGCTCGGCCGGTCGCTGTACTGGCTGACGCTGGCGATTGACGCCATCGCCGCGCTGGTGATCGGCGTTTATTTCCGCTCGGTCGCCGGCACGCTGGCGGCGCCGATCCGCGACAATGAAATTCGCGTCGAGTTCCTCGGCGTCTCGGTGACGCGCATCATTCACATCAAGGTGGTGATCGCCGGCACGCTGGGCGGCTTCGGCGGCGCGCTGGTGGCGCTGGCGATCGGCCACGTCGATCCGAACATGTCGTACTGGACGACCTCCGGCGGCTTCGTCTTCGTCACCATTCTGGCCGGCGCCGGCTCCGTCGCGGCGGCCTTCGTCGGCTCCCTGGTGTTCGAGGCGGTGCGCTCCTTTGCCTTCGATGTGATGCCCAGTCTCTGGCAACTCGTGCTCGGCACGGTGCTGCTGCTGACCATTCTGTTCCTGCCTGACGGTCTCGGCTCCCTGTTCAAGCGGCTGACGCG